>JBFHWX010000305.1:0-1821 GCA_041599275.1 Desulfobulbales bacterium | reverse complement strand
GTGCCCTGCTACAACGAAGAACTGACCATCGAACGGGTGGTCCGCGACTTTCAGGCCGTGCTTCCCCAGGCCACGGTCTTCGTCTACGACAACAACTCGAAGGACGAGACGTCGGCCCGCGCCGCCCGCGCTGCCGCCGTGGTGCGAAACGTGCGCCACCAGGGCAAGGGCAACGTGGTGCGGCGGATGTTCGCCGACATCGAGGCCGATCTCTACGTGCTGGTGGATGGAGACGACACGTATGACGCGGCAAGCGCCCCGGCGATGATCGAGCGCCTGCTTTCCGACCAGCTCGACATGGTGGTCGGCACCCGGTTTGGCGCCTTCGAGAAGGAGGCCTTCCGGGCCGGGCACCAGTTGGGGAATTTTGTACTCACCCGTTGCGTGGGGCTTCTCTTCGGGCGAAGCTTCACTGATATGCTTTCTGGGTACCGCGTTTTTTCGAGGCGTTACGTCAAATCGTTTCCGGCGCTTGCCAAGGGGTTCGAGACCGAGACCGAGCTCACCGTCCATGCCCTCGAGTTGCGGATGCCGATTGCCGAAGTGTCCACGCCCTACCGGTCGCGGCCGGCGGGTTCGGAGAGCAAGCTGCATACTTACCGGGACGGCTTCCGCATCCTGCGTATGATCTTCTCGCTTTTCCGCGAGGAGCGGCCTCTGCTCTTCTTCGGCCTCGCCTTTCTGCTGCTCGCCGGCCTTTCGCTGGGCCTTGCCCTGCCGGTCGTCGCCACCTACCTCGAAACCGGTCTGGTGCCCCGCTTCCCCACCGCCATCCTGGCCACCGGCACCATGCTCCTTGGCTTCCTCAGTCTCGCAGCCGGGCTCATCCTCGACACGGTCACCCGCGGCCGGCGGGAACTGAAAAGGCTTTTTTATCTCGCCATTCCCGCCGTGGACAGTGAAAGGGTGGGCTGAGCAGGCTGCCTTCTGGCCGGTTTCGGGCTCTCTTTGACGGAAAAACGAGAAGATGCCACACTGGACGCGATCTGGTATACTGAAGCGTGCAGTATGTGGTGTGTTCACTTCCAGCAGAGGAGGAAATCATGGTGAGCGGAATCGACTCCAAGCATCTCGAAATGTTCCGGCTGGAAACCCAGGTGCTTCTCGAGAAATCTCTCAGAAAGCAGGGGGCGGCCACCGTCTCTTCCGAGCCCAAGACCGCAGGCGACCGGGTAACCCTTGGCAGCGGGCGGCAAAACCCGAGGCTCTACGACGCCTCCCTGCGGGAGGTGGGGATTGACAAGCTCTACCAGCAGTTGCGTGAGAGAGTCATCGCTCTTCTGCAGGAACAGGGCATTGCGGTGAAGATCGCCACCGGCGACGGTGAGATCGATCTCACCAGCCTCAGTCAGGAAGAGGCCCAGGCCCTGGTGGCCGAAGACGGCTACTTCGGGGTCGAGCAGACCTCGGAGCGTATCTTCCGGTTTGCCGTCTCCATGGTGGGGGACGATCCAGAGCGGCTCGACCAGGTCCGCAAGGGGCTCGAGCAGGGTTTTCGGGAGGCCGAGGAGATCTGGGGCGGCAGGCTGCCGGAGATCTCCTACCAGACCTGGGGTGCGGTCAACGAAAAATTCGGTTCCTGGATCGAGGAGACCTTCGGGCGGGCATAGCCGACGCTTACGACGGTGCCAGGTGCAGGTGCTTCCTGAGCACTCTGGCCACCAGGGGAGCCACCGAGTAGACGTCGAGCAGTCCGTCGCTCTCGGCGCCGGGAAAGGTGTCGGCGCCGATGATTTTGCGGATCCCGGCCTTTTCCATCTTCTCCCGGCTGTTGCCGGCCATGACCAGATGGGTGGCCATGAGGATGGTCTCCCGGGCGCC
>JBFHWX010000304.1:0-1917 GCA_041599275.1 Desulfobulbales bacterium | reverse complement strand
GCCTTGCCGCGCTCGAGCAATTCGACCATCTTTTTGGCCCCCTTCGGGTCGCCGTTCCGGAAGGCATCGTGGTACCAGTACATGGCCTTGTCATAATCGGGCCTGCCATCCACCCCCTGCTCATGGACAACACCGAGGCGGTTCTTGGCACCCTGCAGGCCGAGGAGCGCCGCTCTTTCGAACCAGGCCACCGCTTGCTTGAGGTCCCGTTCCCCCACGAGGCCCAGGAAAAACATGTCGCCAAGGTGAGCCATTGCATAGGGGTTGCCCTGCTCCGCCGAGACCTCGCACCACTGCCGAGCCTCCTGGTAATCCAGCGGCACGCCGCGGCCGTTGAGGTAGGCAAAGCAGAGATTGGCCTGGCCCATGTCATCGCCCCGCAGGGCGGCTTCGCGGTAAAGAGCCGCCGCCTTCTCGAGGTCCTGCTCCACCCCCTGGCCACGGGCATAGATGGTGCCGAGATCACCCGGTGCGGAGGGGTGGCCGGAGTCCTTCGCCTGGCTGAGGCTGTCGACGGCCAGGTCGTAGTCCGCCGGGCTCCCCTTGCTGCCCATGGCGGCCCTGCCCACCAGATACTGAAACTGGCCGTCGCCCTCCTCGCTTTGAGTGGCGCCGGAGTCCACGGCATCGGGAGAACGGTCGGCGGCAAGGTGGCGCTGGTCGACGGCGGCGGTGCAGGCCGAAAGGCAAGCGGCAAGCAGAAGCCAAGAAAATTTTTTCATCATTTCAGTCCGTTGATATACAAGTGAGAGGAAAGAGAAAACCCCAACCCTGTTTTTAGAACACAGCTTTTTTCTAATCGCAACAACAAAGAATGCCAGGAAACTGCCAGGATGACGCAGCGAAAACATCGTTCTCTCAACGCCTTGCAAAGAGCTGTTGCCAAGAGTGCTTGCCGGGGTGTATTTCTGAAAACAATGCTTCTTTCACCGCCGCAACCGCTCCACCAAAGCAACTGGAGACAAAGCCATGCCTCGCCACCCTGTTCCTATCCTCGTGTCTCTGTTCGCCGGCCTGCTCCTCGAGAGTGGCTGCGCCCCGGCCGTGGAACTCGACGACATCCGCCTGCCGCCGGGTTTTCACATCGAAGTCTTCGCCGAAATCGATGATGCCCGCTCCCTGGCGCTTTCGCCATCCGGCACCCTGTTCGTCGGCACCCGCAAGGCGGGCATGGTGCATGCGTTGCGGGACACCGACGCCGACGGCCGGGCCGACCGCACGGTTGTCATCGCCTCGGGCCTCAACATGCCCAACGGCGTGGCCTTCAAGGACGGCGCGCTTTTCGTGGCGGAGGTCAACCGGTTGCTGCGCTTTGAAGATATCGAAAACCGGCTGGACGACCCTTTGCCGCCGCAGGTGGTGTACGACGATCTGCCCACCGACCGGGGCCACGGCTGGAAGTTCATCGCCTTCGGGCCCGACGGACTGCTCTACGTGCCGGTGGGGGCGCCCTGCAACATCTGCGAGCCGGAGCCGCCCTATGCCTCGCTTCTGCGGATGAAGGCCGACGGCTCGGGCCGTGAGGTTTTCGCCCGGGGCATCCGCAATACGGTGGGCTTCGACTGGCACCCGGTTACAAAAGACCTGTGGTTCACCGACAACGGCCGCGACTGGCTGGGCGACGACCTGCCTCCCGACGAGCTGAACGTGGCGCCGACGCCGGGCCTTCATTTCGGTTACCCCTACCTGCACGGCAAAAGTGTCCGCGACCCCGAATACGGTGACAGTGGAAAAGAGATCGACAAAACCGCGCCGGCCCACGAGTTCCAGGCCCATGTGGCGCCGCTGGGTGCCGAGTTCTACACCGGGAAAATGTTTCCTGAAAAATACCGCAACCAGCTCCTGGTGGCCCAGCACGGCTCCTGGAACCGTAGCACGAAAGTGGGCTACAAAGTGGTTGCGCTCTTCATAGAGGGG
>JBFHWX010000303.1:0-1937 GCA_041599275.1 Desulfobulbales bacterium | reverse complement strand
GGGGTCTGCGAGGCCGGCGCCCGGTTCCCGGCGGCTGAAAAAATCGCTTTCTTGCAGTTGGGCGCCGCTGGCCTCGCTGTATTTTTCGAGGCTGCCGGCCAGGATGATCTGCTCGTAGGCTTCACTGGCCCGCTGGAAGCCGGCTCGCTTGGCCTCTTCCTTTACGAGGGTGTCCCTGATGCCGGCGGCGGCTTCTGCCAGCGGCGTGACCGCTTCGGGCTCAATCTTTTCGAGCTTGATGACGTGGAAGCCGAAATCGGTCCGCACCACATCGCTCACTTCGCCTTCTTTCATGCCGAAGACCACCTCTTCGAAGGGCGGGACCATCATGCCGCGTCCGAAGAAACCCAGGTCGCCGCCCTGGGAGGCGGAACCGTCCTCGGATTCTTTTTTGGCCATGGCTGAAAAATCTTCGCCGGTCCGGGCCCGCTCGGCAAGGGCCTGGGCCCGGGCCCGTTTTTCTTCGATCTGTTCCGGGGTGTCGCCGGCGCCGGTGCGGATCAGGATGTGGCGGGCCGAACGCTGTTCCTGGCGGGTGAAACGCAGGAGGTTTTCCTCGTAAAAGCGGGACACCTGCTCCTCGGTGATCTCCGGGGCGGCAGCCTGATCGAAAAACAGATACTTGAGCTTTATCTTCGCTTCGGTCTTGTAGCGCTCTTTGTTGGTCTCGTAGTAGGCGGCGAGTTCCTCATCGGTGGGGGTACTTTCCGACCGGAAGGAATCGGCCAACACCGCGCCGTAGAGAAAATTTCTTTTTTCGTTTTCGTACAGAAAAAGGGCCCGGCTGGCCGAAGGGCTACCCTTGGCGATGCGGGAGAAAGAGTCCCGCAGCCGGCCGTTCAGCAGGTCGTGGCGCAAAGAGGCCTCGAACACCGCCGGCGACATGCGGCTCTGGGAGAGCACCGTCTTGTACTGGTCCATGTTGAAGGCGCCGTTCAGCTTGAAGGCCTCCATCCCCTGGATGGTTTCGCCGATCTCCTGGTTGCTCACCAGCAGCCCCGCCTCGGCGGCGCCCTGGCGGAGAAGCGCGGCGTTGATCAACTGGTCGAGCACTTGTTCCTTGAGCCCGAGGCTCTTGAACAGCTCCTCCGGGATCGTGCCGCCGAACTGGCTCCGGTACTGGGTTATCACCTGGTCGTAAGCCCGCTGGTATTCCTGGAAGGTGATGGGCTCGCCGTTCACCTCGGCGGCATAGTTGGCACCGCTTCTGTTGTTCGTCCCGACCCCCCAGAAGATGAAGACCACGGCGATGATGATCACCGTTGCCTGGATGAGGGTGGATTGCGCCTTGCGCCGCAGAAAATCGAGCATGGAGTTTCTCCTTGGAATGGTCTGGCTGCCCCGGCCAGCGGGCAGGTCTGTCGTCTTTATAATGCAACCGAGCATTGTAACCGGAAAGCGAAGCGAATCGCCAGGGAAAAACGAAGGAAAATCGTGGTGCTTTCGGTGTCAGGAGCAGCCGCTAAAAAATCCGTTGACGTACTACATGTTGTATAGTACCTCTTTTGCCACGACTACATGTCGTGGTTTGTGCAACGCAGGATCAATGGTCTACAGACAGGGGATGAGGGCATGGGCGTGGTCATGCAGATGGACGGCCGGGGGCGAAAAGTTGACAAGGAAAACAGCCGAAGGGGGCAGAGCGAGAGCGCTGCCACCGACCTGGCGCTCTTTGTCCGCACCTCCCAGGAAGACATGACCGGCTGGGACCGGCAGCGGATCGTCGATGCCCTTTTGCGGGAGACCTATATCGATCCCGACACGGCGGTGCGGATCAGCCTCGAGGTGGAGGAGACCATCAAGAGCGGCCGGGTGCGCACGGTGACCGGCCCTCTCATCCGCGAACTGGTGAACGCCAAGCTTCTCGAAATGGGCCTCGAGGAGGCGCGCCGCATGCACACCCGGCTCGGTGTGCCGCTCTACGACGTGGACCAGCT
>JBFHWX010000302.1:0-1996 GCA_041599275.1 Desulfobulbales bacterium | reverse complement strand
TTACTCCCCAGTTCCTGCGAGAAGAAAAAGCTTGGGCTGCACGCCAGAAACTTGAAAGGGTATATCCGTGACCGGAAACTTGGATAACTCGCATATCCCGGCTTGTAGATGATGAAATCAGTGCCTTCACTGCTCTCGAACAGGGAGATCATTTCGGTATAGGGCGGAAAAGAAAACTCTCCCCTGCTGTCGGTCACTGTCTCGAAGACCTTGAAGATTTCTGAGTCGGGCCCTGCCGGGCCACCGATATTTTGGCGTTTCCAGTGCAGGGTCACCACCACCACGCCTTCGAGGGGTTCCTTGGTCTCGGCGTCGAGGATCCGGCCCTGATAAGCGGGTTTGTGGTAGTACGGGCCGCCGGCTCCTGCGGTGTTGTCGGCGCAGGAAGTCAGAAAGAGGCAGCAGAGCAGAGCCGGGAGGAGAAACAGCAGGTTTTTCATGACAGGTGCTCCTTGGGGAGGCGTGGGGGGTAACCCGGGACATCCGCCCAACGTCGACCGGTTGCAGCGTCTCCTCTTTGATGGCGTCGCCGGTAAGCCGCAGACACCGAGTGTGTCGCGGCGGGAGAGGCCTTTTCAGGGCCGATCGAGGTTCATCGCCCAAAAAACACAAATATTCTCTCCCGGGCCACGCCTCGCCGTCCCATGCACATTGTTTTTTTTGTCACCCTATTCTATCATCAAAAATGATGCGAATGTAAACAACATGAAAATGGTGGAGTGTATGAGTGGAACGATCCTGATTTCCGCCCGTGTCCCGGAGGGGGTGGCGCAACGCTTGGAGGCGCTGGCCAAGGAGACCCACCGCTCCAAGTCGTACCTGGCGGCCCAGGCTATTGAGGAATTTGTCGATCTCCAGGAATGGCAGGTGGCGGCAATCAAGGACGGCATGGCCGCAGCGGAGCGGGGCGAGGTCAAAAGCCATGCCCAGGCCTTGGCCATCCTGAAGAATTGGGGCCGAAATGCCAAGACTTGAGTGGACTCTCCCAGCCCTGCGGGACCTGCAGGATGCGGGGGAGTTCATCGTCCAGAACGAACCTGCCGCCGCCGCCCGCATGGCCGAGCGGGTTCGCGAAGCGGTGGAGTACCTGCCGGAACAGCCCAATATGGGCAGACCGGGTCGAGTCGGCGGTACGCGGGAACTGGTGGTTTCCGGCACCCCCTTCATCGTGGTCTACTGGAGCCGGCAGGGCGTCATCCAGATTCTCCGCCTGCTCCATCATGCCCGCCGATGGCCATGAGCGCGGTGTAAAGGGAAAATGCGAGCAGGGGCAGCAGCAGGTTGCCGTTGCGTGATAAGCCACCGCCAGATGGGGGGATTGCATATTCCGGCTGGCACCTAGTGGCCTTGTTTGGTTAATCCTGTCTCATAATTGTTGGTCCTCGCGGCCCCTCGCTGTGTTGCGAAAAACTCGACATAGCGCTGCTATGCCATCGTTTTCGCGCCTTGCGAAGCACCACGATTCCTCAACAATTTCCGGCCACGATTAACCGCACAAGGCCACTAGAGATGCGGCGCGTCCAGGGGCCACTTGTGCAGATCGATGTAATCCAGGTCGTATCTCAGGGTCTTCTGGCCGCCGCGAGCGCCGGCGTAGCCGAAAAACTCCAGCACCGTTATCCTGCCGGTGATGCCCTTGTCAAAGAGGGTGATGGTTTGTGGCTCGCCGTTGTTGTCGCCGATGAAGTAGAAGCCGGGGTAGGGTTTGACGGCGTAGGGATCGTCCGGGTTCCAGGCCAGTACCAGGCTGACCCGGTTGCCGTGCTCGTCGCGGATGAAGAGCTCGAGCCAGTTGATGAAGAAATCGACGCCGCCGAGAAGCTCCGCGTCTATCTTGATGGTCAGAGCGTTGGCGTCCTGCGGTCCGTCGTCGGCGTACCAGCCCAGGTAATGGCTGCTGCCGTTGGCCCCTTCGCCGGGCATGTCCAGCGACAGCACACCGTCGTGCAGAGTGACCCAGGTGAACGGGTTGCAGGTCTGCCAATCGAAAATGGTA
>JBFHWX010000301.1:0-2161 GCA_041599275.1 Desulfobulbales bacterium | reverse complement strand
CCGGCGATGACGAAGAGGATGAAGAGGAAATGGACGACGAGCAGCAGGTCCGCCCCGAAGCCGTACCAGGAGCCGTTCATTCGCTCCCCTCCCCGGCTTCGTCTCCCGGGTCCCGGCTCCAGATGAGCTTGCCGTTTCGCCACAGCCGGCGCACCCGGTGCAGGGGAATGGCGCGGCCAATCCCCTCGCTGTCGGTGCAGAAGAAGCGAAACCGGTCGCCTTCCTGGAAGACGATTTCCGAAAACGGCAGCCGTACGATCCGCTCCCCCACCCGGTCGAGATAGCCGATCTCGAAAGAGGCGCGGCCGTACTCCGGATCCCAGCGGATGCGGCTCAGCAGTTGGTGGATGGGCAGCATCGAGCTTTCCTTGGGAAAATTCTCCGAAAACCGCACCCCACGGCAATGCCACCGGGGCCCGGCGGGTGCGCTCTTTCCCTAAGCATAGCCGCTTTGCTGCGGGCTGTCCCGCTCTTCGCTCCAGGCCGCCGCAACTCTGGGGCGGCCTGGAGCGTTGGGTTTACGAACAGATACGGTAGAAGGCTTGCCGCTTCCTCAGCGGGGGGCCGAGCTCAGCGCCATGCCCGAGTTGATCGCCTCGGCCAGGTCGGCCGCCTCCTTGCACAGGCCGCGGGCGAGCATCATTTCGACCCGTTCCACGGCCATGGCCACGGTCATGGAGCGGTACTGCTCGCTCAGCACGCAACACTCGGAAAGGTAACCATACTTTACGTTGTAGAGCAGGGCCGCAAGCTGGGAGCGGGCCCGGGCGCAGGGATCGGAACCATCCACCGCCATCAGCATCCGGCACATGCGGGTATCGAAATCCGGCGGCGTTTCCGGATGCATTCTCTTTCTCTCGGTGGCACCGGCGCAGATCCGCTTCCAGAATCCCTGGGTGCGCGGTTCGCAGACGGGCTCCTCGAGGATCGTCCAGTAGCCCTGGACCGTGGCGCGCAGGGTCGGGTTCTCCGGGTTGTTGAAACAGTCGAAACCGGTGCAGTCAAAGACCAGGCCGACATGCAGCCAATCACAGAACCCGAGAGGTCTGTCGGGTTGCACCCATTTCACCTCGGTGCCGCCGTCGATGGGCCGGACCACCAGCGGGTATTCCGGGTTGGCGCCCCACGGCGTGAAAGGCACCGGCTGCGGCGGCATGCCGTGACCGGCCACGAAACCGATGGCATCCACCACGTCGGCACAGCCTATATCGAGGCCGTGGAAGTCCAACTCGAAGTTGGTGACCTGGTAACGGGTGGTGTTGTGGACATCGAAGTTGACCATGATCCGCAGGATAATGGGCTGGAGCTGAGCGGTCACCAGCGGTTCGTTCATTTCCAGCACCGCCTGGTTGAGGAAATGGGCCACCACCTCGCCGTTGCCGTTCAGCACTTCGTAGGCGACCAGCACTGCCGCTTCCCAACCTTCCAGGGGTATACCGATTTCCAGATCGCGGCCGGGCAACAGCTCGACGGGTTCAGGGTCCAGCCTCCGCCAGTTGAGATCCAGTGGCGGCATATCGCTTGCAAAATCCCAGTTCAACAGTTGCAGTGGCAGCACCACCGGACTGGTGGCCACCATTCGCCGCACCAGGATAGGGCCCTCGCCCGGCGGCAGACCCGGGGGCGGTTCGAGCCAGGTAGGAGAAATACGGATGCGGTCGATGACCACCGGCATTTCGGTCTGCGGATCAAACATCACTCCCCAGAACTGCCAGGGGATTGGCACCTGGGCCACCTTTTTCTGGCAGTATTGGCTGGTATCGCTGCAGAACGGGAAGGGCTCGTCTACCTGGGCCGGGGAGGTCCGGGAGGTGAACAGAAGGAACGCGAGGCTGAGAGCAAGGGAAAGTGATAAGAAAGTCGATTTTTTCATGATCTTCTCCATTGCGCCACCCCGGAAGGGCTTGTGGGGAAAAGAGGCGCGGAAGAAAGGAAAAGGAAGGACCGGGCCGCCTGCATCGGCACGACCGTGGAAGAGACGGGGGCGCGGGAGTGAGCGCTGCCTTGAAAGGATCGGGAACCGGAAAAACTTCTGTTCGAAGACAGAGGCCGGTTTCACGACATTTGGTTGCGGATGTGATGGCGGCAACCGCGCCGGTGGCGGGAACCCTGCCGTGGCGAGTCCAGCAGGCGAGGAGCGCGAAAGAGGCCGGTGCCGGTG
>JBFHWX010000300.1:0-2200 GCA_041599275.1 Desulfobulbales bacterium | reverse complement strand
TTGACTCGCTTACAGTCGAAAGGCGAGCGACCAAACAAGAAAGCCCCGACCAAACGGCCGGGGCTTTCTTGTTTGGTACTTATAAACGAATTAGCAACCAAACGCCTTCTGCAGCGGCGGTACGGTCTGCTTCTTGCGGCTCATCATGCCGTTGACCCACATGGAGTCACCGCTCATCTTGGCGTTGAAAGCCTTCTCGATGAGGGCGGTGTCGTCGGAGACCACCAGCAGATCGGTGCCTTCCTTGACCACGTCGGTGAGCATGAAGAGCACCGAGTGGCGGCCTTCGGATTTGACATCCTGGAGGGCCTTGACGAGATCGGCGCGCACGGATGCGGCCTGATCGACGGAAGCGAGCTCGAGCTGGCCGATGCCCACCTTCTTGCCGTTCATGTCGAAGTCCTTGTAGTCGCGGTAGAGCAGGTCCTTGATGGCGATGCCGTCGATGGAGCTCTTAGCCTTCAGCATGTCCATGAACAGGGCGTCCTTGTCGGCGATGCCGGTGATCTTCTGGAGGTCTGCCACGGCGGCCTTGTCGGCGTCGGTGCAGGTGGGGCTCTTGAAGTTCACGGTGTCGCTCAGGATGGCGGCCATCATGGCGGAGGCGATGTTCTTCGGAAGCTCCACTTTGTTGGTCTGGAACATCTCGAGGAGCACGGTGCAGGTGCAGCCCACCGGCTTGGCGTAGAAGAAGATCGGGCCGTTGGTGGTGATGTCGCCGATCTTGTGGTGGTCGACGATGGCCACCACGTTGGCCTTGGTGATGTTGGCCGGGGCCTGGGCGATGTCGGAGAAGTCGACCAGCGCCACGTCCTTGCCCTCTGCATCCATCAGGGTCTCGGGAGCGGCCAGGCCGAAGCGGTCGAGCACCAGCTTGCTCTCCGGATTGAGCTTGGCGGCCTCGATCTGGGCGCAGGCCTTGGCATCGGTGCCGGTGGCCTTCAGGTAGTGGGCGTAGGCGATGGCGGACGCAACGGAATCGGTATCGGGGTTGGCGTGACCAACTACACAAACAGACATAACGTAATCCTCCTTCAAATTTTGACTTGTTGAAACGACAACTGGCGACTTTTACAAAAAACTCCGCCCCCGCGTGGGACGGTATATGGTCTCATGGGGGTGAGGCCGGTTCTCTTCCTTCCTGAATAGCGGTTCATTAAAATAGCCGAAAGAATAGTGCTCTTCGAAGAACGCGTCAAGCAGAAAAAAAAGCCCCGGGTGTTCCCCGGCGAGCCTGCGGACATTCCGTTTGACGGTTCCGTGAGCAACTGGGTAGACTGCTGGAGCTGTTTCGGCAAACCGCAACCGGTGTGGGGCGGCGAACCTCCTGCGCGGAACCGATCCACTCCTAAAGCAGGAAAGGATTTTTCTCTAAAAAGTCTCAGGTACTTTTATGAAGATAGCAATCAGCGGCAAGGGCGGCGTCGGCAAGACCACGATCATGGCGCTTCTGGCGGCGGAACTTCGCAACCGCGGCCGAGAGGTGCTGCTCATCGACGCCGACCCGAGCCCCCACATGGCCCAGACCATCGGTCTGCCCGAGAACGAAAGGATAAAACCCATCGCCGACATGAAGGAACTGCTCGTCGAGCGCTCGGGCAAGACCGCCGGCTCGCCCTACTACCAGATCAACCCCCAGGTCGATGACCTGCTCGAGAAGTTCATGGTGGAAAAGGATGGCCTTCGCCTCATGGTGCTCGGCGCCATCCAGACCGCCGAGGGCGGCTGCGCCTGCCCGGAAAACAATGTCCTGAAAAGAATGCTCACCAAGCTCCTGCTGCGGCCGAGCCAGGTGGTGCTGCTCGACATGGAGGCCGGGGTCGAACATCTGGGCCGGGGCACCATCGCCGGGATCGATCACCTGCTGATCGTGGTCATCCCATCGAAATCCTCGGTGCGCACCGCCGAAAAGATAAAAAAATTGGCCACCGAAGCCCGCATCCCGAAGATTTCCTTCGTCGGCAACCTGGTGGCCGATGACGAGGACCGCCTCTTTCTGGAAAACACCTTGGGTGAAAAACCCATCGCCTGCTTCCCCGAGACCGGGGTCATCCGCAAAGCCGAACGCAGCGGCCGGGCGGTGATCTCGGTGGCCGATCTGGTGGGCGACGCGCCCAAAGAGGTGATCGCTGCGTTGTTTGGGGGGGAAGGGAGAAGGGAGAAGGGTGATGGGAGAAGGGAGGAGTAAGGAGTCGTACAG
>JBFHWX010000299.1:0-2211 GCA_041599275.1 Desulfobulbales bacterium | reverse complement strand
CTTGACCGACAGCAGGTCGACCGACAGCACCTCGCCCTCGGTGTCGCCGACCCGGATCAGGTCGCCGACCTGGAAGGGCCGCTCGACGAGCAGGAACAGGCCGCTGATCAGGTTCGAGGCCGAGGTCTGGGAGGCGAAGCCCACCGCCACCGACAGCACGCCGGCGGCACCCAGCAGCACCGAGAGGTCGAACCCCAGTTGGTGCAGAGCGGCGACCCCGAAGAGCAGGGTCAGGCTGTAGAAGATACCCTTGCGGATGAGCAGCGTTTCGTGGGAGGCAAAGCGCTTTGCCGCCAGGCGGCCGGCCAGGCGGCCGAGAAGCCGGGCCGACAGCAGGCCAGCCAGGAGAAGGAGAGCGGCGCGGCCGCCGGCAAGCAGCCGGGGGTCGGCGAGCAGGTGTTCGAGCCAGGCGAGCAGGCTGTCCATAATCACATCCTCGTGTTGTCCGGAGCGCCGAACAGGGCGCCCAACTGGTCGATGAGAGTGCGGGAGGCCATTTTCTCCCGGGGGCCACCGAGGTGGTGGGTGTCGCCCAATTCCGCCGGCGGCCCATCGGCGATCTTGAGGGCGGCGATGTTTTCCTCGCGGTTTCTGGTCATCACCACCGACTGGGTCCAGAGGCTGGCGTCGGCGCGGGCGTAAATGGAGAGCAGCGGTACCGGCAGCTTGATGCGGTCGAGAAGCAGCGGCGTTTCGGCCTCGTTGCGCACCAGTATGGGGGTGATCACCCGGTGCGGCCGGGGCGGCAGCTCACTCAACCGCACCCGGCAACTGGTGGTGGAGGCGTAGCAGAGCTGGCCTTCCATGGTCGAGGGCCCGAACCAGGTGTCGGAGAGGTTCTGGGTGGGGATCTCCTGCAGGGGCCGGGGCGGGTCGCCCACCCCGATCATCACCCAGACCGGAGAGGAGACATAGACCGTCACTTCCTGGCCCGGGTGGATGGCCAGCGGCACCACCGGCCGCGAAACCACCGGCCGGTCGGCCAGGGCAACCGCCAGCTCCAGGTGCTCGGCTCCGGGACCGGTAATGTGGCGGGCGGCGATTTTTTCTTCGGCGGCTGCCTCGAAGGTGTCGCGGAAGATCAGCCACTCCCGGGTCTGGCGGCGGATCATGAAGCGCAGGGGGCCGATGGCGAAGGAGCGTGATTCATTTTCCCGATAGGGAAAGGTTCCCCACCAGGGGGTGGCGATGAGACTGGTTTCCATGACTTCCGCTTCAGAAGGGCAGGGTTACGGCGTCCGGCCGGGTTGAAAAACAGGTCGTTGCCGGCAAACTATACACCATGGAGGCCAACTCGGCGACAGCCAGAAAGTCCCTGTGTCGCCGAAAAAAAGCCTTGCAGGGAAAAAAGGAGCGGGTTATAAAAGCAGTAACGATAATTATTACTATCCATTGCTGTCTTTACCCAGACAAGAAGGGAGAAGAGAATATGTGCCTCGACGTTCGACAGACCTGCCAGTGTGGCAAACATTCCATCCAGTTTCACCTGAAAGACAACGTCATGCTGCCGGAGGTGGTGAGCGGCCTCTACTGCCCGGACTGCCCTGGCGACAGCGCCTTTGACCCGCGGACCATGCTCATGGACAACGGCTGGGTCATTGTCTACGACATGCTGCTGGCCCGCATGATCGCCGCCCAGAAGCTGCAGATGGCGGCCGACGAGGTGAGCCCGGTTTTCCTCTTCGATTCTGGTTTCGCCACCTGGCAGGAGATGTACCCGGGCGAGCGGGACGAGATCAAGGGTGAGCGGGAGAAGATCATCACGCTTCTGAAAAACGACCAGAAGAAATACCTCGAGGCCATGCAGCGCTGGAACATCGAGCGTATCGAAAAACTCCGGGAGGCCGGCTGGCGCAAGGTGCAGCAAGCCTGAGGGCTGGCCGCCGGACAAGGGGCGTCAGTCGGAAAAAAAGGCGGAAGACCGAGAAGAATCGGTTTCCGCCTTTTTGCTTTCCGCTCAGCCGAGCACGTAGTCGATGGGTACGATGAGGGTGGCGCGCACCGGCGGAAGCGGAAAAGGCGCGGTTTCCTTGATGGTGGTGATCGCGTTTCGGTCGAGCAGGGCAAAGCCCGAGCTTTGTTCCACCCGCACGTCTTCCACCCGGCCGTCCTGGCAGATGACGAAGGAAACCAGTACCCTGCCCTGCCAGCCGTTGCGGCGGGCCACCGCCGGATAGGTCATGTTGCGGCGGATCGCTTCCTTGATGAAGG
>JBFHWX010000298.1:0-2270 GCA_041599275.1 Desulfobulbales bacterium | reverse complement strand
GGCCAGGATGGCTGATTTTACCTCTCCGAATGCCAGACCCCGCAGAGAGAAAAGACCGTGGAAGATGCCGGCCAGCTCGTCGGCGGTTCGCTCCCGGTCGGTCTTTATCCGCCAGTGGTGGAGGAGTGTTTCGTTTCTGAAAAGGCCGAAAACGGTGTGGGAATTGCCCACGTCGATGGCAAGCAGCATGGTCGGAGGCCCGGTCGGCCGATAGAGTGGAAAGAAAAGCCGGAGAACAAAGTAAGTGTTTTGTCTTCCTGTCCTCCATTCGGAGGAAAAGCGCCAGAGTACCAGAAAAGGGGGCGCGAAAACAAGTGCCAGCTTTCGCGGACTCCGCGGTTTTCAGCGGAAATGCTTGTCCACCGTGCTAATCCGGCTGTGGATGGGGGGCACCACCATCTCGTCGATCTGTACGTCGAGCACGGTGGGCCGGCCGGAGGCGAAAATATCCTCCATCAGCTCCCGGCTGACCGGGGTTCGGCCATCGACGCGGATGCCGCGGGCGCCGAGTCCTTCGGCGATCTTGGCGAAATCGACCCGCTGGAAGGAAGAGGGTATGCCTTCAGGCACCGGCGTGCTGAAGAGCTTGCGGCCATGGTGCACCATGCCCAGCATGCCGTTATTGAAAACAACCCAGACCACCGGGATCCCGTAATTGACCGCGGTGGCCACCTCGAAGCCGTTCATCAGAAAGCCGCCGTCTCCCACCAGGGTCACCATCGGCCGGTCGGGAAAGGCGAGCTGGGCGCCCACCGGCGCCGCCACCGCATAACCCATGGAGCCGAAGCCAAGCGGCACGAAGAACGAATAGGCCCGGTCGATGATCATGTGGCGGATGGCCCAGGCCATGATGTTGCCGATGTCGGCAAACCAGATGGTGTCCAGCGAGCAGCTCTTCTGGAGATCGAGCACCAGGTCCATGGGATGATAGAACCCCTCCCGGGCCGGCTGCCGGTGGCCGTTCATTACGTGCTTGATCCGCAGCCCGGCGATTTCCTTTTCGGCGGCGGACCGTGAATGGAGCCCGGGCTTCTGGCAAGGCTCGAGACGTTCGAGAGCGAAGCAGATTTCCTTGAGCACGGTGCGTGCATCGCCGCAGAGGCCTATGGAGGTGTCGTAGTTCTTGCCGATCTCCTCGGCGTCGACATCGATGTGGATGAGATGATCGGTGGGGGAGAGTCTTTCGTCCCAGCCGCCGGTCATCATCTCGTTGAAACTGGTGCCGACCCCCACCAGGACGTCGATGTCGTTTTCGGTGATGTATTCCTTGGCCACGCCACTGCCGGCAAAACCGAGCACCCCCAGGGAAAGGGGGTGGGATTCGGGAAAAACGCCCTTGGCCTTGGGTGAGGTGGCCACCGGGATGCCCAGCAGTTCGGCAAGCTCGAAGAGCTCACGGGCGCCCCGGGAAAGCACCACCCCCCAGCCGGCCAGCAGGACCGGGCGGCGGGCTTTGGCCAGGGCGGCGGCGGCCCGCTTCACCCCGTTACGGTCGAAGAGCCGCAGTTCACTGCTCCGTAGCTTGGTGTTCTCCGCGCAAACCCGCCGCTTCATGATGTCGGTGGGCAGGTTGAGATGCACCGCACCGCTCGGCCCCGAGGTGGCGAGACGCACCGCCTTCTGGATCATGTACAAGGCTCTTTGCTCGCTGATCACCATGCCGCTGTACTTGGTGAAATTCCGGAAAACGCCGGTCATGTTCACCCCTTCGGCCCCCGATTCCTGGATCGCTCCCTTGCCGAACACCGAGGTGGCCACCTGACCGGTGAGGGCGAGTACCGGGATGTTGTCGGCGTGGGCCGTGGCGATGCCGGTGATCAGGTTGGAAGCGCCGGGGCCGGCGGTGGAGCAGCAGACCCCGAGCCGGCCCGAGACCCGGGCGAAGCCGTCGGCCATGAAGGCAGCACCCTCTTCGTGCTTGGCCACGATGGGAGTAATTCGCCTGCTTTCGTAGAGAGCGGTGTTGAGATCCTCGATGGCGCCGCCGGGAACCCCGAAGATATGGCTCACTCCGTAATCGGCCAGGGTGTCAACCAGCAGGTGGGCGGTGGTGCTGTTTGCAGGGGCGGGTGAGGATTCCGGCAACTGGCGCAGTATTTCCCTGGGAGCCTGTTGAGGGGATACGCTGACCGGATTGGGGGAAAGGGTGGGTAGCTGGTCAGGCGGCGAGAAGATGTTTTGGGCAATGGAGGGCGTTGATGAAACAGCGGGCTTAGGTAGTGGTTTCATGGGCTGCAGCTCCAGTTCCTGAATTAACTTCAAGTGTTATT
>JBFHWX010000297.1:0-2296 GCA_041599275.1 Desulfobulbales bacterium | reverse complement strand
GGACGGTTTTCGAGAACAATCATTTCTTCTTGCGGATCAACCAGCTCGAAATTTTTCTGCGGATCAATCCCATGCTCCTGGAAAAACGATTTCTCCCGGAAAGCCAATTGGGGAGTCATGGTGTCGTAATACCAGGCGAGATCGCGCTGCAGAAGGGCTGAGATGCTCGCCGCGTAAGCCTCTTCCGGCGTGGCGTAACTGGCCTCGTTTTTGTTGACCCTGGCCACCGTGTACGGATAGTCAAAGGCTTGGGCCGCCGATCCGGGCCACAGAACGAGCAGGAGCAGGAGAGAAGCAATTGAACAAAAAGTAGGGCCGAAACAGAAAAAAACATTTCTGTATGAATTGAGCGGTTTTGGAAGGGGAAGAGGGATGTGGTTCATTGGGCACCCTGTTGAAAAAAGTCAGGAAAGAGTGGAGTTCCGCAGACACCTTGCTCGAGCGAACTTGGCCAGGGGAAAAACTACTCCAGCAATGAGGGAACGCAAATGCCAACAGATCCGCCATGGTCGTCAGTGTTGCCCGTGGTCTGCCCGGCAAGAAAAAGCAGCGGCATCCGCCGGTCAGCGGCGTGCTTGATTGGTCCGGGAAGTGGCGATGAGCCGGCGTGGGAGATTACCCTTGCAAAATCCAAACGCCCTCCGTTATAATCCCAGGTTTCCGTGCAAACCAGGACCCCGAAAGCCGAATTTCTACGATTATACGGAGTAATACCAAAATGTACACCGCTTCTGACCTGCGCAAGGGCCTCAAGATCATGCTGGACGGCGACCCCTTTATCCTCGTCGACTTTCAGTTCTCCAAACCGGGCAAGGGTCAATCCCTCTACCGCTGCCGGCTCCGCAACCTGATCAACGGCAACCAGTTCGACCGCACCTTCCGCTCCAACGACAAGTTCGAGCGGCCGCCCCTGGCCGAGCGCACCATGCAGTTTCTCTACGCCCAGGCCGACGAGTTCCACTTCATGGACACCAAGAGCTACGACCAGATGGTGATCAGCCGCGAGCAGATCGGCGACGACGTCAACTTCCTGATCGACAACATGGAGATCGACGTGCTGCTCTTCAACGACCGGCCGATCGGCGTGACCCTGCCGAATTTCGTGAACCTCACGGTCACCCGCGCCGATCCCTGGGTCAAGGGCGACACCTCGGGCTCCGACACCAAGCCGGTGACCGTGGAAACCGGCTACGTTCTGCAGGTGCCGCCCTTTATCGAGGAAGGCCAGAAGATCCAGATCGACACCCGCACCGGCCAGTACATCACCCGGGTGAAGGAATAACCCCGCCCTGCGGCCGCCGCCATGTTCCGCGACCAGGCTGTGCTCCGGCGGCGCGCCGCGATTTTCCGCACCATCCGCTCTTTTTTCGACGCCCAGGGCTTCCTGGAGGTGGAAACGCCGGTTCTGCAGCCGGCCCCCATCCCGGAAGCCCACATCGAACTCGTCCCCACTCCCCGCGGTTTTCTGCAGGCCTCGCCGGAGCTCTGCATGAAGCGGCTCCTGGCCGCAGGACTTCCGGCGATCTACCAGCTCTGCCGGGTGTTCCGCGACCATGAGCGCGGCGACCGCCACCTGCCCGAGTTCACGCTGCTCGAATGGTACCGGGCGGACGCCGACTACCGCTCGCTGATGGCCGACTGCCGGGCTCTTTTTCTCGCCCTCGACCGAGCCCTCGGCCTGGGCGGCGCGCTCAGCCGAAACGGCCAAACCATCCGCCTGGACGCCGACTGGCAGGAGCTGACCGTGGCCCAGGCCTTTTCTCGCTTCGCCCCGGTTTCCCTGGAGGAAGCCTTGGCAGCCGATTCCTTCGAAGAGATCCTCTGCCAGCACGTGGAGCCCTGCCTGGGCACGGCGGCGCCCTGCTTTCTCACCGACTACCCGGCGGCGCTGGGCTCCCTGGCCCGCCGCTCCGCCGCCGACCCGACGGTGGTGGAACGCTTCGAGCTCTATATAAACGGCATCGAGCTTGCCAACGGCTTTTCGGAGCTCACCGACCCGGCCGAACAACGGCTGCGCTTCGAAGCGGAACAACACACCATCCGCACGGCAGGCAGAGACCCCGGCCCCATGCCGGAACAATTCCTCCGTGACCTCGCCCACATGCCGGAAGCCGCCGGCATCGCCCTCGGCGTCGACCGCCTGGTGCTGCTTTTCACCGGTGCCGCCAGCATCGACCAGGTGGTGGCCTTCACGCCGGAGGATTTTTAGGGAGGGAGAAGTTGGCAGAAGGCAGTAGGCAGCAGAGGCAACTGCCTTCTGCCAGCCACCAACGCTGTTCAGTCCTCGGCCCTCAGT
>JBFHWX010000296.1:0-2345 GCA_041599275.1 Desulfobulbales bacterium | reverse complement strand
GGGTGTGCAGAGTTGGCTCCAAGGTGAGGAAAGAACCGCCTTGGCCCAGAGCCATGGGCAGAAGGAGCTGGTCGGCGAGATGGCGGCCAACCGGGGCCGGCGAGCCGAGATACTCTCGAACTTCCCGGCAGAGCTCGGACGCCACCCGTTCGGCGGCTTTGCCCTTCTGGCCGAAACCGGTGAACAGCTCCCTGGTTCCATCGCTCTCCACCTCGATCTGCAGGACGTTGCCGGGGCCTGCCGATTCGACACTGCGGGCCGAAGCCCTGGTGGCCATGCTCCCCCTCTCCATCGCCGAGCGGGAACTCGCCACGGTCCGCCAGGAACTGTCTGGCATGCCGCTGCAAACCACGGCCCGCGGGGTCGAATCGGCAGGGCCCGGCAACGTCCTGCAGATCGAGGTGGAAAGTGATGGGACCAGGGAGCTGTTCACCGGTTTCGGCCAGAAGGGCAAAGCCGCCGAACGGGTGGCGTCCGAGCTCTGCCGGGAAGTTCAGGAGTATCTCGGCTCGCCGGCCCCGGTTGGCCGCCATCTCGCCGACCAGCTCCTTCTGCCCATGGCTCTGGGCCAAGGCGGTTCTTTCCTCACCTTGGAGCCAACTCTGCACACCCGCACCAACATCGAGGTCATCGGCCGGTTTCTCGAAAACGGTGTCACCGTGCAGCAGGTCACCGGGAATTGCTGGAAAATAACAGTCGGACCCGGCTGAACTTATCCAACACTGTTCCCCCACCTTCTTCCTTGCCAGGGCGCCAGCCTAACCGCAGCCGTCGCTGCCTGCGAAACCAACCGGGTTCAGGAGCCAGCCCGCCTGCCCTTTGTGGTTTCTGATCCTCACCCACCACTCGGTTTCCGGCAGCAGAAGAAGCTGGAAATCAGAAAATGGGCTGTGCTCTCCAGAACTGTCCATAAAACCGGACACACAAGGCCGGCCGTCCTGCCAGACGAGGAAACAGCCTTCGCCGAGATAATGCAGAATCTCAACGAGGCTCCCAGGCTGCAGGACCGGTTGGTCGAGTTCTTTTCCAGCGCCGGACTGGCAGGCCAATTGTGTCTTCTTTGTCACCCGGGCCGAGCCCGCCTTTTGGGTGACCACGAAACCGTCGATTGCCTCCACCTCCACCCCCGGCTCAATATTGAACAGAACTGGCCCACCAGCTGCGGGCCCTTGGTAAGCCGAGGCTCGCTCCGTGGCGGACCAGATACCGTACACGCAGCATTCGAACGGGCAGGCTCCCTGATCGATATAAGGCAGGACTGGGCCGGCCGTCGCAGGCCCGCTCCACGAAACACACAGAAAGAGAGAGAAGATGGCGAGCAGTTTTTTCCGCATCTTGCCTTCATCGGGCAGGTCTGGCCTTCCAGCAAAACGATGTTTGCAATAGCCGACCAGTTGTTTTTACCAGGGAAAGTTCAGGCCAAGGGCATCGCGGTCCCCTGGCAAGCCCAGCCGTCATGGGCCTCGATGGCCTGGCGGATGACGGGCTCTGCCCCCCTGGCAGGGGAGAGGTCGAGCAGCACACAGGTGGTGAAACCGGCTGTTTTCTTGTCGTATTCCTTTTCCCAGTCGCGCTGGGCCGCTTCTTGCTGCCGGGAGCCCCAGGGATAACTCACCGGCGGCCGGCCCAAGCCGCAACGCCAGGGTTTTGGTGTCAGCCGGGCCCGGTAGCATTTCTGCTTTTCGGTGAGTTTCTTATACACCGGGTCGGCGCCGAGCTCGGTGAGGATGCGGCCAACTTCCTGAGATCCTGGTTCGTAGGTTTTTTCGGTGAACAGCAGCCGAAGCCCCGAATGGGTGCGGTACAACCGGAAGCCATGGCGGGGATTGTTGCGGCGCCATTCTTCCACCCGCGTCATGGTCTGCTCCACCAGAGCCAACTTCTGTTCTTCTTTCCGGCCCGGCGAAAAGAGCCAGCGCAAGCGCTCCCAGAGACCACTTGCGGTAAATGGCGGAAAATCGACGTCGGCGAAAAAAACCGAAGCGGCATTCAGAACCAGGGAGCCATACCGGTTCCGGGTGATGACCAGCGACTGGCCGGCGGCCTCGGCCTGAAGGTCACGGACGATCTCCTCCCTGATCGGCCGGTCGAGATACCCATACGCATCTGGCTTTTGCCCGTTTGCAAGCAGATCGAAAATCCGTCGTGCCCGCGCCGTCGCATCGGCCCGGGCCTGTTCCAGGGAACTGAAGGAGGAGCCGCAGGCGGTAAAGGTGCGCCGCTGCCCCTGCCGGTCGGTACCGGTGATGCTCTCCTTGGCCCAGAAGGTTGGAATTTTCATTTTTTCTCCTGATGCATTGGGCGGTTTAAGGTAGCACCTCTGCGCATGCTCAGGGGCGCCTGTG
>JBFHWX010000295.1:0-2589 GCA_041599275.1 Desulfobulbales bacterium | reverse complement strand
GGACATCGTGCATCTCGACTGGAGTGGGGAGTGGCGCCACGATGATCTACCTTGACACCCATGTGGTAGTCTGGGCCTATGCGGGCGAGGTCGAACGCTTCCCCGCCCCGGTACGCGCCAAGATCGAGGAAAACGACCTGCTGATTTCCCCCATCGTTCTGCTCGAGCTGCAATACCTCCGGGAGATCGACCGGTTGACCGTCTCCCCGACAGTCCTGCTCGAAAACCTGGCGAGTACCATCGGTCTCGCCGTCTGCGATCTTCCACTGACAAGGGTGATAACCGAGGCCCTGCTGCAAACCTGGACCAGGGACCCGTTCGACCGGATCATCACCGCCTCCGCCGCGGCCCGGGGTGCCCCCCTGTTGACCAAGGATGAAACAATCCTCCGGCAGTATCCCAGGGCTCTCTGGGGATAGAACCGTCTCTTCGCTATTTCAGCACCGACTTCCCCCCGAGATACACCTCCGGCCTCTACCCCCTCTCCCGCCCCGCCCCTTTCTTCCGGTGAAACGGCATCGACGGCTTTGCCCGGCGGGGTTCGCCGCCGCCGGGCGGCAGGTTCTTCTCGTTTTCCGAGGCCACGAAGACGAAACGGGAGAGCGAGCTGCTGCCCTTGTAGGCCGGCACCCGGTAGCGCCGGACATGAAAGCCGCAGGAGAGGAGTTGGTCCTCGTAGTCCCGGCTCGGCTCCGCCGACCACACGGCAAGCGTCCCTTTTTTTCGCAGTGCCCGCTGGCAGGCGACGATGCCGCTGTAGGCGTAGAGCCGGTTGTTGGCGGCATCGGTCATGGCCCGCGGGCCGTTGTCGATGTCGAGCAGGATGGCGTCGAACCTTGCCCGGGAGCGGTTAAGCAGCCCGATCACGTCACCTGCTTCGAGCACCACCCGCGGGTCGGCCAAGGGGTGACCGTTCAGCTCGCCGAGATAGCGGCGGTTCCAGTCGACCACCGCCGCCATCAACTCACCCACCACCAGTTCCGCCTCGGGGCCCACCAGATCGAGGGCCTGGCGCAGGGTATAGCCCATACCGAGGCCACCTATTAACACCGCCGGTTGCGGCCGGCCGACAAGATGGGCGCAGCCCAGGCGGGCCAGCTCGAGCTCCGATTCGTGGTGGCGGCTGACCATGAGCTGCTCGCCGTTCACCTCGATCAGGAAATCACGGTCGTGCTGGAAGAGTACCATGAGCCCGCCATCGGGGGTCGTGCTCTCGGCGAGCTTCTTTCTCGGTTTCACGGAAATCCTTCCTCAATTGATGTCGTTGAAAAAAAAGAACGGCCGGGTCAACCGCCGGCCAGCTTTACTTTGTAGCCCAGCCCGGCGAGAAAATTCACGAGAAGTTCGCGGTGATCGCCCTGGATCTCGACCACGCCGTTCTTCACCGCGCCGCCCGAACCGCAGCGCTGCTTGAGCCGGCTGGCCAGTTCCTTGAGCTCTGGCTCCGCCAGGGGAAGGCCGGAGATGAGAGTGACGCCGCTGCCCTTGCGGCCCTTGGTCTGGCGGCCGACCCGCACCACTCCGTCGGCCGGCGGCCGCACCGCCTCGCCGCCACAGGCGCATTTCTTCAACTGCCGCCCGCACTTCTTGCAAACCCCGCCAAAGTCCGTCGAGTAGACAAGGCCCGTTGCCGATGATTTCTTCATTGTTTTTTTCCCAAAAGAGCCGACGCCACCAGCATTTGCGGGCTCCCGCCCTGTCGTGAACCCCATATCACCGAACCGGCGCAAAACCATACCATAGCCCGGGCAGCCGACGCCACGGTTTGCGACAAAACGGTTGCCAGCCCCTCGCAAACGAAGTAAGTATAAGAAAAACTCTTCCCACCCGCCGCCTTCCCCAGGCGAGCGCCACCACACATCCCCACCGGCCGGAACTTTTCCGGCCCGCCGCGCCCCGCCCCTCACCGGGTCCAGCACCGTTTTCCGCCTTTCCTTTCACTCCTTCAGACACAGGAGGGCAGCCATGACGCCACGCACAACCCTGATCCTCTGGCTCTCCGCCCTGGCCCTCACGGCCGGGGCCGCCGTCTCCCATGCCGACATGCCAAAACCCATGCCCCCGGACCAGAACGTCCTCGACTCCTTCCTGGCCCTGCGGGGCGAGATCCAGGCGTTCCCCGCCTCGAGCCTCAACAAGGGCAGGAAACAGAGTTTCCTCGCCAAGCTGAAAAACGCCGAAAGTGCCTACCTGCGCGGCCAGATCTGCACCGCCCGCAATATCATGGGCGCTTACGGCAACGAGGCCCAGGACCTGCGTCAGGAGAACCAGGCGGTGGCCGAGGTTCTCTACAACCAGGGCCGCGCCCTGGCCGACAGCTTCTTCGATGTCTTCTTCGACAACCAGGAACTGCCGCCGCCCCCCTGCCTGGTCCGGGAAAGCCGCACGACGCCCCGGCTGGACACCGAGCACTCTGACAACCGCCGGTTCGCCGCCTCCCTCACTTTTGGCGACCCAAGCTTCACCGCGATCACGGCGGGCGGCGAAACCTGGTCCCAGCTCGATCTTCCCGGCCTCGAGCCCCTGGGGGGCATCCCTGGCACACCGGGCATGCCGTTCTGGCGAGGCCTGGTGGCCGTACCCATGGGT
>JBFHWX010000294.1:0-2611 GCA_041599275.1 Desulfobulbales bacterium | reverse complement strand
GCCGATCCAGGGCCCCTCTGCTATGGCTTGGGCGAGGGGGAGCCGGCCGAGCGTCTTGCGGTGACCGATGCCAATCTCTTCCTGGGCCGGCTTCTTGCCGACCGCTTCCTGGGTGGCGCCATGCAACTCGACCGCGAGCGGGTGGAACAGGGCATGGCGGCGCTCGGCGCCCGGCTCGGGCTTGCCCCCCTGGCCGCGGCCCGGGGCATCATCCGGCTGGTCAACGCCAACATGGCCAAGGCGGTGCGGGCCGTGTCCCTGGAGCGCGGCCACGATCCCAAGGAGTTCATGCTCTTCTGCTTTGGCGGCGCCGGTGGCCTGCACTGCTGCGAGCTGGCCCGCGAGCTCGATATCCGCAAGATCGTGGTGCCGGCCCGGGCCGGCATCCTGTCGGCCCAGGGTATGGTGCAGAGCGACCCCAAAATGGATTTTCTCGAAAGTGTTTTTTTGAGCGGTGACGAAATCACCGCTCAGCGGTTGGCTGAAAAGTTCCACAACCTGGAAGAGAAGGGCAGGGGGGCGTTCCGGCAAATGGGACTTGGCTTTGGGGCGGGAACCCTCGAGACCGGGCGTTTTCTCAATCTCCGCTACCAGGGGCAGTCCTACGAGCTCACCGTGCCTTTTGAAAAAGACTTTGCCGAACGCTTCCACCAACTGCACGAGCAGCAGTTCGGCTACCGGGCAGACGACCATCCCCTGGAGCTGATCACCGTCCAGGTGACGCTCCTTTTGCGGCGGCCCCAGCAGGAACTGCCGGAGAGCGAAGGGTTTGAACCCGGCCCGGCCCAGGCCCTGGGCTCAAGGCTGGTGCATTTCGCCACTTCCAGCCTCGACACCCCGGTCTACGACCGCAAGACCCTGACCGCCGGTCGCTTCCTCGAAGGACCGGCCCTGGTGGTGGACGACTACACCACGGTACTGGTCGAACCCGGCTTCCGGCTCGAGGTCGACCGCCTTCTCAACCTCGTACTGAGCCGGGGCCATGCGGATCCTCGTTCTTGAACCTTTCCACGGCGGCTCCCACCGTGCCTTTGTCGACGACCTGGTCCGCCTCCTGCCCCACCAGCTCGAGTGCTGGACCCTGCCGGCACGACACTGGAAGCTCAGGATGCGGCTCGCCGCCCCGTATTTTGCCGACCGGCTGGGAAAATACCAGCAACCGGCCTGGGACCTGGTGCTCGCCTCGAGCTACGTCGATGTGGCCTGTTTGCGCGGCCTGGCGCCGGCCTGGTTTTCCACCCTGCCGCTTTCCGTCTACTTCCACGAGAACCAGTTCGCTTACCCGGTGCGCCGCGAAGAGGAGCGCGACCTGCACTTTGCGCTCACCAACTGGACCACCGCCCTGGCCGCTGACCGGCTTGGCTTCAACTCCCGGCACAACCTCGACACCTTCCTGGCCGGCTGCGCCAAGCTTCGCCGGCTGGCAGCCGACATGGCCCTGGATAATGATCTCGAGCAGATACGGAGCAAGTCCGTGGTGCTGCATCCGGGCCTTGATTTCACGGCCATCGACGGGGCCTGCGAGCAAGCACGGGAAGAGGAGCCGGTGTTGCTCTGGAACCACCGCTGGGAGCATGACAAGAATCCGGAGCTTTTTTTCGAGACGCTTTTCGGGCTCGATGCCGAAGGCGTGCCGTTCAAACTGATCGTGGCCGGTGAGTCCTACGGAGAGCGGCCGCCGGTTTTCGACCAGGCGGAGAAACGCCTCGCTCACCGCATCCTGCACTGGGGGTTTGCCGAAAGCCGCAGCGACTACGTGCGCCTTCTGAAAAAGGCCGATCTGGTCGTCTCCACCGCCCGCCACGAGTTCTACGGCATCTCGGTGCTCGAGGCGGTGCGGGCCGGCTGCCGGCCGCTCCTGCCCCACCGCTTGTCCTACCCCGAGCTCTTTGCCGCCGAGTTTTTCTACCAGGGAAACGAACTCGGCCCTGCCCTGCGCACTCTGCTCGCCATGGGCCAGGCCACCTTGCGCCTGCCCACCGAGCAGGCCCGGGATCTAACCGAAAAATTCTCCTGGCAAACCCTGCTGCCCCGTTACCAGAAGTGGCTAACCGGCAAGTAGTTCAGACTTTGCCCCCTATGGCTCTTTGTAGGTGATGCGGTAGATTCTGCCCGCTCCGTCGTCGGACACCAGAAGCGAACCGTCCGCCATGGTCTCGATGTCCACCGGCCGGCCGCTCACCCCATCGGGGCCCAGCCAGCCTTCGGCAAAGACCTCGCTGCCCGTCACCCGCTCCCCCTCTATGAAGAGCGCAACCACTTTGTAGCCCACTTTCGTGCTACGGTTCCAGGAGCCGTGCTGGGCCACGAAGAGCTGGTTGCGGTATTTTTCAGGAAACATTTTCCCGGTGTAGAACTCGGCTCCCAGCGGCGCCACATGGGCCTGGAACTCGTGGGCCGGCGGTGCTTTATTGATTTCTTTGCCCTTCTCACCGTATTCGGGGTCGCGGACACTTTTGCCGTGCAGGTAGGGGTAACCGAAATGAAGGCCCGGCGCCGGCGCCACGTTCAGCTCGTCGGGTGGCAGGTCGTCGCCCAGCCAATCGCGGCCGTTGTCGGTGAACCACAGGCTTTTTGTAACCGGGTGCCAGTCGAAGCCCACCGTGTTGCG
>JBFHWX010000293.1:0-2743 GCA_041599275.1 Desulfobulbales bacterium | reverse complement strand
GTGGCAGGTCCTCCGGGTCCCCAGGGTGACCCTGGTCCCGCGGGTCCTGCCGGCCCACAAGGCGATCCTGGTCTCCAGGGCGTGGCAGGTCCTCCGGGTCCCCAGGGCATCCCTGGTCCCGTGGGTCCCCCCGGTCTTCCGGGTGAACCCGGTCCCCAGGGGGATCCCGGCCCGGAAGGCCCGCCAGGACCGACCTATACCGGTATTGCGCCGGTGGAAGTCGTTGGCTCCACCATCGGTTTGAACGCCGCCACCAGTTTTGGCGAGTTGCTTACCTGGTCGCCCGTCGACCCGCAAAATCCAGGCGATCCAGCTGACCCCGCCAGCGGCCACTGGCTCGCAACGCCGCCGGCCACCCAGCATTTCAACCTTCAGTCTGATCCGGCGAGCAGCATGCAGCCCTATACGGTGGTCAACTACATCATCGCCCTCCAGGGCGTCTTTCCTTCCCGCAGCGGTATTGAACCCTACCTGGGGGAGATCACCATGTTTGGCGGCAATTTCGCGCCCCGGGGCTGGGCCCTCTGCGACGGCCAATTGTTGGCCATCAGCCAGAACACGGCGCTCTTTTCCCTGCTCGGCACGATATATGGCGGCGACGGCCGTACCACCTTTGCATTACCCGACCTGCGGGGGCGGGTGCCGGTGCATGCCGGCAACGGCCCTGGGCTTTCACCGCGCAGGCAAGGCGAGAGAGGCGGTGCCGAGGGACATCAGCACCGGGTCATCCGGTAGCTTCCTGAGTTGTCTGCCCTGGAGGGAGCCTGTGGTTTGCCGCAGGCTCCCTTTTTTCTGCCCGGCTTTGTGCACAAACGGTTTTCCTCCATGCGCCTGAACTTGTTGCCTTCTCTTTTTCTTTTTCTTCTGTTCTTGCCTTGTACCGGCCATGCTGGGCAAAACAGCGCCGTTGCCGATGGCTCCTGGTTCTTGGATGCCGCCGGGGTGCCGGAAGGTCTCGAGCCGCCTCAGGCAGAACGGCCCCTGGTGGTGGCCATCGTCGACGACGGGGTGCGGAGCAGCCACCGGGAGCTTGCCGGTTTTCTCTGGCGCAATCCCGCTGAAATCCCCGCAAACGGCATCGACGACGACGGCAACGGCTTTGTCGACGACCTGCACGGCTGGGACGCGGCGGATCACGACAACGACGCGGCTCCACCCGCCGACCGGCTCGAGGAGTTCTACCACGGCACCCACCTTGCCGGCATCATAGCCCGCATCCTGGGGCGGGCATACGGCCCCGAGGCGTCGCGGTTCGTTCGTATCATGCCGGTGAAAGGGCTTGCCGACCAGGCCGACATTCTCTACATCAAATCAGGCTACGAGGGCATCCGCTACGCTGCCAGGAACGGGGCCGACATCATTCTCTGCGCCTGGGGCGTCGGCCATATCTCGCCGGACGAGGAAAAAATTCTCCAGGAGGCGGAAGCGGCGGGAGCTTTTCTCGTTTCCGCCGCCGGTAATTTTCCTGAAAACAGGGACCAGTTCCCGGCCGCCCACCGGGCGGTGCTGGCGGTAGCCGCTCACGGGCCGGACGGAGGAAAGATCGACAAATCCAATTACGGGCCCTTTGTCGACCTCTTGGCCCCAGGCAGCGAAATCGAGGCGGCCGATTCACTCTCCGACAACGGCCGCAGCCTCCGGGAGGGTACCTCCATGGCCGCCGCTATCGTTGCGGCGGCCGCCGCCGTGGTCAAACTGCAGTATCCGGAGGCCTCTGCCGAACAGATCAGGGCCATGTTGAAAAACGGCGCCGACCCCATCGAACCCGCCGATCCGCTGCTCACCGCGGGACTCGGCGCCGGCAGGCTCAACCTTGGGAAAGCCCTCGACGCCGGTCTGGGGGAAAATGGCCAAAGAGCAGGGAGAAGCTTCGCCAACCAGCAAGGCTATCTCGTTGTTGCCAGTAACAGCGGCCCGGTCTCCTGGCGCATCGCGCCCCCAGGTGACTTCCAGGGTATACGCTTCCGGGCCGCTGATAAACTTCGGTGGCTGGGCAGGGGCAGCTTCAGCTTTTTTGCCGAAGAGGGGAAGGATTCACCAGTTGCCGTCTCTTCCATGGCAGACTGGAAGGAGGACGTCTACGTGCCGGCAACCTCGGCATGGGTGACCTTCACCCCGGAAGAGGGAGGCGGGCAGGCAAAGGCCCTGCTCGAATACCGGGTCGAGCCCATCCCGTACCGCACCCTTCATTGCCGGGGCACGGTCGCCCTCAACAGGGAAGGCCCCCTGGAGGACGGCTCCGGCCCCCAAGAGTATTCCCCGAACTCGGACTGCAAGTGGCTGATCACCGCCCCCGAGGGACAGGTCGTACACTTCACCTTCTCGGAGTTCGACACCGAGACCAACACCGACCTCCTTTATTTCTTCAACGGCAAAGGCACCCATGAGAAGATCATGGCGGTATTTTCGGGGAAAACCCTGCCGCCGGAATTCACTTCCTGGTCCAACCAGGTCCTGGTCTGGTTCGTGACCAACGGCAACAGACAGGGACAGGGCTGGAAGGGCGAGTACCGCTTCCGGGACAGGTAACCGCCGCTTTGCGGAGGTAAAGATAGACAAGGGGTTTGTTCGTTGGGCCTGGCGGTGCGCGCACAGGCGCCCCTGAGCATGCGCAGAGGTGCTACCTTAAACCGCCCAATGCATCAGGAGAAAAAATGAAAATTCCAACCTTCTGGGCCAAGGAGAGCATCACCGATACCGACCGACAGGGGCACCGGCGCACCTTCACCGCCTGCGGTTCCTC
>JBFHWX010000292.1:0-2765 GCA_041599275.1 Desulfobulbales bacterium | reverse complement strand
GGCCGATTATGAACTTCGGTCACCGTCTTCTGCTGCCCTGAGAACGAAAAAAAAGGGGGGCAGACCTGAGGTCTGTCCCCCTTTTTCTCATTTTTTTGTTTGGCTGCCGTGGACTTTCAGCCCCGCTGGTCCATGGGCACGAAGGGCCGGGTCTTGGGGCCGATGTAGACCTGGCGGGGGCGGCCGATCCGAGAGTTGGGATCGTTCCACATCTCCATCCAGTGGGCGATCCAGCCAGGCAGTCGGCCCAGGGCGAACATGACGGTGAACATGTTGGTGGGGATGCCGATGGCCCGGTAGATGATGCCCGAGTAGAAATCGACGTTGGGGTAGAGGTTGCGCTCGATGAAGTACTCGTCGCGGCGCACCACCTCCTCGAGCTCCTTGGCGATGTCGAGCAGCGGGTCCGAGATGTTGAGGGCCTCGAGAACCTCGTCGCACGCCTTTCTGATGATCCGGGCCCGCGGGTCGTAGTTCTTGTAGACCCGGTGGCCGAAGCCCACCAGCCGGAAGGGATCGTTGGGATCCTTGGCCTTGTCCACGTATTTCTGGTAGTCGCCGTTCTCGTTGTAGATGGTCTCCAGCATTTCCACCACCGCCTGGTTGGCGCCGCCGTGCAGCGGTCCCCAGAGGGCGCTGATGCCCGCCGAGATCGAGGCGTAGAGATTGACCCGGGCGGAGCCCACCAGCCGCACGGTGGAGGTCGAGCAGTTCTGCTCGTGGTCGGCGTGCAGGATGAGGATTTTGTTGAGGGCCGCCACCACCTTGTCGTTGATGGTGTAGGGACGCACCGGCGAGTCGAACATCATGTTGAGAAAATTGGCGCAGTACGAGAGGTCGTGGCGGGGATAGACCACCGGATGTCCCTGGGACTTGCGGAAGGAGAAGGCGGCGATGGTCCTCACCTTGCTGATGAGGCGAGCCGCCATCTTGTCGATGTCGTCGAGCGGGTTCTCGATCATCTCCGGGTAGAAGTTGGAGAGCGAGTTCACCATCGACGACAATATCGCCATGGGCGAGGCGTTGGGTGGAAAGCCGTCGAAGAAGTGGATCATGTTCTCGTGCAGCATGGCGTAGCGGCCGAGCAGACCGCTGAAGTGGGAAAGTTCGTTTCTGGTCGGCAGGTTGTCGTGGAGCAGCAGGTAGGCGACCTCTACGAAAGTGCAGTTCTCGGCCAGTTCGGCGATCTTGTAGCCCCGGTAATTGAGAATGCCCTCGTTGCCTTCGAGGTAGGTGATCTCGCTGGCGCAGGAGCCGGTATTCATGAAACCGCTATCGAGGGTGATGTAGCCAGAGTCGGCCCGCAGGGAACGGATGTCGATGGCCCGCTCGCCTTCGCTGCCGACGATGATCGGCAGTTCGTAGCTCTTGCCTTCGATGGTGAGGGTGGCGGTCTGGTCGGTAATGTGGTTTTTCAGCATGGCGTGTTCCTTCGATATGGTCGGACCGGAGGTGTTCCGGTTGGACTGGGTTCGTCGGCGGGGAAAGAAGGCCGGCGACGCCGAAGGTGCTGGCGCCGGCGGCGGGAATCACATATAATAAACGGTTTAGTATAGAGGATACGCAACAATGGTTCAAGAGGCACGTGCGGCCCGGGGCGAATAGTTATGTCCAATAAAGTGTTTGCAGAGAGGCAGGAGAAATTTTGCGAGCAGGTGACGGTCTACCCGGTTTCCTGCGAACGGCTGGCTGCCGGTCGTAGCGATCTCGAATGGCTCGACGGGGTGTTGGCCGGTGGTGCCCGCATCGTGCAGCTGCGTGACAAGGAGTCCGACGACCGGGCCCTGTTCGAGAAGGCGCTGGCCTTTCGGCAGCGCACCCGGGCCGCCGGGGCTCTCTTCATCGTCAACAACCGGCTGGACGTGGCCCTGCTCGCCGGGGCCGACGGCGTCCACCTGGGCAACTCCGACCTGCCGGCGGCGGAGGTGCGGCGCCTGGCGCCGGAGCTTTTGATCGGCGTTTCCTGCAATACCCCCGGGCAGGCGGCAACCGCCGCCGAACGGGGGGCGAGTTATTTCAACATCGGGCCGCTCTTTCCCACCGGTACCAAGGGTGGTTTGAAAAAATTCCTGGGCCCCGGGGCGGTGACCGAGTTTTCCAGTCTTTCTTCCCTGCCGTTCACGGTCATGGGCGGCATCAAGCTCGAGCACGTGGCCGAGCTTGCCGCCCGCGGCGCCCGCCGCATCGCGGTGGTCACCGCGATCAGCGAGGCGCCGGACATCGCCGCCGAAACCCGGCGCTGGGTGGAGGCGATCAGTTCTGGATCACGGCACCAGGGGTAGAATGCCGAGCCAGGCCGCGACCCGCCTCAGTGGCTCCTTTTCTTAAAAGAAAACACTTGAAATTACATAAAAAATGCAGACACTCTCCGAGTTGAGGCAGCAGATCGAGCTGCTCATGGAGTACGCCGTGCCCGAGTCCCACGCCGAGGCAGCGGCCGAACTTCTGGATCATTACGCCAGCGACATCGTCGCCCTCAATCTGCTGCACGCCTTTTACGCCCTGTTGCCCGAGGGCGAGGACGACTGGGTGCGCGAACTCTATCTGCTCGCCCGCCGCCAGGGCTCCTTCCTGCTCTGTGCTGCCGCCGGGCTCGACCGCTACCTCTTTGCGGTGACCAGCGATGGCGCCGAGTTCCTGGGTTCCTTTGCCGAGGGCGTGGGCGACTCGTCGGTGCTCGATTTTTTTGGCTTTGCCAATGAAGAGGAATTTCTGCAGAAGGTGGGACGGGCCGACGTGCTGGAGGTCTACGAGCCGGCAGCCCT
>JBFHWX010000291.1:0-2819 GCA_041599275.1 Desulfobulbales bacterium | reverse complement strand
TCCTGCCCCGGGAAGATGTGCAGGGGTTGGAGCACGATACGCCGGAAACCCTCGGCCTCGAGGTCGGCCAGCACCTGGGGCAGGCTGCGCAGCCGCTCTGGACTGCCCGCTTCCTGGAATGTGCGGTTGGCCCGTTCGCGCACGATCTCCGAGGTGAAGGCCCATTCGATCCGAAGTTTTTCCATTTCTTCCGGCAGATCGCGACGCAGCTGATTTTCAAAAAAATCGTAGGTGGCCCGGGCCTTGGTGGTGGTGCCGAAGGCGGCCAGGACCAGGGCCGGTTCGTGCTGCAGGGTGCGGGTCATGGCCCGGGCCGGTGTCGGTACAAAACACCAGAAGAGCAGGACGGCAAAAAGGATGTATGCGGCGATGCGGTTGGCCATGACGGTTCCTTGCTTACAGAGTCAGAAAAAAATAACCGGCTCCCACCGCCACCAGACTCGCCAACCGGCAGAGCTGACTGTAGCCCACCAGCTCGACGGCGAGGCCGGCGGGAAAGATGCCGACGTAGTAGGGAAACTGGTGGCGCACGGCGCGGATCGGCGCCGCCAGCACGGTGCCGGCCAGGAGCGCCAGGATCACGTCACGCCGGGCCAGGCTGCTGCCTTCGAGCAGTCCGCCGGCGGCGGCAAGACCGGCCGAGAATTCGGTGGACACCTGCAGGACCACGATCCCCAGGGCCTTGGGCTTGAGCCAGGCGAGCAGAAAGCCGCTGCCGGCCAGCCACCCTTCCAGCCGCTCGAAGAGACCGGACCGGCTGGCGAGGTAGAACAGGACATAGGCCGGAACCGTGAAGCGCAGCAGCCGCGGGATGCGTTTTTTAAAGCGCTGCACGCTCTTGTCCCAGGCGTTGCGCATGGTGTTGCGGCGACCGGGCGGTGGTTCGCTCCGGGCGGCAGTCGTCGGCCGTGCCAGCAGGAAACGGCCCAAGCCCACAACAAGAAGGGTCTGCAGCAGGGCGGCGGCGAAGGTCAGCCCCACGTAGTGCAGGGCCGCGCCCTTGATGAGCGGCAGGGCCAGGAAGAAGACGGTGGGCAGGTGCAGAAAGAAGCGGGGCACCGAGTTGAACAGGTTGGCGAGCACCAGCTCGGTACGGCCGAGCGTTTTTTTGTCGTAGGCCTCGGCCAGCATGGTGTTGGCCGAAACCCCGGAGAAGAAGGCCATGGTGAAGCTCGTTCCGGTGGTGGCCGAAAAGCGCCCGGCCCGCACCAGGGGCCGGGCCAGCACCGCCAGCCGTTCACCCCAGTTGAGGGCCTCGATGAAGTTTGCCACCACCAGACCGAGGGAGACCAGGCAGGTCAGGCGGATAAGGGGCCAGATGAGGTCGTGCCAGAGCAGCGGCACGAGGTCGAGCAGGGTGTTCATCCGAGTTGCCTCCACAACAGCCAGCCGCTCAGCACCAGCCCGGCAAGCAGTCCGGTGGCCAGAAACAGCCGGTTGGCCCGCTGAATATCCACTTTCTCCAGGGGCCGAATGGGGTCGCCCATGGTTGGTTTTACCAGCGGCTGGCCGAAATACCATGCTGCGCCGCCCAACTGGATGCCGAGGGCGCCGGCCATGGCCGCCTCGGTATGGCCCGAGTTGGGGCTTGCGTGGGCAAGCCTGTCGCGGCGCAGGATGCGCCAGCTGTCTCCGGCTTGTAAGCCAAGCAGGGCTGTCGCCCCCACCAGCAGCAGGCCGGTCAGGCGGGCCGGGATGAAGTTCAACACATCGTCGAGCCGGGCCGCGGCCCAGCCGAAGTGGACATAGCGCTCGTTTTTGTAGCCGAAGAGGGAATCCATGGTGGAGGCGGCCTTGTAGAGCATGATGCCCAGCGGGCCGCCCAGGGCGGCAAAGAAGAGCGGCGCCGTCACTCCGTCCACCAGATTCTCGGCCACGCTCTCCACCGTGGCCCGGGCCACCGCCGCCTCGTCCATCTTTTCGGTGTCGCGGCCGACGATCATCGCCACCCGCTTGCGGGCCAGAGCCAGGTCGTTGGCATCAAGCGCCTCGTGCACCGCCCGGCTGTGGCGCACCATGTCGCGGGCCGCGATGCCGTAGGAGAGAAGCACGATGCTGACCATATCCGTTGCCGGAAAGGGCAGTCGTTGGGCAAGGTGGAGAATGCCGCCGGTAACGAGTGCGGTGGCGCCGAGCACGCCCAGCACGGTGAGAACACCGGCCAGCCGCTCGCTGCGGACCAGGCGCCGGGTGCTAGCCTCGAGCCGGCGGGCGAATGTGCCCATGGCCCGCACCGGGTGCGGCAGCCAGCGCGGGTCGCCGACCACGAGGTCGAGGAGCAGGGCAAGGGGGATGTGGAAGACAGTAGCCACGGCTCAGAGTTCCAGCATCCGGTAGATGGCGTTCATGTCCAGAGATTTTCTGACCGTGGCGGCCAGCCGGTCGAGGGCCGGCTCGATGTCGTAGATTGCGGCGATCTCGCCGAGCGGCGCCATGCCCTTCCGCTGCCGCAGCCGGTCGAGAAACCAGCGCCGGAAGGGGTCGGAGTCGAAGATGCCGTGCAGGTAGCTGCCCCAGACCAGACCATTGTCGCTTTCGGCGCCGTCGGTCCTGGTCTGGCCATCCTTGCGGGTGAGCGCCAGGGCCGGCCGCCCGTCCGCCGCGCTCACCCCGTGGTGGATCTCGTAGCCCCGCACCGGGCAGCCGCTGGCGTTGTGCACGCCTTCGACCTGGCGCAGGTTTTTTTCGAGCTCGAGCACCGAGCGCACCGCCAGCAGGCCGAGGCCTTTGCGGACAGCGCAGGCGGTGGATTCCAGACCGTGGGGGTCGGCAAGCTCGCGGCCGAGCATCTGGTAGCCGCCGCAGATCCCGACGATTTC
>JBFHWX010000290.1:0-2849 GCA_041599275.1 Desulfobulbales bacterium | reverse complement strand
GACTGCAGCGGTCCTCCGGATAATGACTTGCCACCGTCAGGCCCAGCAGCAGGAACCAGCAAGCGAAGCCAACGGGCGGAAGGGTATGCAAAAAAGGCAGGGGCATAACAGGCGTCAGTTTCCGGAACGGCCAAGATTAAGCTTTTCACGGTCGGGCAGGCGGAGGGCAAGGGTCTCGAAGGGCATCTCGATCCCTTCCCGGCGCAGGGCGACAAAGGCGGCCTCCCGCAGGGCAAAGCGGCTTTCCACGTGCTGACGCTCGTCTTCGAGCCAGGCCTGCAGCTCAATGGTGAGCGAATAGTCGCCCAGGGCGCGGACCACCACCCGGGGCGGCGGGCTGGTCATGAAGCCAGGCCTCGCGTGCACCAGGTCGAGGAGAATGCGGCGGACCCGCTCGACATCCTCCTCCACCCCGATGGAAAAGGGTAGATCGAGGCGGAGGTGGGGGAAGTTGGTGTAGGAGACGACGGTCTTGTTGATCACCTCGGTGTTGGGCACGGCGAGCATCTTGCCGTCGGCGGTCACCACCCGGGTCGAACGCAGGGTGATACGGTCCACCCGCCCGTAGTTGTTGTCGATCTCTACCAGATCGCCGATCACGAAGGGGCGGTCGAGAAAAATGAGGATGCCGGCGATGACGTTGGAAAGGGAATCGCGGGCCGCAAAACCGATGGTCAGGCCGGCGATGCCCAGGGAGGCGAGCACCGCCGACACCTGGATGCCGGCGGAATCGAGGGCGGTGATAGCACCGATGATGAGAAGCGACCACTTGACCAGGGTGAAGACGAAGGCGCTGGTCATGGCGTCGGTCCGGCTGCGCCGGAAGAGCACGCCCAGGGCAAGGCGCGCTCCCTGCCAGAAGAGAAAGAAGACCGCCAGCACCACCAGGCCGACGATGAATTTGGTCAGCAGTTCCGTGGCATAGGGGGCCAAGGTGTCGGGCCGGAGCATGCCCAGAAGCCGCTGCCAGAGTTCAGCCAGGAACCGTTCCATGCCACGGAATCCCCAGAAGAGGGTGGAGGAAGGAAAAACAGCACCGCGGTGCGCGGCCCGAACGGCTTACTTGAGCATTTCCTTGACGTCGGAAACCCTGCGTACTTCTTCCTTCAGATCCCGCACCTCCTTGACGCCGGGCACCGACTCCTCCACTTCCCGCAGGCCCTTCTTGAAACTCTTGATGCCCTTGCCGAGACCGGCGCCGATCTCCGGCAGCTTCTTGGCGCCGAAGACGAAAAAACCGATACCGAGGATGACGATAAGCTCCGGGGTGCCGAGGCCGAACATGGTGTTTTCTCCCTTGCGATGAAAAAAGGCCGGTCATCGAGGAATGATGGCCGGCCGGCGGGTGGGCGACGGGTCAGGACTTCTTCTCCGGATCGTCCTCGAGGTTCTTCTGCCCCTCCTCGTCGCGGGTGGCGGACTTGAAGTTCTTGATGCCCTTGCCGAGGCCGGCACCGATCTCGGGCAGCTTGCCGGCGCCGAAGATGATGACGACGATGACCAGTATGATGACGAGTTCCGGCATTCCGAGTCCGAACATGATCCACCTCTCGCTGCTGTTATTGGCTCTCCGGAGCAGGCGGGCCGGTTGACTCCCCGCTCCAGTCCTGCCGGTAGTGGTTATATGTACTCCAAAAAGACAAAGTGTCAAAATTCTTTTTGCCGCACCCGCCGAGCCGGCACCCGCTCAGGCCGCTCCCTGCCTTATCCGGCGGACCCGCCGGCCCATTTCCCGCATTTCGGCGAGCAGGGCCGGCTCGTCGATGGTCAGGAGGCGCCGGTTTTCCATGACCACCCGGCCGCCGATCACCGAGTGCAGCACGTCGGCGCCGCGGGCCGCGTAGACCAGCTGCGAGACCGGGTTGTGGAGCGGCGTCAGGTGGGGGGAGTCCAGGTCGAGGACGATGACGTCGGCCTGCATGCCGGGGGCGAGAGCACCGACGCGCTCCTGCGCCCCCAGCAGCCGGGCGCCGCCCCGGGTGGCCATGTCGAGTACCGCCGAGGCCGGCATGAGCGTCGGGTCGAGGCCATGCACCTTGTGGAGCTTGGCCGCGGTGTCCATCTCGCCGAAAAGATCGACATCGTTGTTGCTGGCCGCGCCATCGGTACCGAGGCCCACGGTGACTCCGGCTTCGAGGAGCTTCGGCACCGGGGCCACGCCGCTGGCAAGCTTCATGTTGCTCTCGGGACAGTGGGCGACCCGCACCCCGCGCCGGGCAAGAAGTTCGATCTCCTCGCCGGTGAGCACCACGCAGTGGTCGGCCACCGTGTTCTCGCCCAGCACGCCCAGGGAGTCGAGGTGCATGACCGGCGTTTTACCGTAGCGTTCGAGGCAGCCCTGGACCTCGCTGGCGGTTTCCGACAGGTGGATGACGTAGAGCGCTCCGTGCTGGTCCGCCATCCGGTGCAAGCGGCTGAGCAGATCCGGCGAGCAGGTGTAGACCGCGTGGGGGTCGACGGTGACGGTGACCAGGGGATGGCCCTGGTAGGCGGAGAACATCTCCTCCACGTACCGGTAGCCGTTTTCCAGGAGCCCGTAGCAGGGCGAGGGGAAATCGTAGAGCACCTCCCCGACCCAGGCCCGCATGCCGCTGGCGGCGGCGGCCCGGGCCACCTCCTTGGCAAAGAGGTACATGTCGCAGAAGCTCGTGGTACCGGAGCGGATCATCTCGGCGCAGGAGAGCAGGGTGGAGAGGTAGACCATCTCCCGGCTGAGCTTGGCCTCCACCGGAAAGATGTGGTTTTCGAGCCACTCCATGAGCGGCAGGTCGTCGGCCAGGCCCCGGAAGCAGCTCATGGCGGCGTGGGTGTGGCAGTTCACCAATCCCGGCATGACGAGACACCCCTTG
>JBFHWX010000289.1:0-2898 GCA_041599275.1 Desulfobulbales bacterium | reverse complement strand
GGTAGGCGCTGACCGGCTCGAAGCGCTCCAGGGTTTCCTGCTCGGAGTTGCAGACCATGTAGCCGATCCGGTACACCGGACCCGCGGCGGGATCGGCGGCAGGAGAAAAAGTCTGGTTGCTTTCGCGGCAACCGGCCAAGGCCGCCAGAAAAAAAACAAGCAGTCCAAACAGGCCGGAGAGGCGGGCTCTGGGAGAAAAGAAAAGGGAAAACATCCGTTTGTTCAGATGAGCTTCTTTGCTTCCAGCATGTCGCGGGCGATGCGGTGCGATTTTTCGCCGCCTTCCGCCTGTTTCAGCATGGATTGGTAATCGGCGTCGCCGATCTTCTTGGCGAGTTTGTTGAGCAGTCGCGGCAGGCCGGGAAAGTCGGTCATCACGCTCTGGGTGAGGACCACGGCGCTGGCCACGGAGGCGCCGTTTATTTCCACGGTGTAGGCAAAGGGATCGAGCCAGACCATGGCGAGCTCGGTGCGGTGCAGTTCCTTTACCATCTGGTAGGAATCCGCGGCCGTACCATCGGGGGTTTTGCCGAGGCGGGCCAGGCCCTGGGCGGCGTCTTCCACCAAGAGCCCGATTTCACCGGCGCTGATCCCTTCGTAGAGCTTTTCGGCATCGGCGAAAAAAGCGGTGCGCACCGTGGTGCCGGTCCGCTCGTTGATCATCAGGGCGAGCATTTCGCTCATCACCCGGCCGGCCGGAGTGTCCACCGCGCCCACCGTAAGAATCCGGCCGACGCAGGCCTGGGCGCCGGGGGCGAGAAAAAGAAGAAAAACCGCAACAAGAACAAAACGCTTCATAGCTGACACTCCAGTAACAAAAAGAATGAGACCACCCAGGGCACGCGACCCAAGGTGGTCAACCAACAGGTCCGTCCGCTGTCACTTTTTTTTGCCCCCGTCCGCTGCCGGGGGCACCACCAGGTCGAGCCCTTCGCGGTTGCCGGCAACCGAAATCTTTTGCACCAGAGGGCAGGAATCGCAGGGAAAACGATCCGAGGCCCCGATGTGGAATTCCCCCTCAGGCAGGTAGAGAACGTATTTGCCGTCTCCTTCGCTCCAGGCCGACAGGTATTCGGCGATGCCGGCGGGTTTGGCAAGGCTGCTGGCCATGGCGTAAGCCTGGGCCAGGGGCTTGCCGTCGGGATCGGTGAGGCGGCCCTGTACCAGGAAGAAATCTTCGCGTTTTTTTGAGTTGCGCTGGGAAATCTCCCGCAGGTCGGCCACCGTGAAGTCAATCTCTTCCTGAGCCCCGGCCTCGAGGTCGACCCGCTGCGGGGAACCGGAATGTTTGTCGTCGGGGTGCAGGGGGCCAATCTGAACACCGCCCTGACGAAGCCGGGCCACCAACCAGTAGCGTCCCGGCGGCACCGCCACCCGGTAGTGGCCATCGGCCAGGGTGCGGGTGGAGATGAAGTCGCCGGGCCGCTTGACGTCCTCGGAATCGTAGACATAGACCTCGGCGCCCAAGGCCGGCTTGTCGAACACGTCCACCACCGTTCCCTGCAGCACCGCCACTTCTTCGGCAACGGTCAGACCCGGAAGAAAAAGGCAGAGCAGCAGGGCAAGAGGCAGGAAAAACCAGCTCTTCATGGCAGGGCCCCCTCATTTTCTTCCAGTAGTTCGGGATGCACGGGGCTCTCTCTCACCGGCTCGAAATGAACTTGGCCAACGCCGGGCTCCTCGGCCCGGTCGAAGATGGAGTCGGAGGGATCGGCGGTGCCCCACCAGTTTTCGGCGGCGTCCACGTCCTGCACGGTGAAGTCGCCTACCCGGATGTTCCAGCGGCGGTTGGCGGTGATGTCGTTACCACGGACCACCAGGCCGTTGCCTCCTTCCCGCACGAAGATGCCGGTGTCGTTGCCGGTGAAGACGTTGCCGCGGATCTCCGCCCGGCCCTCATAGGCGCGGATGCCGATATCGTTGTTGCGGAACAGGTTGTTTTCGAGGGTGACCGGGCCGCTGCGGAAACGAAGGCCACCATAGTTGTCGAAAAAACGGCTGTGGCTCACCACAAGCTGGGTGAAATGGACATGCAGTCCCCAGTCGGCCTTGGAAAAATCAGCGTAGCTCACCACGCTGTCCACCGCCCGCTCGAGAGCCACCTCGCCCCAGTAACCGGCATCGGTTTCCTGGTCGGCGGTGAAGCTGATCCGCTTCTCGGCGGTGCCCTCGGCACGCAGGCTACCCAGAATGAGAAGGCCGGCGCCGTCTCAGAAGAGCACTCTGGTGCCGGGGCTGACAACGAGTTTGCTGCCGGATTCGAAGCTGACCTGCTCTTTCACCAGCACCTCTCCGTGCATGGCGGCTGGCCCGTAGACCGCGGCAAGCGGCCAGACAAAGGGCGGGGCATTTTTGCGCACCGGCTCGGTGCGGACCTGCCCCCTGCCCGCATCGTCCTCCCAGTCGATGATGCGTTCGGCTTCCAGGGGACCGGGCCCCCACCAGTTGTCCGGCGCCGCCACCTCTTCGGTGCCCTCAACTTCCATGGCGTGCAGGCCGTTGGCAACGATGGTGTTGGCGGAAATGGTGCCGGCAAAGGTGATGATACCGAAGCCCCGGCGGCGGTTGTCGGTTACCTGGTTGTTGGTGATCGTGCCCCGAGAGTCGGTGATATTGATGCCGTTTAGCGAATTGTATTGGACCAGGTTGCCGCTCAGTTCGAAGTTGTCGCAGTTGCGGATGGTGGCCCCGAATTCGTGGTTGTGGTTCAGCAGATTGCCGTGAAAGCGGCCGTAGACCACATCCGCCACCTGCAGGCCGTAGCGGTTGCGGCTGGATGCGTTTTCGGCGAAGGTGACCGAGCCCTCCCGGATGCGGATGCCGTCCTTGCCGTTGGCCAGGAAGCGGTTGCGGCGCGCTTCCATGTTGACCCGGAAGAAGTTGGCACCGTTGAGGTTG
>JBFHWX010000288.1:0-2901 GCA_041599275.1 Desulfobulbales bacterium | reverse complement strand
GTGTCGCGTGAAATGGCCGAGACCGGCTGGCAGACCGGCATCGAACTGGCCCAGGAAAAGGGCCCGGCCCCGATCCTGATCGAGGAGTTCACGGTCACCGCCGGAATGCTGGCCCGCCGCCCGGAAATGCAGCGCGACGGCTTCAAGGTCGGCGACAAGGTGCCGGGCAAGGTGCTGCTCGCCCGATACAGCCGCTACATGCAGAAGTTCCCGGCCGAACTCACCGACCGGATCGCCGAGGTCGGCTGCCGCTTCACCCACCACACCTCGATTGCCCCGACCGGCACCATCTCGCTGTCACTGGCCAACAACGCCAGCAATGGCATCGAGCCGTCGTTTGCCCACAAGTACAGCCGCAATGTGATCCGCGAAGGCAAGAAATCCAAGGAAAAGGTCGATGTTTTCTCGTATGAACTGCTGGCCTACCGCACCCTGGTCAACCCCAAGGCCGACCCGGATGCCACCGAGGACGAGGCACGCCTGCCGGACTACTTCGTGAGCGCCGATGCCATCACCCCCCGCCAGCATGTGGACGTGCAGGCGGCCTCGCAGAAATGGATCGACTCCTCGATTTCCAAGACCGCCAATGTCCCGACCGACTTCCCGTACGAGGACTTCAAGGACATCTACCTGTACGCCTACGACCAGGGCCTGAAGGGCTGCACCACCTTCCGCTTCAACCCGGCGGCCTTTCAGGGCGTGCTGGTGAAGGACAAGGACCTCGAGAACACCCTGTACCGCTTCCAGCTGGCCAACGGCGAGGTGCTGGAGGTCAAGGGGAACGAGGAGATCGAGTACGACGGCGAGAAGCACACCGCCGCCAACCTGTACGACGCCCTGAAGGAAGGGTACTACGGGAAATTCTGATAACGGCAGGGAAAAGAGGAAAGAGCAAAGACAGGCTGCTCCTTTCCTCTTTTCACTTTACTCTTTTCCCTGATTCCAGGAGTTTTTATGACCATCAAGATTGACAGCAAGATCACCAGCTACGACGTGGTGAAGAAGGACGAGCCGAAAACGGCCGAGAACAACGTCGTGCACATGCACGAACAGCTCAGCCGGCCGGACATCCTGCTGGGCAGCACCTACAAGATCAAGACCCCGCTCACCGAGCACGCCCTGTATGTCACCATCAATGACATGATCCTGAACGAGGGCACCCCGCACGAAAAGCGCCGGCCGTTCGAAATCTTCATCAATTCGAAGAGCATGGACCATTTCCAGTGGGTGGTGGCCATGACCCGGGTCATTTCCGCGGTGTTCCGCAAGGGTGGCGACGTCACGTTCCTGATCGAAGAGCTGCGCTCGGTGTTCGACCCGCGTGGCGGCTACTTCAAGAAGGGCCGCTACACCCCGTCGCTGGTCGCGGAACTGGGGGATGTCATCGAATGTCACCTGAAAATGATCGGTCTCATCAAGCTGGAAGAGCCGGATGCCCGTCAGAAGAAGTTTCTGGACGAAAAACGCGCCCAACTGGAGTCGCGCAACCAGGCGACGGCCACGGTCAGCGACGACAACGGCAGCTTTCCGGCCGATGCACAGCTGTGCGCGAAGTGTTCGACCAAGGCCGTGATCAAGATGGATGGCTGCATGACCTGTCTCAACTGCGGCGACTCGAAGTGCGGATGATGTATCGACCTCTCTCCGTCACCGATGCATGCGTGACGGAGAGAGAACGACGCAAAAAAGTGTTTGCATTTTTCTTTAACGCTGATTAGAGTACCGCTCGACTCTTGACGAACATTCAAGATGTGCTACACCTCAGGTAAGCAACGGTGTTGGTGACCAGCAGAACGCAGTAGTGATGATACTGACGAAGCGAAGAACACCACGCCAGAACGGGGCGAAGCGAAACTTGGATCGATTGCGAAGTCTGACAAGCAACACCGCGAAGGCCGGCAACCCGAAGTTGCCGGGAGTCTCCGTTTCTTCCCTCCTCCCGCACCCTTTCAATTTCACCCTGCACGGCATCGCGAACGTGGTCTGCCGCGGTCGTGCGGTGATGCGTACGGGCCATTCCGGCCTGTGCGAGCCACGCAAAACCGGTTTCGGCCGGCATTTTGCGCGGCAAAGCGCAGTACCGGGGGCAAAAGTCCCCGTTTTCCTCAACCAAAACTGAAGGAGTGAACCATGGCTACCAAGAAGAAAGCGAAGAAGGCTGTCAAGAAGAAAAAAGCTGCCAAGAAGAAGAAGTAAGTAACGCAGCACCGGTTCGGGTGGTCGCCCGGCGACGTTGTCGGCGACCACCAGTACCCCACACAAAGTAACACCGGAGGCGCCAGCACGGACCTCCCGTCAGGCCGGCAGTGCAAGATATTAAAAACAGCGCTGCCGGTTTTTTGTTTTCCGCCCGAACTCCGCCCGTCCCTGCCGTCACCCCGCCCCGTAACCGGACAACCGTTCAAAAAATCTGAAGGATGGATCAGGTGCGGCCTGAGAGCCGGCGATCGAGCGCGTCAAGCCGCTCGGGCGTACCGATGTCCTGCCACTGGCCGGTGTAGTGCTCGCCGCTCACCTCGCCCCGGGCCATGGCCGTGCGCAGCAGCGGAGCCAGCGGAAAAACGCCCGGTTGGCACCCCCTGAACAGATCGCGGTGGTAAACGCCAATACCGCTGAACGTGAGGCGCGCCTGGCCCTCGGCACGAACCCGGCCCTGCTCCAGGACAAAATCGCCCTGCGGATGCTGCAGCGGGTTGTCGACCAGCACCAGATGGGCGAGGGCCGGCAACGGTCGCAGCAGCTGCACGAACGGATAGTCGGTCCAGATATCGGCGTTCACGGCCAGAAAGCGCTCGCCCAGCAGCGGCAGGGCCCGGAACATGCCGCCGCCGGTTTCCAGTGCGCCGGATGGTTCCGGCGACCAGCGAATCTGTACCCCCAGGCGCTCGCCACTGCCCAGGG
>JBFHWX010000287.1:0-2924 GCA_041599275.1 Desulfobulbales bacterium | reverse complement strand
GGGACGAAGAGATTTCCACCGCCGACCGCTTGGCCATGGCCATCGGCGCCGACATCACGGTGGCACCGGTGAAGGAGAGCAAGGTCATCGAGATCGGCTACATGTCCGAGAACCCGGTGCTCGCCAAGCTGGTTGCCAACACCGTGGCGCAGGCCTATATGGACGAGATTCTCGAGATGAAGATGGCCACCTCGAGCCAGGCCATCAAGTGGATGAGCGCCAAGGCCGAAGAGGAGCGCCAGAAGCTCGCCCTCTCGGAGAAGAAGCTGCAGGAGTACATGCGGGACCAGAACATCGTCACCATCGAGGATCGGGTGGCGATCATTCCCCAGAAGCTCGCCGAATTTTCCTCCCAGCTCGGCCAGGCCGAAACCCGGCGCAAGGAGCTCGAAAATCTCTACAACCAGTTGCGGGCCGCCGGCGGCGTCGAGGGCCGGGAGGCGATCTCGGTGGTGGCCTCCAACCCGGCGGTGCAGGCCATCCGCAGCCAGATCATCCAGCAGGAGCAGCAGATAGCCGAGCTCTCCAGAAAATTCGGAGCCAAGCACCCGGCCATGATCAAGGCCCTGGGCGAACGCGATACCCTGCGCGAAAAGAAGCGGCTCGAGATCGAGCGGGTGATGATCTCGGTGAAGCACGATTATGAGCTGGCCCAGGCCAACGAGCAGAACCTGCGGGAGATGCTGGCCGACACCAAGAACGAGGCCCTCACCAGCAACGAAAAGTTCGTGCAGTACGGTCTGCTCAAACGCGAGGTGGAGACCAATAAGTTTCTCTACGAGGCCCTGCTCGCCAAGCTCAAGGAGCAGAACATCACCGAGCAGAACCAGTCGGTGAACGTCTGGGTGGTGGAGGAGGCCAAGACCCCGGAGCAGCCGGCCAAACCCAACAAGAAACGCAATCTCATGCTCGGCCTGGTGCTCGGGCTCTTCGGTGGGGTGGGCCTTGCCTTCTTTATCGAATACCTCGACGACACGGTGAAGACGCCCGAAGAGGTCGAGGAACGCTTCCAGGTGCCGGTGCTCGGCGTGGTGGGTCGTTTCACCGGCAAGGAGGCCGACGAGAATGTCGTTGCCGTGCTCGAGGATCCGGCCTCGGGGGTGAGCGAGAGCTACAAGGGGCTGCGTACCGCCCTGCTGCTGGCCTCGGCCGATCACCCGCCGCGGGTGATCCAGGTGAGCTCCATGCTGCCCGGCGAGGGCAAGACTACCACCGCCGTCAACCTGGCGGTGTCCATGGCCCAGTCCGGCAAGCGGGTGCTGCTGATCGATGCCGACATGCGCAAGCCGCGGCTCCACAAGGTGTTCGGGCTTGCCAACAACCATGGCCTTTCTTCCTGGCTGGCCGGGGTGGAGGCGGGCGAGATCGTCCAGAACGGGCCGGAGAACCTGCAGATCGTCACCGCCGGGCCGGCTCCGCCCAACCCCTCGGAGCTTCTCACTTCCGAGCGTCTGGCCGAACTGGTGGCCGCCTGGCGCGAGAAGGTGGATGTGGTCATTTTCGATTCGCCACCGGTGATCGCCGTGACCGATCCCCTGCTGGTGGGCAAGGTGGCCGACGGCACCATACTGGTCACCCGGGCCGGCGAGACCACCAACGAGGCCCTCGAAAAGGGGCTCAAACACCTGCGCGACGTGAGCGGCCGGGTGCTCGGCCTGGTGCTCAATGGGGTCGATGCCAGCAAGGGCGGCTACGCCTATTTTTACGGCAATTACGGGTATTATGGGGAGAAGAAAGGTTAAAGGAGAAAGGAGAAAGGTGAAAGAAATGGGGCGGCGAGGAAAAAGCCAGTCGAGTTGACCGGACTGTGGTTTCTTTAGCCTTTAACCTTTAGCCTTCTTGCCATGATCGACCTCCACTGCCATATCCTGCACGGCATCGACGACGGGCCGGAGGACTTCGAGGAGTCGGTGGCCATGGCGCGGCTGGCGGCGGCCGACGGCATCCGGGTGGTGGCCGCCACTCCCCATGTGCGGGAGACCCTGCCGGAGCCGGGCCTCATCCGGCAGCGGATCGCCGCGCTGCAGGAACGGGTCGATGCCGAGGGCCTGGATTTGAGGATCGAGGCCGGTGGCGATGTCTATGCCCTGCTCGATCCGGCCCTGGCCGAAGCCTACGTGCTCGGCGCCGGGCCCTATCTGCTCGTCGAGTTTCCCTACACCCACCTGCCGCACAACGCCGCCGCCATCCTGGCCGGGTTCGTGGCCCGCGGCCTGCGGCCGGTCATCACCCATCCCGAGCGCAACCCGTCGGTGCTGCGGGACCCCAGGCTGCTTGTCAGGCTGCGCACGGAGCCGGTGCTGGTGCAGATCACCGGCCTCAGCCTGCTCGGCGGCTTCGGGCGCGAGGCCTCTGCCTGTGCCCGGTATCTTCTGCAGACAGGGGCGGTGGACATCATCGCCAGCGATGCCCATTCCGCCGGGCACCGGCAACCGCTGCTCGCCGCCGCCCGCCGGGAAGCGGCCCGGTTTGTCGGCCGGCGCGGGGCCGAACGGCTGGTGGTGGACAACCCGGAGGCGGTGCTGGCCGGAGAAATGGTCGCGTATGGCTGAGGTGGCCTTTTTCTGTTATCTTGTCGCTTTGGCTGCCGCGCCCCTCTTGGCCGGTGCCGAGGGTCTGTGGCGCTTTGGGTTGCTGGAAACGGCTTTTGCCGCCGCTTCCGGCCTGCTTCTGGTGGCTGGGCTTCGGCGGCCGGCGTCCTGGTACAGGGTGCCTGGCCTGCTGCCCCTGGCGCTTTTTCTCGGCTGGCACCTGCTGCAGCTTCTGCCCCTGCCCGGCGCCCTGGTGGGCTTCCTGTCGCCTGCCACCCGCCAGCTCCATCTGCAGCTTGCCGGGTTTCTGGGGCCAGACCCCTGGCTGCCGCTCACGGTCAACCGCCAGGCAACCGCCGCCGCCTTTCTGCGCCTGTTCGCCGGCGCCCTCTG
>JBFHWX010000286.1:0-2931 GCA_041599275.1 Desulfobulbales bacterium | reverse complement strand
TCTACTTCGTGCCCATCGTCATGGTGTTTGCCATTTTGGCAGGTCTTCTCTGGTTCTTTGTGGGCCAGGCCGATTTTACCTTTGCGCTTCGCATCTTCATCGCCGTGCTGGTCATCGCCTGCCCCTGCGCCATGGGGCTTGCCACCCCCACCTCGATCATGGTCGGCACCGGCCGCGGCGCCCAGCTGGGCGTGCTGATCAAGGGCGGCGAGGCCCTGGAGACGGCGCGCAATATGCAGGCCCTCGTTTTCGACAAGACCGGGACGCTCACCCACGGCAAGCCGGTGCTCGCCGATTTCCGAGCCTTTAGCAGCGATTTTTCCGACGAGGAGCTCCTGCGCCTGGTGGGCAGCGCCGAATCGGTGTCCGAGCATCCCCTGGCCGAGGCCATCGTCGGCTCGGTGAAGGAACGGGGCATCGCCACCGTGGCGCCGGAGAGCTTCGAGGCGGTGCCCGGTTTCGGCATCCGGGCCCGGGTCGAGGGCCGCGACATCCTCCTGGGCAACCGGGAGTGGCTGGCACAGAGCGGGGTCGAGCCGGCGCCGGCCGAGGCGGAAGCGGCGGCGGATGAATTCGCCGGGGCCGGCAAAACCGCCCTCTATCTCGCGGTGGACAGCGCCTTCCGGGCCCTTCTTGCGGTGGCCGACACCATCAAGGACGAAACCCCCGCCACCGTCGCCGCCCTCAAAAAGCTGGGCATCGAGGTCTACATGCTGACCGGCGACCATGAGACCACGGCCCGGGCCATCGCCCTCCAGGCCGGCATCGACCGGGTGTTCGCCGGCGTCCTGCCCGAACACAAGGCCGACAAAGTGGCCGAACTCCAGGCCAGGGGGCTCGTGGTCGGCATGGTGGGCGACGGCATCAACGACGCCCCGGCGCTTGCCCGGGCCGATGTCGGCATCGCCATGGGCACCGGCATCGACGTGGCGATTGAGAGCGGCGACATCGTGCTGATGGGCGGCAAGCTGCGGGGCGTGCTCACGGCACTCGAGCTCAGTCGCGCCACCATGCGCAACATCAAGCAGAACCTGTTCTGGGCCTTTGCCTACAACGTGGTGGGCATCCCGGTGGCGGCCGGGCTCCTTTACATCTTCGGCGGCCCGACCTTGAACCCGATGATCGCCGGCGGCGCCATGGCCCTCTCGTCGGTGTCGGTGGTGAGCAATGCCCTGCGGTTGCGGTTCTTCAGTCCCCGTTTGGAATGACGGAAGGAGAAAGATCATGGCCGGGCGGGTGATCGATACCGACAAGGTGGTGCGTTACGTGCAGGGCCTTCGCAAGGACACCGGCGGCTTCGGGGCCACCCGGCGACTGCCGGCCACGGTGGAGGACACCTTTCACGCCGTGACCCTCTTCGGGGTGCTCTCCACAACCTTCGGCCGGCCCGGAGAGCTGGACGGCTGCCGTGCCGACGATTCTCTTCTGGGCTACCTCGAAAGGTTGTGGCCCGGCGCCGGCCTCGATCTCAAAACCGTGGCCCAACTGGCGGGTCTGGCCGGCGCCCTCGACGCTTCCTTCGACCGCGCACCGTTGCGGCCTCTTGCCGCCCACCGCTTCCGCCGCCAGCCGGGGCTTTTCGCCGCCTTTCACACCAGCCGCATCCTGGGCGCCGACAGCAAGCCGCTTCTGGAAGAGACTCTGGGTTCCGGCTGGGCCGGCCGCCTGGCACCGGCCCGGGCCACCGCCGAGGAGCTCATGATGTGGCTTGCGGTGATAACCACCGCCGGTCTTCCGGTTACCGCCGGAGAACTGGAGCAGCGCTACGATCTCGGGCTCGGCGGCCGCTCCCTGGCCGGCTGGCTCCAGGACTGCCAGACCCCGGACGGCGGCTTCGGCTTTCTGCCCGGCACCACCTCGTTCATCGAAAACGGTTTTTTCTGCCTGCGCGGCCTCGGGCTCCTCGGCGCCGTTCCCAAGGATTCACGGGCGGCCGCCGCCTTCATCGCCAATTGCCAGACCCGCAACGGCGGCTTCGGCCGCCGCGGCCACTCGGCGCCTTTTCTGGACAGTACCTGTTATGCCCTGCAGGCCTGGAGCCTTCTCGCCGGTTTCGGCGGGCGGGGGAATTCGCACCGACCTTTGTTGGAAGACTGGTTCGTCCCGCGGCGTTGATTTTGGAGAAGGCCCCAAGGCAACCAAAAGGTGCCTTGCCCGTGGAGGCTCGACCGGCCTCATGCTATTGCGCTCTGGTCGATTCACCTCCGCGGAATCTTTTTAACATTGTGGGAATCATTCATCGATGATCAGGATTGCCAGATGTCGTCCTCGCCGTTACTATGAGCCTGGCGGTCAGGGAGCCCGGGGCGGGGCTTCGTCGTCTTTCGTTTCCCGGATCGTTTGCAGCAGAGTGCTGCAGGCCACCGCTTGCGTCCCGGGGCTCTTGACCAGAGGGGAAAAGAGGTGTGCTGGCGCGGTAGGTGCCGAGCACAGGAGGAACGATGACCATGGGCTTGTCTGGCGCTGAAATTCCACAAGGCGAGAAGCACGGCGGGCCGCCATTCGGCGGTTCCATCCTGGCGACCGTGCTTTTCTATGCCGCTTTCGCCACCCTGTGGATTTTGTTTTCTGACAAGCTGCTCGGCGCCTCTGTGGAGGACCGCGAAACCCTGCTGGCGGTTTCCACCCTCAAGGGTTTTGTCTACGTCGCCGTCACCTCGCTGCTCCTCCACTGGCTGCTGCGCCGTTTTTCCGGACCTCCGGCCACCGTGGTGCCGGGGCCGTCCGAGAGGGCTGCCGGCGGGCTGGTGAACTGGCCGCGCTGGATCATCTATGCCACTGCCGTGGCCCTTGCCATGCTTGCCCTCCTGGTGCGCCGGGAACTGGCCGTGTCCTTCGCCAACCGGCCGCTGCTCATCATGATGGTGCGGCCCATCATAATCGCCGCGGCTCTGGGTGGTTTCGGGCCGGGGCTGGTTGCCACGACGCTGG
>JBFHWX010000285.1:0-2933 GCA_041599275.1 Desulfobulbales bacterium | reverse complement strand
GCCCTGGCCCGGCGGCCGGACCTGAAGGCCGCTTCCCTGCGCAGCGAGGCCGCCGAAGCCCGGCTGCTCGCCGCCGAAGACACGGTGAGGCCGAGCCTCGACCTGGGCGGCAGGCTCGGCCTCGGCGGCACCGACGACGGCTACCCGCAGGCCCTGGGCAACACCCTGGACGACTCGGACTTTTCCTGGCAACTGGGCCTCACCTTCTCCCTGCCGCTCGGTAACCACACGGCCCGCGGCAACCGGGCCGTCAGCCGGGCCGCCCTCGAGCAGAGCCGCACCAGCACCGACATCCTGCGCCAGGAAATCACCGTGGCCAGCCGCGAGGCGGTGCGCAACCTCACCCTCGCCATCAAATCCATCGAAGCGAGCGGCAAGACAACCGAGGCCGCCGAAAAAAGGCTGGAAGCGGAACAGAGCAAATTCGAGGTTGGCCTGGCCACGCCGCTCGACGTGCTGCAGGCCCAGGAGGCCTACGCCCAGGCCCTGATAAACCGGAAACAGGCGGTGGTGGAGAGTGCCCTGGCCCGGGCCGAGATCGAACGGTTGCGGGGCAACCTCTGATCGCCGGCGAAGCCCGACCGGGCTTCGCCACAAGCGGGAGGCGGCAACTTCCCGCCCCCCACCCGCCACGCAGAGAGCCTACCTGTCGCGCAGCATCTCGATGCTGACCAGAATCTTCACGTCCTTGTCCACCACCCCCAACTTGTAGAACTTGCCGTCACCCACATGGTAGTCCAGGCGGTCGAGGACGAGGGTGGTGTCGAGGCCGGCCACCATCTTCTTGTCATCAAGGGGGTGGGGCTTTTCGCCGTGGTAGGTGAAGACCAGCGGAATGCGCCTGGTCACGTCCTTGATGGCGAGATCCCCCTCCACCAGAAAGGTGTCGCCCTCGCCCTTCTTGACCGATGAGCTGCGGAAGGAGATGGCCGGGTAGTCACGGGCCGCGAAAAAATCGTTGCTCTGGAGGTGGGTGTCGCGCTTGCCGATATGGGTATTGACGCTCTTCACCACGATATCGAAGGCGAAGCTGCTCTTCTCCGGCGCCGCCGGGTCGAAGGACACATCGCCCGAGAACTGGTCGAAGCTGCCGCGCACCACGGAATAGATGTGCTTTACCTCGAAGAAGAAATTGGTGTGATCGGGGTCGAGCTTCCACTGGTAGGCCCGGGCCTGGGGAAGGGCGGCGGCGAAGACGAAAAACAGAGCGAGAAGGAAAACAGAGGGTTTCACTATCCGTTTCATAACATGCCTCCTGTGGGGTGTTGTTGGTTAAAAAAAGCTGCGACCTCCCGTCTTCGGAAAATCGCTTCGCCGGCGGTTCATCGCGGCACTTCGCCGGTTTCGCGAGATGTACCCCTGTGCCGCCAGGTGTTTTTTTCGACTCCATCAGAATTCTAGAACCGAAATTCCTCTCTGTAAAGTCGCGAGCCGGAAAAACCGAGCTGCTGCAATACGCCGGCGATGTCCGCCATCATGGCCGGCGGCCCGCACAGAAAGACCGCGGCCTCGCGTCCGCTGCCGGCGAGCAGGATGTTCAGGACATTCCGGTCGAGCCGCCCCCGCCCCTCCCTGCCCTGGGTAAAAACGATTTCCTGCCGCAACCCGGGCAGGCGTCGGGCAAGCCCGGCCAACTCGTCGCCAAAGAAGAGATGAGCCTCGTTCCTCAGGCTCCAGACCAGCAGGATCGGCCGCGGGTCGCCGCCATCCGCCAAAAAACGGAGCATGGAGAGCATGGGGGTTATGCCGATGCCGCCGGCGACCAGCACAAGAGGCCTCTGCTCGGCTGCCAGCAGGAAGCTGAAATGCCCATAGGGCCCGTCCAGCCGGACCCGGTCGCCGGCCCGCAGGCGGCCGGCGCCGGCGGTCCAGTCGCCGGCGGCGCCGATCACGAACTGGAGATACCCGGGCCGCGAAGGGGTCGAGGCGATGGTGAAGGGGTGCTCTTCGGCGCTCACCCCGGCGGAGCGGAAGGAGAGAAAGGCGAACTGGCCGGGCAGGTAGGGAAACTTTTTGCCTTCGGGCAGCGCGAGCTGCACGGCCACGGCCCGGGCGGTCAGCCGGTTCACCGCCGCCACCCGCCAGCCCTGGCGCCAGAGCAGAAGAGCGCGCAGCCGCAGGCGCAGGAAACCAAGGACAAGAACCACCCCCACCCCGGCAAGCAGGAGCCGCGGCGGCCCCGAGGAAAAACTCTCGCTCACCGTGGAGGCGTGCAGCACGGCGCCGCTAGCCAGCAGCCAGGCCAGCGGACGGTGCAGGCGGAGCCAGGATTGGTAGTTAAGGCCAAGGCGAAACCGCCAGACCGCGCCGGCCACGAGAAGCAGCAAGGAAAGACCGAAAAACACCCCGACCCATTCCGGCCAGTACTTTTTTTCAAAAGAGAAGAAGACGAAGTCTTCCACCCCGAGGATGAGCAGGGCGTGCAGGGCCACAAAGCCGGCGGCGGCCGGGCCGATCCAGCGGTGCCAGGCGAAGAGCCGGTTCAGGCTCCAAAGCCGGTCGGCCCAGCGGAGACGGGCCGCCAGCAGGGTCTGGAGCACCACCAGCAACAGGGCCGAAAGGCCGAGGTCCTTGCCGACCTGCAGCAGGAGTTTGTCGGCGCCGAACTTATAGAGCAGCGAGGGCGAGGGATAGCGGAAGGGGATGGTCCAGGCAAAGAGAACCACGGCGGCCGCGATGAGGCCGCAGAAAAGACCGAGGACCAGTCTTTGGGAGCGGCCGAGGAGCCGCGGCGTGCTGGTTGTCCCCCGGGTCATACCCCCTTCCCTGGCTGTGGTTGACGGCCCCGGCCCGAACCGTTTCTCAGCCGGCCCGGCCTTTTTTCGGCCCGGCCAGCATGGCCTCCACCTCGGAGCTGGCCAGCGGCCGGCTGTGCAGATAGCCCTGGTAGGTGTTGCACAGCCGGTCCTCCAGGAACTCGAGCTGCTCTCTGG
>JBFHWX010000284.1:0-2934 GCA_041599275.1 Desulfobulbales bacterium | reverse complement strand
CGGCGGGTCAAGAACCTCAGCGTGCTCCTGGTCTTTGCCGGGGTCATCTTCCTGCTCGCCTCCTTCCAGCTTCTCACCTCGTCGCTTACCCGCACCGCGGCCCTCCTTCTGCGCGAAGCGCCGGAAATCACGGTGCAGCGCATGAGCGCCGGCCGCCAGGAAAGCCTTCCCCTGGAAACGGTCGAAAAAGTACAAAAGATATTTGGCATCAGGCGGATTGTGCCGCGGATCTGGGGGTACTACTTCGACGAGGCCCACCTGGCCAATTACACGGTGCTGGGCATCGACCACCGCCGCATGCCCAAAGGCGACGAACTCGCCGCCGCTCTGCTTGAGGGCCGCCTGCCCGAACCCGGAGAGACCGACACGGTGGTGGTGGGCGGCGCGATTGCCGCCACCATGGAACTGGCCGACCGCCGCGTCTTCTCCCTCTTCCGCCCGGATCTCTCCCTCAAGCCCCTGCGGATCGTCGGCACTTTCAAAGAGGAAACCGCTCTTCTCACCGCCGACACCCTGTTCATGGGGCTCGACACGGCCCGCGACCTCTTTCGCCTTCCCGAAGCCATGGTCTCCGATCTCTGCATCTACGTCGCCAACCCGGCGGAGATCGACACCATCGCCAAGAAGATAGCCCTGGCGCTGCCCGACTGCCGGGTGCTCACCAAACCGCAGATCCGCAAGACCTACCAGGTGGTGTTCGGCTGGCGGAGCGGGTTCGCCTCGGTCTGCCTGCTCACCGCCATCGTCGCCTTCGCCATTCTCGCCTGGGACAAGGCCTCGGGCCTCTCTCCCGAAGAACGGCGGGAAATCGGCATCCTCAAGATCCTCGGCTGGGAGACCGCCGATGTACTCACCATCCGCTTCTGGGAGGGTCTGCTGCTCGCGGGTCTTGCTTTTGGACTGGGCTGCATGGCCGCCTACGTGCACGTGGTGTTTTTCGAAGCCGCCCTCTTCCGGCCGGTGATGCTGGGCTGGTCGGTGCTGCGGCCGCCGCTCGGCCTGGTGCCGGCGGTGGGTCTTGGCGATCTGCTGCTGGTCTTCACCTTTTCGGTGGTGCCCTACCTGGCGGCCACCGTGGTGCCGGCCTGGCGCTCCGCCATCGTTCCACCCGATTCAGCCCTGCGCGGTTGATTTTTGAGTACTTTCCATGGACCCGCTGAAAAGCGGCAAACCAGCAGGACGATATGGCGGAAATGCGTGTTACACCGGTGAACCACCGTCAATGGAATGTCTTTTTACTGAACGGACACATCTTCTTTCAAACGAACGGGAAGATGGCTCCCCAGCAGATCGCGGGACTGCGATGAAGCGGAAAAAATGCTGATCGAACTGGAAAAGGTCACCAAGATTTACAACCAGGGCCAGGCCAACGAGGTCATCGCCCTCCGGGAGGTGAGCCTCGGCATAAAGGAAAACAGCATGGTCTGCCTGCGGGGGGCAAGCGGCTCCGGGAAGAGCACGCTGCTTGCCATCATCGGCTGCGTTTTCCCGCCCACCAGCGGCCGGGCCGAGATCGCCGGCCGCAAGCTGTCGCGACTGCCCGACCGTTTTCTCACCATCCACCGGCGCCAGGCCATCGGTTTCATCTTCCAGCAGTTCAACGTGCTGCCCCGCCTCTCGGTGCTGGAAAACGTCACCCTGCCGCTGCTGCCCCTGGGGATTGCCCCCAGAGTGCGCCGCGAAAAGGCGCGCCGCCTCCTGGCCCAGCTCCGTATCGACCACCGGGAGAATTTTCCCGCCGGCCAGATCTCCGGTGGCGAACTGCAGCGGGTAGCCATCGCCCGGGCGCTGGTCAACGAACCGCCCATCATCCTGGCCGACGAGCCCACCGCACACCTCGACAGCCGCCTCTCCCGCGAATTCATGGAAATCATGACCCGGCTCAAGACCGAGGAAGGCAAGACCATCCTCATCGCCTCCCACGATTCCCTGGTCACCGACCACCCGGCGCTGGACCGCATCGTCGACATCAAGGACGGCTCGATCGATGTTCCTCAATAGCTGGAGCCTCGCCCTCTCTCTCTGCAGCCTGATGGCCCTCATTCTGGTAGGGATCGCCGGGCGCACCGCAATCAGGGTACTGGCCGGCTGGAACCCGGCCAGCGACGACAACCGGCAGATCCGGCTCGAGAACGAGACCTGGCTCTCCTCGACCCTCGTTGCCTACGGCCTCGGTTTCCAGATCGTCTCCCTGGTGCTCTTCGTGCTGGCCGCTGATTCGTTCTGCGAGGTGATCGTCGGCGCCATGTGCGCCACCGGTGCGCTGCTGGCCAACGACTTCGGGATGCCAACCCTGTTCGTCAAGATGGCCGGGGTCTTTCTCTACGGTTTCTGGATCGTGCTCCACCAGATGGACATCAGCTCCGAGCACTACCCCCTGGTGCGAACCAAGTACGTCTACCTGTTGCTGCTCCTGCCTTTCCTGCTGCTCGACATCACCCTGCAGACCAGCTACCTGGCCGGCCTCGAGCCGGACATCATCACCTCCTGCTGCGCCGTGGTCTTCGGCGAGGGCGAGGCAAGCGGCGGCCCCAACCTGCTGGCAAGCCTGGAGCAACCATTCCTCCTCGGCCTGTTCTACGGCCTGGCCATGCTCCTTGCCGTTGGCTCATATCTGCAGTTCCGGCACTACCGGCTGTTACCCGGCGCCGGGCTTGCCGCCCTGTGGGCCGTTTTTCTCGGGGTTGGCCTGGTGGCGATCACCACCGTGTTCAGCTCCTATATCTACGCCATGCCCTTTCACCGCTGCCCCTTCTGCATCCTCAAACCCGAATACCACTACTTCGGCTTCGCTCTCTACACCACCCTGCTGCCCGCCGCCTTTTTCGGCATCTCGCCGGTGCTGCTCGAACCTTTCCGCCGAAAGGCCGGACTCGAACCGGCCGTGGCCACCTTTCGCCGCGAAGCGAGCAGAATCGCCCTCATCCTCGTCCT
>JBFHWX010000283.1:0-2961 GCA_041599275.1 Desulfobulbales bacterium | reverse complement strand
CGTCGCCGATCAGCCCCACGATGCAGGTCGAATAGACGAAGGCGCCCTGGGGCTGGTGCCGGTCGATGAGTTCGACAAGGGCCTGGTAGAGCTTTTTTTCGCCACCGAAAATAACGTCTTTTTCCTGGAGATCGGTGGAAAAGGAGAGCCTGTGCAATTCGGGGCCGGAGGAGAGGGCGCCGCGGATGTCCCAGGTGTAGACCGCGCAGCCGATGGGGCCGTGCACCAGGTGGAGGGCGTCGGCGATGGGATAGAGCACCACCCGGGAGCCGCAGAACACGCAGGCACGCTGGGAGACGGCGCCGGCCAGGGAGTCCTTGTTGCAGACGATGTCCAGAGGCTCGGCGCCCTTGGTGATGATCTGGTTGCGCCGTTCTTCGAGAAAAGGCGTGGTAACTGCTGCCGTGCCGCTCATAAACCGGTCCTTTTGGCTGAAGGAATGTTCTCGCAAGTACTGTTCTTGCCCCTTCTTGAGCAACCTCCGTGCCAGAGAAGATTCCGGCGGCAGCCCCTGGCCGCCGGCCAGCCCCGTTGGGACGAAGGCTGGCCGGCGACAAATTCCCAACTGATTAAATTTATACCAAAATATCCAATTTTTTCAGGAAACGGAATGACTCGACCCCACAGCCGCTGTTTGCTCTGTTTTGTTTTTTGGGGGAACCGGGAGGAGCACGGAATTGTACCGCGCGCACAAATTGGTACAGGTGAGGAGGAAAAGGAGATGGCAGGTGGCAGGTGGCAGGTGGCTTCTTTCCTGGCCACTAAATACGAAAAAAATACAATTTTCCGTTATAACCTGGATTAAACATATAATACTTAGTAGAAAAAACTGTTTCTACGTCCCCGTGCGCGGCGGGGTCATGACCGCGGGGACCCTGGTGTGCTGTGCGGTTACTCTCGACCGGGAATTGTTGAGACATCGCGGTTCCTCGCAAGTCGCGGAAGTGAAGGCAGAGCGCCATTGCGTCAAACATTTCCCACCACAGTGCGGGGCATTGAGGGCCGAATGTGACGGGATTAACCAAACAGGGCACTCGTCCAGGCCGTGGGTTTGCCAGTGCCAGCCGGGTTCCATATGGGCCTTAACCACTCATTTCTCTGCTCCTCATTCCGCCGCTTTCTTTCAGGAGTGCGTCAAGGCGCCCTATGCTGCGCTCTGCTCCTGGCAGCGGCAGCTTTGGTTCTGCCCGCCGCGGCACGCCCAGAGGGGGCCGGCTCGGAGCAAGAGGATCTTCTGGTCTTTTTCGACCAAAGAGAACTGAGCATCGCCAACCTGTTGACCACTCCGGTGGACCGGGCCCCGGCGGTGGCCACCGTGATCCCCGCCTCGGAGATGAAGGCGATGGGCGCCCGCAGTCTCCTCGACGTGCTGCGCAGAGTGCCGGGGTTCGGGGTAGGGATGGCCTCTTACCCGGTGTTCAATTCCATCGAAGTGCGTGGCGTCCGCACCCTGTTCTCCGAAAAGATCCTGGTCATGGTCGACGGCCAGCGCATGAACCAGATTCTGCACGGCGGCGCCACCCCTTTTCTCGAGTGGTTCCCGGTGGCCGCCGTCAAACGCCTGGAAATCGTCCGCGGCCCCGGTTCGGCCCTGCACGGCTCCGACGCCTTCCTGGCCACGCTGAACATCGTCACCAAAACGCCTGCCGACACCGGGCCCCTCTCGGTCAGCACCGGCCTTGGCAGCGACGACACGAAACATCTGCATGTGGCGGCCGGCAGGGAGAGTGAGCCCCTGGACTGGGTGGGTTTTGCCGACCTGTTCACCACCGACGGCCCCAGTTACCGGATCACCGGAGACAAAGTGGGACAGAGCGGCTCGCCGCTCACCTGGGCCGACAGCCGCACCGCCGGCCTCAGCCTGCGATGGGGTGATGTCGTTCTGCGCAGCGGTCTGCTCCTGGCCGACCAGGGGCCCTATATCGGCGCCACCTACATCCTGAACGACGAGAGCCGCTGGGGGCAGCACGCCTTCTGGAACACCCTTTCCTGGCGCCGGCAGGCTGGCGGCAACCTCGAGATCGGCGCCCGGATCTACTCGAACTTTCTCGACCAGGACGAATACTGGGAGCTCATGCCCGCCGGGATCGATGCCGCTTTCCCAACCGGGATGATCGGCAATCCCATCTCGAAAAACTGGTCCTATGGCGCCGAAACCATGGCCACCCGCAGTTGGGGAAACCACCGGCTCACCGGTGTTCTGCAGTTCGAGCAACAGAAACAGTACGACGTCCGCCACCGAGCCAACTACAACCCCATCTCCGGGGCGGCTCTTGGTTTTCTGCGGGACATTTCCGCGGAATACAACTTCAACCAGGACGCCTCCCGCACCCTGTGGGCCTTCTCCCTGCAGGACGTGTGGCAGTTGCGCGACTCCGTCGCCCTCACCGCCGGCCTGCGCCACGACGTCTACTCCGATTTCGGATCAACCACCAACCCGCGCCTGGGTTTGGTCTGGGAAGCCATGGAGAAAACCGTTCTCAAATTTCTCTACGGCACCGCTTTCCGGGCTCCGGTCTTCGTCGAGCTCTACCACAGCAACAACCCGTCGATCCTCGGCAATCACGATCTGGAGCCTGAATCGATCCAAACCTGGGAATTAGCGCTGGAACACGAATTTGCCCGGGGCTACACCCTGAGTGCCAACATCTACCGCAATGAAATCGACCAACTGGTCGTCGAAGTCCCCGCTTCTGACGGCCCCGGAAGGTACCAGAATGACGGCAGAGTGCTGGCCCGGGGGCTCGAGCTTGCCTTCGATGCCCGGTTCAACCCCGCGTTGCGCGGCCGGCTCTCCTACAGCTACCAACATCCCACCGACCGGGATACGGGCGCCAAACTGCCCGACGTGCCCAGCCACCGCACCGTCTTGGGTGTCGACTTTTTCGGCCTTTCGCCCTTCGAGCTGCATGCCGACTTTTTCTGGACCGGAGAGCGCCCAAGGGCCAGCGGCGACCCGCG
>JBFHWX010000282.1:0-3038 GCA_041599275.1 Desulfobulbales bacterium | reverse complement strand
TTTCTGCGGTACGGCCGGGCCCGCCGCAACGGCCCGGGGCGTTACGGCCTGAGGGCGGGGCGGTTGCGAAGCGGCCGGCACCGGCAGCGGTTCCGTTTCGGGCTGGACTGGCGGCTCTTCGGCCACCACTGGATCCGGGTCGGGGATCTGCACCGCTTGTGGGTCCGGCTCCACTTTTCGGACGATTTTTTTTGCTCTTTTGACCGGCGCGATCTCCCTGGGCATTACCTTCTCCTCCGCCACCGGGGGCGGGGGTGGGGGCTCGGCTTCCTGGACCACGGGCGGTGCGGCCGGTTCCACCATCGGCCCGGCTGCCGGTGGAGCGAGAAGTGAGAGATCGATGACCACCGGTGGCCTGCTTTCCGGCAGCGCGGTTGCCAGGCCGTAGAGCAGGAGGGCGGCAAAGACGTGGACAAGACTTGAAGCGGCGAAGCCCGTTGTCTGCGGTTTCATGGCAATGCCTCGGTCTGCAGGCTGACCGTGGTGAAGCCCAGGTTCTTGACCAGGTCGAGGACATCGACAAAGCCCTGGAGTGCGATCTGGCGGTCGGCCCGGATCAGGATCGGGGTGTCGAGCGGCTTGGCGGCAAGCTGCGCGCCGAGGGCTTCGAGGCTGGTGGGTTCGGCCTCCAGGAACACGGTGCCGGCCCGGTCGATGGTGAGCGACAGCGGCGTTTTCGGCTGCGGGCTCGCTTCGCTTGCGGCCTGGGGCAGCTCCACCCGGATGGCGCCGACGGCGATGAAGGTCGAGGTGGTGAGCACGATGGTCAGGAGCACGAGCATGACATCCACCAGCGGGATGACGTTCATGCTGTCGAAGCCCTTCTCATCCATGGTGGATGTCCCACTGCAGAAGAAGCACTTTTACCCTGCGCAGCAGCAGGTTGTAGCAGACCACCGCCGGGATGGCGACCAGCAGCCCCACCGCCGTCACCTTCAGCGCCAGGGCCAGGCCGACCATGATCTTGTTGGCATCGGTCATGCCGTCGCGGCCCATGGTGTAGAAGGTGAGCATGATGCCCATCACCGTGCCGAGCAAGCCGATGTAGGGGGCGTTGCTGCCGATGGTGGCGATGAGGTGGAGCTTTTCGGTGAGCGCCAGCTCCAGCCCCTTGCGGTTCGGAAAGTTTTCCACCCGCACTTGCCGGAAGACCAGATGCCGTTCGATGGCCAGGCCCAGGCCCGCGAGGCTCATGGCCACCAGCAGGCCGATGACTCCGTAATCGATCGTTGCTTTCAACCATTCCATTGCGTCATACCTCGAGAAGTACTTTCAAGCCCATGCCGACCAGCACCAGCATGGCGAAAATCTGAAAGAGTTTTTGGATGCCGCCGAGCTCGAGGCCCAGGCGGCCAGAGAAAAAACCCAGGCCGCCGCCTGCCACGGCAAGCGGCGAGCAGACCAGGCCAAGACCGAAGGCGGCACCAAAGGCGGCGCCAACCAGGGCGGAGCCGGAGCCGGCCGCCACCCCGAGCAGGCCGCCGATGGTCGGGCAGGGCAGCAGGCTGGTGGCCATGCCCAGGGAAAAAAGGGTTGCCCGGGTGCCGCGTCGGGAGGTCCGCGGCGGGCAGGCCCGGCGGTTCAGCACCGGCAGCAGGGCTGCCGAGGCGATGAGCAGGAGTCCCACCCAGTGCCGCGAGAAACCGGCGGGCAGCAGCACCGAGCCCAACCAGCCGGCGGTTCCGCCCCAGAGGATGTAGACCAGCAACTTGCCGCCCAGATAGCTGTAGGTTGCGGCAAGCCCCTGCCGGAAGCCGTTGCAGGAGGCAAGGACATAGGGACCCAGATGGCCCAGGCAGGCCAGCCCGCAGACCGTGGCACCGGAGAGCAGGCCGAGCACAAAGAGGGCGGCGAGTTCAGCAGGCACGGTTTCCTTCTGCAGCGAGAAATTCTTCCTCGGCGCCGATCAGTGCCGCGCCGTGGGCCGTGGTGAGCTGCGGCAGTTCCGGCACCAGCACCTGCCGCATCAGTTCGTCCTCGAGGGCGATGACCAGGCCCCGGTTCACCGCCGGCCCGCCGTCGAAGAGCACCGTGTCTTCCACCCCCAGGCGGCGGGCCAGGCGCGCCACCCGCCGGGCGATGGAATAGTGGACGCCGGCCACCAGTTCCTCCTTGGCGTGGCCGGCGGCAAGCAGCCCGATGATCTCGCTTTCGGCGAACACCGTGCAGGTGGCGTTGATCGTCGCCGGCACCCCGCGGGCCCGCTCGTGGCAGGGGCCGAGTTCGTCCACCTCGAGCTCGAGGTTGCGGGCGGTCATCTCGAGAAAGCGACCGGTGCCGGCGGCGCACTTGTCGTTCATCGCGAAGTTCTCCACCTGGCCGTCCTCGCCGAGGCGGATGATCTTGAGGTCCTGGCCGCCGATGTTGACGATGGTCCGCACCGGCCGCCCGCCGTTGGGCGCCCGCCGGGCACCGGCACCGTTTGCCGTGATCTCGCTCACCGTGAGGTCCGCCTCCTTGAAGAGCTTGCGGCCGTAGCCGGTGGCCACGATGGAGGCTATTTCACTCCTGTCGATGCCGCTGTCCCGCAGCAGTCTGTCGAAAGCGGCCACGGTGTTCTTGTGGAAGAGGCTGCCCGAGGGGGTGGTGCTGTGGGCGAGAAGCGTACCCGCGCCGTCGGTCACCGCGATCTTGATGGAGGTGGAGCCGATGTCGATTCCTGCGTATTTTTTCATGTTTTCTCCTGTTGGCCGAAACGGTGGCGGGTCTGCCGCTGCCCCGCTCACTTTGTGCCTCGAGAGGTCACCCTCTGTGTCCCGTATTTGTCGCCCGCCGGCTGGCCATCCTGCGAAAGAAAGTGCGCCCTGCCACTTGCCCGCAGTCTGTCGTAAATTGTTGGCGCCCTTGCCAACCGCGCCGAAGACATTTTTCTCACATCTTCTCACTCCAAACCTTTGGCCGCCTCGCCGGCGGGGCGTTCTTTTCTTTGTTTGCCCAAAGAAAAGAACAAAAAGAAAGGGCACCCGTGTCACTTGTCCCGCCGGGGGCGGGATGCCCTGCGCGTCCTCGCGGGTTGCCGGGAGTTTGAAAACTCGCCA
>JBFHWX010000281.1:0-3069 GCA_041599275.1 Desulfobulbales bacterium | reverse complement strand
TTCTCTTCCTTCCACTCCGGCTGCCGGTCCTTGGACAGCAGCAGGTTTCCCAGGGCCAGATAATCCATCTCGGTGCGCATGAAGCATCGATACGCGTCTTCGGGACTGCAGACGATGGGTTCTCCCCGCACGTTGAAGGAAGTGTTCACCAGCACCGGGCAGCCTGTTTCCCGCTCAAAGGCTTCAAGCAGGCCGTGGAACAAGGGCTGGGCAGCCCAGTGCACGGTCTGCAAGCGAGCGGAGCGGTCGACGTGGGTGACGGCGGGAATGGGGCCGAAGCCGGCAAGGAGATCGTTCTCCTCCCGGTCGCCAGTGTCTTGGCGGTTTTCGGTTGACCGTACTTCCGTCACCGTTGTCATGTAACGGTGGGGGGCGGTAGCCGTGAACCAGTCCGCCGCTTTTTCGGCCATGACCGATGGTGCGAAAGGACGGAAGGACTCTCTCTTTTTCGTCCGTTCGTTCAGCCGTTCCCGCATCCGCGGATCGCGGGGGTCGGCCAGAATCGAGCGGTTTCCCAGGGCCCGGGGGCCGAATTCCATGCGGCCCTGGAACCAGCCGACCACTCTTCCCGCCGCCAGGTGTTCCGCTACCCGTTGAAGGAGGGTGTTTTCATCCAGTACTTCGTAGGCGGCCCCGTGTTCATCGAGGCAACGCCCGATCTCCGGCTCGGCAAATTCCGGGCCCAGAAAACAGCCCTGCATACCGTCCGGCGTCTCCACTCTCCGGCTTGCGTTGAGGTAGTGGTGGTGGGCGGCCAGGGCCGCGCCGAGGGCGCTGCCCGCGTCGCCGGCGGCCGGTTGCACCCAGATCTCTTCGAAGGGGCCTTCCTCGGCGAGGCGGCGGTTGGCCACGCAGTTCAGGGCCACGCCGCCGCCGAGGCAGAGCCGGGTGGCGCCGGTTTCCCGGTGGAGGGTCCTGGCGAGACGGAGAACGATCTCTTCGGTGACGACCTGTACCGACCGGGCCAGGTCCGCTTCCCTGCAGGTGAGTTCGCTTTCCGGCCGCCGCGGTGGGCCGCCGAACAGCTGATGGAAGCGATCGCTGGTCATGGTGAGGCCCTGGGCATAGTTGAAAGAGCCCATGTCGAGGCGAAAGGTGCCGTCGTCCTTGAGGTCGATCAGGTTATCGAGGATGCGTTGCGCGTATTTCGGCTCGCCGTGGGGGGCCAGGCCCATCAGCTTGTATTCCCCTGAATTGACCCGGAAACCGGTATAAGCGGTGAAGGCCGAATAGAGCAGGCCGAGGGAATGGGGAAAGTGAATCTCCCAGAGCGGCGTGAGGAGGTTGCCGTCGCCGAGCCAGGCGGAGGTGGTGGCCCATTCGCCGACCCCATCGAGGCAGAGCACCGCCGCCCGCTCGAAGGGGCTCGGGTAGAAGGCGGCCGCCGCATGGCTCTGGTGGTGCTCGGCAAAGAGCAGGGGGGGAAGTTCCCGCGCCCTGAGCCCGAAAAGCTCGGCCAGATTTTTTCTAAGAGTCTGGCGGAGGAAGAGCTTTTCCTTGAGCCAGACCGGCATGCTCGCCGCAAAGGAGGCGAAGCCACCGGGGGCAAAGGCGATGTGGGTCTCCAGCAGCCGCTCGAAGGTAAGGAGCGGTTTTTCGTAGAAAACGATGGCCTCGAGCTCTTCGATGGCAAGCTGGCAGTGTTCCAGGCAGAAACGGATGGATGCGGCCGGAAAACGGGCGTCGTGTTTGCGCCGCGAGAAGCGCTCTTCCTGGGCTGCGGCGCGCACCCGGCCGTCCACCAGCAGGGCGGCGGCGGAGTCGTGGTAATGGGCCGATATGCCGAGGATGGCGCGGTTCATGGTGTTCGGCTCCAGGTGCGGAAGAAGGGCATGGGGTCGAAGGCCGTCACGGGCCAGTGGAAAATAACAGGCGCCAAGGCATGGAAGTGGTGTACCTTGAGCGCCGGAGTGTGTGTCCGGGGGGCGCCTCCAGAAGGACAGCGCTCCGGGATGATACCATTTTTTTTGTTTTCGTTCATGCCGTCAGTGCCTTTTCCAAGGGGCAGGGACGAAAGCGACCGGCAGACGCGCAATGAATATCGCAAAATTATCTCAAACACCCAGACGGCTTTCCCCGGCACGGTCCGTCCTGTTTGCCGTTTTCTTTGGTTGTCTCTTCTTTGCACTGCTCGAAACCGGGCTGTGGCTCGCCGGGGTTGACCCGTACTTCCGCGGCCATGACCCGCTGGTCGGTTTTTCGGGTTATGCCCCCCTCTTCGTCGAGGGGAAAGCCGCCGACGGCACTCCGATCTATCTCACCGCCGACAACAAGGTCGGCATCTTCAACCGCCAGCACTTCACCAGGGAAAAGGGCGACAACACCTTCCGCATTTTCTGTCTCGGCGGCTCCACCACCTTTGGCCACCCCTACGACGACGCCACCTCCTTTGCCGGCTGGCTCCGTGAGCTGCTGCCGGCGGCCGACCCGTCCCGCACCTGGGAGGTGGTGAACGCCGGCGGCATCAGCTACGCGAGCTACCGGGTGGCAAAGCTCATGGAGGAGCTTGTCGCCTACCAGCCCGATCTCTTTCTCATCTATTCGGGGCACAACGAGTTCCTGGAGAAACGGAGTTACGGCAAACTCGCCGACCTTCCGTCTTTCGTGCTCGATCTCAATGCGCTGCTCGGCAGGACCAGGACCTATACCGCTGTCCACAACGTTATCGATGCCCTGGCTCCGGCCGGCTTCCTCGATAACGGCGGCCGTTCCTTTATGGCCACCGAGGTCCAGGAGAGCATGGCCCACATGAAAGGGCCAGAGACCTACAGCCGCGACGACGAACTGTACCAACAGACAGTCACCCACTACCGGCTCAATATCGAGCGCATGGCGGCCATCGCCCGGGCGGCGGGCAGTGGGATCCTGTTCGTCAACCCGCCGGTGAACCTCAAAGACATGTCGCCCTTTGCCAGCCAGCACCGAAACGGGCTCACCCCGTCGGAGCAAGCGCGCTGGCAGACTTTGTCCGATTCGGCGGATGCAGCCACGCAGGCCGGGCGACTCGACGAGGCCATCGGTTTTTTCGAGCAGGCCGTTGCCATCGACCACCGCCATGCCGATCTCCTC
>JBFHWX010000280.1:0-3070 GCA_041599275.1 Desulfobulbales bacterium | reverse complement strand
CCCGGAAGCAATCTGCGGGGAGCGGCAATCCGAGCGCTTCGGCAGTGGCCGCTACCAGGGCATGTACTCCCATGTCCTGGAGGATGAAAGCATCGAATGGCTGCCCGCCTGGATGGACCTGGAGCGCAGCGGCAGCAGGGTCCGTGGCCGGTATTCCTTCGGGGCCGGCGAAGGGGTGGTGGAAGGGGCCGTTGCCGGGGATCGCCGCTTGCTCCTCGACTGGCGTTGGGGAACAAGTTCGGGCAGGTCAGATCTGGCCACCGACAAAAGAGGCGCCCTGGCCGGTTCCTGGGGGTATGGCGAAAAGACCAGCGGTGGCGGCGACTGGTCGTTGTGCCCGGCTGATTGAGACAGACTGAGGCTTGATGGACCCTGAAAAGTCCATACGACGCGGGAGATCGGTCAGACTGCCAACACCAATCAGTCCTTGTGCAATCGCTGCCTCACTGCACCGGTACCAGCAGCGTGTCGTCGGTTGGCAGCTCTTCCTGGCCGGAGGTATCCTCCCCGTCGCCCTTCCGCTTTTTGCCGCGCTCTCTTGGCTCCTGGCGCCTCTCGTCTCCAGCGTTATCCGCTTCTTGTTCATGCCGCACGTCCGGCGGCCGGTGCCGGGCGTCATTGTCTTTTCTTCCGTCCCTGACTCCTTGCTCTTCGAATGGATTTTCAGCAGGTGGCGCCGCCGGCAGAGGGGTTTCTGCCGGCAGGACCACTGGTTCGGGCTCGACCGGCCGGCGGCGGTTCTCGCCCCGTTCCCGGGCCGGCCGCGATTCTCCTGAATCGGCCGGTATCGGTGGAGCCTCCTGCCGAGAAGCTTCCGGGGTAACCTCGACAGGTACCGCGTTCACCGGCTCTGGAGTCGGTTCGGCAAATGGTTCAGAAGCGCCACGCTCCTGCCCGGCTCGGCCCGACGCCTTCTTTCTCGCGGCAGGGCGAGTTTCTTCCTTCTGGTTTCGTCGGTCCTCCGAAACCGGCGGCTCTTCTGCGGCCTGCTCGCGGCGGCCGGATCCGGCGGAAGGAGTTGCCGGCGCAGGTTTCGAACGAACTTTTTCTTTTTTTCGTTCCGGTTCCGCCTCGTTAATTGTGGGTTGAACTGCCGGCCCGGTGGCCTCGCGCCCTGGTTCAGCAGGGATCTGTTCCCGGCTGATTTCAACCGGCAGGGGGGAAGCGGCTGCTTCGGGGGTGAAAACCGATCTGCCGCGGTCTTTCACCAGCCGTCGCTGGCTGCGCGCTTCATCGCTGTCGGTTTCCCGCACCGGTGGTGGGGCGCTGGCGGCTTCGATCTGTCGCACTTCGGGCATGCGGGTGGCCTTTTCCGGCACAAGGTTCGGCCGGCCCACGGAAGGCGGATTGCCCAGAAAGGGGTTGTCGCGGTGCCTGCTCTGCTCGTGACGGCCCTGTAAAAACTCTTTCCGGTGCAGCACCGTCACCCCATCGCGGACCCTGACGTGGCGATACTCTTTTCTGATCACCACCTGGTTGATGTTTATCCTTACCAGATCGACGCTGTGCGGGCCGTAGTAACCGTAGCCATAATAGGTTTCGCCGGGGGCGAGAGGCACCCAGGCAATGGTGTCCGGGGTATGGACCCAGCCCACGTAGCCAGGGCCCCAGTAGACGGCCTCCCGGGTCGGCGGCACCCAGCACCAGCCAAGGGTACTGATGAAGCTCCAGCGCCCGTAGTGGTAGGGGACCCAGCCCCAGGGCTCGCGGCCAATCCAGACGTAATCGTTGCCGAGCCAGACCCAACGGCCGAACCGATAGGGCGACCAACCGCTGGAGAGGGAGGTCGTCGGCAGCCAGACATAGCCATAGGACCGGGTGTTGACCCAGCGGCCGTTTCTTGCCAGGTCTGATTCGAAAAAGCGCAGCTCTTCGGGAAGATAAGAGTTGTCTGCATACCTTGCGGCCTGGTAGTCGTCCCGTTCGCGGTTCCATTGCTCCCACCCGTAGGGGGGGCCAAGAGGACCGAGAATCGCCCTGAGATCGGAAAGCAGCAGGAGGTTGCCGGCCTTCACCCGGCTCTCGCCCCGCCTGTTTTCGGCCCAGACCTGCCCCTTGTACACGCTGCATTCCGTGTCGCCGTTGGAACGCAGAAAGACGTTGAAGACCGCCTGCTGGTATATTCGCAGGGACGCAGAAGGGGTATCGACCTGCACCATGCCGTCCCGGTACGGCGAACGCACGTTGAAATAAGCCTGGCCGCGGCTCAGGTAACAGTGCAGGGAATCCTGGTCGATGTCGAGTATTTCGAGCAGGGAACCGGAGTCCAGGCGGACCACGGTGCCGTTGCCGGTTTCCACTTCAGCCCAGGATTCGGCCGGCACCCAGAGCCGGTCACCTGCCCGCACCGGCATGTTGTGGGCCGCCGGGTACCACTCGTCGGAGTCGGAAAAATTCACCTGCACGTCGCCGTCCACCAGGCTGAGGCGCAAGGGTGCGGGGCGTCCGGCCAGGGCGGCGGAGGGCAAAAGGACAAGAAACAGAAGGGCAACATGCAGCAGCACGACGCAAAGCTTCGGGGCCGGGGTGTTGTGAACCATGGACGTGGATACCGTTTGTCGAAAAAGAGGAAGTGGAAAACGCTTCGGTGCAGAGAACATGCCGGATGGTGGCAGGTCGGGTGGTAGCGGGATGTTCAAGGGCGGGGAATGAGCTTCAGTGAGTGTGTACCAAACTTTTCGGAGCCTGCGCTTACCGGCTTAACCAACTCAAGCGGTGCGATGGACTTCTTGCGCGTCCCACAATTATAACCATGGGAAACGTTTTCCGCTTGTGGAGTTTTTCTCTCCCCGCCCCCCGCATTTTTTACGCGGAAAGGCGCAGGAAACTGCGGCTGCGTCGGCTTCCTGCGCCTTTCTCGACTCTAAAAAGTCAGATGGAGGGATAGATCAACTCTATCCAGCGTTCCCCGGCGAACAGGCCGTCCCCCCACTCTGCCTCGAGATCGGCGAGGGGTTTGGCAGCCACGGCCTGCTCGGCTGATTTACCGGCAATCTTCAAGGCGACGAGGCGTTGCTGGGCGGTGCGCAACATGGCTTTGTAGGCGGTCAACTGCACCTTGTCGCCAAGT
>JBFHWX010000279.1:0-3185 GCA_041599275.1 Desulfobulbales bacterium | reverse complement strand
GAAAACTGTCTTCGAGTGGACGGTAAAGCTCGATGTCGAGACCCACCGTCCCGGGCTTTTCCAGGTGAACCGCCACCGCCGCCGCCACCTGCCGGCAATGGGCCAGGGACACTTCCGGCCGAAGGTCGAGACCTGGGAGCGCAGGCAGGCGGACAGAAGGTTTGCCCCGCTCATCGGTTTCGGTTTCGATATCGGCGGACCAGACATCGAGGTCCAGGGTGGCTCGGAGCAGACGCCGCACCGATTCCTTCAGGACCAGCCGGCCGAGGAGCCATTCGATTCTTCGTTCCGCGGGGTATGTGAGGTCCTGCCAGAGTCTCCGTTCCCGACGACTGAGAATGATCCGGGCGATGGTTTCCCGGACCACGACCCCGTCGGCGCCGTTCAGGGCCAGCCGCCCGCCGTCGAACATGCTGGCCACCGCCATGGGCGGGTGGCCGGCAGGTAACGGCCATTCACTGCTCAGAAGAACGTCGCGGCTGCCGCGGAAGAAGTGGAGTTCTTCTGGAATGTCCGGCCGGCTGTGGCAGAGACCCCGCAACCGGCAGACGATCCGGCCGGTTGCGTCGCCGAGGACGATGTCGGAACGGATGCGGCCGCGCTCCACCCTGCTCTCGGTTTTGCAGCGGCTGGCTGCGCCAGGATCGCCGTGGAGAACAATTTCGTCCGCCGACACCGGAAAGAGTACATACTGGCCGTCCAGGAAACGGGACGCCCAGGCGCCCACCACCTGGCCGGCGGCGTCGAGGGCCTGCGGTGCTGCCAGCAGCCTTTCGCCGCGCTCGGTCGGGATAAGCGGCGGCGGGATGCCGAGGTGGGCCAGGGCGCCGGACTCCCCCCAGGCTTCGAGTCTGCGGATACCCTGCCAGGCGGGGCCGTGGAAGAGCACGAGGGGGTAGAGTTCGGACGGGAGATTTTCGGTGCGCCATGAGGGTTCGGCGCCAATGGGTCCGGTGCCGTCCGGTGGCCTGGTGTCTGCGAAGAGAACCTTGCCCTGCAGAACCAGCCGCTCTCGATTTTGGTCGTCGGCAAAGAGCCGCACCTGGGCGCTTTCGCCGTTTTCGTCACTTTCCGCCTCGACACGGAGGGGCAGGGGCGAATCCGTGAGCAGGAGCCAGTCCAGGGCCCTGACATCACGGTAGCCGGTGAGGATTCTTCGAGGAAACAGTGGCGCCGCCGCCGCGGCCAGCAGTTCGAGCCCAAGGGCGAAGGGCAGTATCGGCAGCCCGCAGAGTTCTGGATCTTGTCGGGAAACGCTGCCGCCCAGGCTGTGGTCGCGCAGGTAAGGATCCCGCTCGAGGTCGAACAGCCGGCGGGCCGTGAGTCTGCGTCCGTCTTTATCCATAACCACTTCGTCGAGAAGCGGATGGGCCTGAAGCGGGACCGGAGGGGGGCCGGAAGGGCGTTCGAAGAAGTCGATGACACCGCCCAGGGTCCGCAGCCGGTTCAGGTCGCCGTCGCTCGCATCGCCGCCGCGGCCCAGTTCTTTACCCAGGGCGCCGAGGATCTCGACCCGCTTGATCGAATCGATGCCGAGCTCGGCCTCCATGTCCTGATCGAGGCCCAGCATATCTTCCGGGTAACCGGTGCGCTCGCTCACCAGCCGCAGAAGAAGCTGGCGGACAGGGAGTGCCGGGCTGCGCTCCGGCGCCGTTGGGTCACGGGACTCTTCGCCTGCTGTGGTGGACCGGCTGCCGTTTTTGCCGGCATGGGTGGCCAGCAGGTCGATGATCCGGCCCAGGGTGCGGGCGCTCTGCAGCTCGGAGCCGAGCTCGCTTGCCGGTTCGCCCAGCTCCTTGACCAGGGCGCCCAGGATCTCGACCCGCTTGATGGAATCGATGCCGAGCTCGGCCTCCATATCCTGGTCGAGGGCCAGCATGTCCTGCGGGTAGCCGGTGCGTTGGCTGACGATTTCCAGAAGCAGGGATGCCGGGTCAAGGCCGGCAGGAACGGAGGGAGGAGGGCGGAGGGCCGGCGGCGGCTGGGGCGAAGGCTCGGCAACCGAGGTGAGCCTGCCGGCGGCCTGATGGCTGGGCAATGCCGTGGCTCGCCGGGCTGCCGGCGCCGCCAGCGAGTTTTCCATGACCCGTTGCTGGACTTCGAGGAAATGGGACATGGTCTGGAAATAGCTCTCCAGGGCGGGGTCGGCCTCGGCGTCGACCGGTACCGTCCATTCCGGCCCGGTCGGGGGCGCCGACGCTGCCGCCTGATCCGGCGCGTAACCCGCTGGCGGCTCTTTCCTGAGAAACGAAAGGTCGGCCCCAGAAAGATCCAGCATGGGCAGCTGCCGCTCGAGAACGAGTCCTTCGTTTTTGCCGTCCGGGCTGCCGGGTTCCGCTGCGATGGGGCTGAGGCCGCGGCGGGCGAAGAGCCGGGCCGGCTCGAAGTCGACCCCGTGGGCGGCGAGCAGACCGAGGGCGAAGAGGAGCTGGTGCAGGCCGGGCCGGTGGTGAGCGTTGGTGGCCACGGCGCAATGGGGCCGGCCTTTCAGCACGTCGCCCACGAAGCCGGTGAGGTTCGAGCGGGGACCGATTTCGAGGAAGAGGCGGACACCGTCCTCGTACATGCGGGCCATGGTCTCGTCGAAGCGTACCGGTTTCACCCACTGCTCCAGGGCCTGGCGGCGGATCTCGTCCGGCCCGGCCGTCAGGGGAGCGGCGCTGAGGCAGGAGTAGAGGGGCACGGCGGGCGCCTGGAAAACGGCTTTTTCGTAGAGGTGCGAGAGCCGCTGCAGGGCCGGCTCGAAGCGTTCCGTGTGGTAAGCCCGGGCAAAGGGCAGAACCTGGCAGATGGCGCCCTGCTGCCGGAGGGCCGTCTCCGCCGTCGCCACCGTCTCGTCGGTGCCGCAAAGCACCCATTGGTGGGGGCAGTTGGCCATGGCCAGGCGGAGAAAGCCTTCCGTGTCCGCGAGCACGGAGTCGATGCTCGCCCTCGCCACCCCGCCCACCGCCAGCAGGCGGCCGTGGGGGATGTCCTCCGCCTCGGCCAGGGACTCGATGATCTGGTTGCCGATCCGGATATAGGAAAGCACCTCCTCGTCGCTTTCCAGGCGCACCGCGCCGGCCGCCTCCAGGGCGGCGAGCTCGCCGCTGCTGTGGCCGACCACCGCGTCGGGCCGCAGACCGAGAGCGGTGCAGATCTTGAACAGGGCCCGGTTGGCGGTGCTCACCGCGTCCACGGCGCAG
>JBFHWX010000278.1:0-3191 GCA_041599275.1 Desulfobulbales bacterium | reverse complement strand
TTCGACCGCACCAGGCCCCTCGCCATAGTCGCCGGTCCCATCGGTGCCGGTGGTAAAATTCAGCTCACCCTTGGTCATACGGACCGTGGGCGTGGTGTTGTCGGCCTTTGCCTCGCCGTGGGGGTTGTGGCAGCCCATGCAGCTCAACCAGGAATCGCCCACAAATACCCCGTCACGATCGGAATCATACCTCATGACATTGCCGAGGTGGTACCAATGCAGATTCTTCGCCGGTACTGAAGAGCGTTCGCTGAAAGAGGTAATAACCGAAGCGGCATTCTTGTACGGAGAACCGCAACCAGCCATATTTGAACTTTGCATGTCCTGGAACAGAGCCTGTTCGCTATGACAGGAAAGGCATAAGCCGTACTGTGCCGAAGTGTAATCACAACCGACCCCCGTATCAGGAACATTCATCGGGTCCTGGCCGTTCACGTCACTCAGGCGGAAGCCCTGCTTGTAACTGAGGCTGCCAAAGTCTTTGTCATAGGTCTGCACCCCGTCGAAGTTGTGGTCCATGGCCAGGCCGTGGCAGGAGCCGCATTCGGTGAGGAAATAGCCATGTCCGGACTTGTAATAGCCATAGGTGCCGTTGTTGCCCGCCACGTCCGGGGCCTGCCGGCCGCCGATCACCGAGATGCCGGAATCGTGGCAGCTGACGCACCATTTTTCCTTGCCGAAACGTAGCGAATTGCCATCATAAACGCCGGTTTTCCAGTTGTTCTTGGCGCCGATGGCGGCGGCGTTCACCCCGTCAAAGGGGCCGCCCTGGCTGTGGCAGGGGTTGCAGACATTGGTTTCGTCAAGGTTGATAAAACCGTCGCCGTCGTCGTCGGTGCCGGAGCCGGAAGCGAAATAGGGAAAATTGTTGGTGTCGTGGCAGCCACCGCAGCCGATGTTCGGCCCCTTGAGGTCATCAAGGTCGTTTTCGGTATGGGTCGAATGGCTCTGCGCCGAACCCCGGCCCTCGCTGAACAGGCCCGGTTCATACTCGTAGCCCGCATCGTGGCCGTGGCAGGAGTCGCAACCCGTGCCGCCGGCACCGGCACCATGGGCAAAGCCGACATCGTGCTTGTGACAGTTGGCGGTGCAGTTCTGGCCGGAATAGTGATCGGCCCGGGTGCCGTCGTTGCGCCAGTGGTTGGTTTGTGTATGGCAGACCTGGCAGATGCCGGTGGGGGTGGGATCGACCTCGGTGCCGGACTCGTCATTGGCAAAGCCGTGGACGCCTGAGTTGTCGAAGAATTTGACGTATCTTCCTGTTCCCGGGTAATCGACCACCTGCTGGATGAACTGGCCGTAAACGATGCCGAAGGAAGTGGGCGGCAGGGCGTACTTGTAGAGCGGCCCGACGTTGCCCTCCACCGTGACCGTGGCGCCATCCATGGCAATCACCGGATAGTTGAAGGCGGTGCGCCCGGTGTTGGGCAAAACCACTGCCCTTCGATCCGGGGCCGTCTTCTCGACGATGCCGGAGGCGTCCCAGCCGCTCTTGAAACTCACCCCCGAGACCGTGAGCACGCTCACCGGCTGCAGCAGGGAGTTGCCACCACCGAGCTTGGCCTGGCACTCCTCCTCGCCTCCGTCCTGCACGAGATTACCGTCCAGGTCGTCGTAGCAAGAATAACCGGTCACCGTGCCGCGGGCCAGGTAGAGATCCGCTGCGTGGCTCCCCTTCCACAACTTCTGGCGCTGGTTGTGGGGATCGTGGCAGTCGGTGCACTGGGTGGCCCAGGAGCCGTACTGAGCGCTCGTATTGACGCTCGAATGGGCAATGGCGAGCGGTGCCGCGGTACCCGAATAAGGTGGCGTAACCTCGCCGTGGCAGTTGGCCATGCAGAAGGCGTTGATATCGGCGCCCGCCACCCACAGGGGCGAATTGGGCACGCCCGAATTGTGGCAGGAACCGCAGGAGATGTGGTTCGAGTCGTTGTGCGGCGCGTCGATGGCGGCGAAGGCGGCAGAAACCACCGAAATCCATACAAAGAAAACTAATACCACTGCACTTTTATTCAGATCCCGCGTCATGATGCCCTTTGAAATAATCGGTTGTACTCATCCCTCTACGGGCAATACACCCCGCCGTATAGAGTGCGGGTTTTTTCCACCTTCACCGAATGGTAGGTGCCGCTAACGTAGCCCTGCTCCGGCGCGTTGTCGTCGATGTCGATGTCGATCCACCAATAGGCGGAGCGGGGGTAGGTATGGGTGAACTGATGGGTAGACGGCACATTGGTGAGAGTGACGTTGTAAACGTCCGAGGAGAAGTCACCCCAGTTTATCTGGACCTTGGCCGGGTAAGCCGGATCGTGGCTGCCGGCGTTGTAATCCGGGTCCACGGCGTTGGACAGGGTCACCACGATGTCATAGGTGTTCGGGTCCGTCCCGGCGCAATAGCTCACCGAAAAGCTGGGCGGTGTGTTGGCCTGGGGGCAGACCACCACCCTGGTCTCGCGAGGATCCGGCGCCGGAATGGTGATGCCTTCGGCGTCCTTCAGGCGCCACTTGATGGTGTAAAGCCGGTCCGGGTGATCGGCAGGATTTGCCGGATTATAATTGTAATTGTAGGTATGGATGGCGCTGGTGGCCTGGATATCGGTGAGGGTATCGGGGTCGGCGGGATTGTCGCCCCAGTTCACCGACAGGGTGTAGGGTGAGGTGCAATAAGTGCAGTTTGGGGCCAAAGAGAACTGGATGTTCCGCCCAATACTCCCCCCCACGCCGCACTGCTGGGCTCCGCTCGGTGACCAGGAGACAAAGGGGGCGAGTTCGGTTGGGATGGCACGGTTGCCCCAGGTTTTTGGATCCGTAAAGCGGTAATCCTGGTGACAAAGATTGCTCGAGCAGGTGCCGCCCCCAGGGGCCGGTGTATAGATAAAAAAATTGGCCATCTGGGTGCCGTTGGGTTTGGTATAGGTCGGCGCCGGGATCACGTCGTACTCGCCGTTGGCGTGCCGGCGGCGGTCGAGGATGGTTTCGAAATCATCGTCTCCGTTGACATCGTCCACCACGCCGAAATGGCAGACGTCGCAGAAAATACGACGCACCAGGTGATAGTCGTGGGAATCGTAGCGTGGCCACTTGTCGTGGCAGTTGTTACACTTGACCACGTCGCCCTGGGGATCCCAGGCGGCCTCGCCCCAGACCGGCGGATTCAACAGGGGAGGATAGCCCGGCGGGTAGTTTTCCGG
>JBFHWX010000277.1:0-3206 GCA_041599275.1 Desulfobulbales bacterium | reverse complement strand
GTTTCCCCTGCCTTCCGGCCTGAAGGGTGCCGGACCTTCCACGACATCCTGCGCTTCTGCCACGAAAAAGCGGTGGAGGCGCTGATCGCCGCCCACTCCCAGCCCGGCGTTGCCGGGACTGCCGACGGCCCGCAACTGGCGGCCGATATCCCGATCTCCCTGCAACTCATCGATCTGGGCGGTGGGCTCGATGGTGACCCGACACGGGCCGGCGAAAGAAAGAAGGTGTCGGTTGAGGCGATCCGCAGCCTGCCCTTCCGGGCGCTGCTCGCCGGACTTGCCGACAAGACGGTATGGGACCGGGAGCCGGTGCCCTTCGGTTTCCGGGATCTCATGAGCAGCTTCGGCCGGCCGCTGGCGGCGCTTGCCGGCGGCCCGCACTATTCCGGCGAGAACCTGGCGATCCTGGCGGAAAACTACTGCAACCTCTCGCTGCGGCTGGGGTATCACTTCAACGTCATCGACGCCTACCTGGCCGCCGACCCGGACGACAACTACATCTACTTCCGGTTCGTGGGCGGCATGGCCGAAGAGCCCAAGCGACTGCGGCGCCTCGAACTCATCGCCCGGGTGCTGCTTTCCCTCCAGTTCCGGGTCGAGCGCCAGGGCGATTTGCTGGTGGCCAAGGTGAAAATGCTCGCCCCCGAGCACATGGAGGAGACCCTCTCCCGGCTCGGCGAACTGATTGGCTTCACCCGCCAGCTCGACGTGCGGATGGCGGACGACTCCGCGGTGGAACGCTTCTTCGAGCTCTTCCTGGCCCGGATCCGCCGCGGCCGGCCGCAGGAGACGCCATGAACGTGGCCTGGTTCCTTCATCCCCTTGCCACCTGGCGCCGAAAGAAGGAAGAACGCACCGCGCTTCTCCTCGACCGCCTCAAGGCCCGCTACCACGTGTTCCGCGGCCTGCTCGACGACAACAACCGGGCCGTGGCATTGCTTACCGACATCGGCGTACGGCTGCGGGCGGCAGAGCTCGACGCCCGGCTGGCCGAGGAACTGGGCGATCTGCTCGAGGTCACCGGCGATCTGGTCGACAAGCTGGCGCGCCTGGGCGCCGGCAACCAGGACAGCCTGCTGCTTCTCCACCACCGGCTGGCGACCCGGATCGACGAGCTCCTCGCCCTGCTGCCTACCACCGCCACCCTGCCCGACACCGTCGATCTCGACGAAATCCGGCCCGAGATGCGCTCGAGCGTCGGCGGCAAGGCTGTCACCCTTGCCGCCCTGCGGCAGACCAAACGCTACCGGGTGCCGGCCGGCTTCGTGGTGCCGGTGGCCGCCTGCCGCCTGTTTCTCGACCACGATGGGCTCCTCTTCCGGCTCATGGCCAGGTTGCGGCCCTTTCTGACCACCGGTGCCGACCATCTGCCGCCGGCATTGGAGGCCGAGATCCGCCAGGAAATCCTCGCGGCCCCGCTGCCCGCCGTGCTGCAGGCGGCACTCACCGACGCCGCCGGGGCTCTGCTCACCGCCGGGGCAGGCCGCGGCATCGCAGTGCGCTCCAGCGCCGTGGCCGAGGACAGCCGCAGCCATTCCTTTGCCGGCCAGTACACATCGGTCCTCAACTGCACCACCCCGGAGGCCGTGGTTGCCGCCTTCAAGGAGGTGGTGGCCAGTTCCTTTGCGAGCCGCAACCTCTGCTACCGGCAGCACGCCGGGCTCGAGCCCTTCGCCTTCGATCTGGCCGTGCTCTGTTGCACCATGGTACGGGCCCGGGGCGCCGGCATTCTCTTCACCGTCGATCCCAACCGGCCGGAGAGCGGCCGCATGCTGGCAAGCGCCGTCTACGGCCTGGGCGAATCGGCCGTGGCCGGCACCGCCATGACCGATATCTACCATCCATCGCGCAGCGGTGGCGAGGCAGGAGCGCCGACCATCGCCCGCAAGGAGCGGCGGCTGGTCTGCCTGCCGTCCGGCCACGTGGGCGAGGAAGAGGTGGAGCCTGGCCTGCGGGAACGGCCGGTGCTCGACGAAACGACCCTGGCGCTTCTCGTGAAGTGGGGGCTCGAGATCGAAAAATGGGCAGCCGCGCCCCAGGACATCGAGTGGGCCCTGGACGAGGAGGGTCGACCGGTGGTCCTGCAGGCCCGGCCCTTTCGGCTCGCCGGTTCCGCCGGCCCCCGGGATTATGCCGGTGAAGGCCGCGAGCTGCTGCTCTCGGGCGGCGAGGTCGCAAGCCATGGCGAGGCGGCAGGGAAAATCTGGCGGGTACGCTCCCGGCGCGACCTCGACCGGCCACCGGCACCTCCCTACGTTCTCGTTCTCCACCAGAGCCTGGTGGACGCGGTGCCGGCCCTGCGCAGGGCGAGCGGTGTGCTCGTCGATCTCGGCAATCCGGTGGATCACCTCTCCTGCGTGGCCCGGGAATTCGGGGTGCCGATGCTGACCGGCCTCGGCACCGGCATGACGGTGCTGGCCGACAACCAGTGGGTGGTGGTGGACACGGTGGGCGGCCGGGTCTGGCAGGCCACCGACGGCGACAGACAACGGGCGTCCCGGCTGCCGCAACCCATCCTCCAGCCCGGCAAGCCCGCGGGGCAGGAGAGCGCCATGCGCCCCGAGGCCGCAGCCCTGCACGAGCTCATCGTGCCGCTGAACCTCACCGACGCCTACGGCCCCACCTTCAACGTCCGCGAGTGCCGTACCCTGCACGACATGGTGCGCTTCATCCACGAGAAGGTGGTGCTCGCCATGTTCGAGTCCGGCGACGAGACCCTCGAGCAGACCAGCGGCGCCGTGTTTCACCTCGAAAGCGAGGTACCCTTCTTCATCACCCTCATCGACCTCGGCGGCGGCCTGCGGGAGAAGAGCCGCCGGGGCCGCACGGTGAAAAGCTCCGAGGTCGTCTCGGCGCCGCTCGCCGCCCTCTGGCGGGGGGTCGCCACGCCGGGGCTCAACTGGAACAAGGCCGAGGGCGGCGTGGCGGTGGGCTCGGTGGTCTCCAACTGGCTCACCGACCATGCCTCGGCCCGCCCGGTGGGCCTGCCGAATTACGCAATCATCACCCGCGACTACCTGAACCTCAACGCCCGGATGGACTTCCACTTCACCATGGTGGACACGGTCTGCGGCCTGGACAGCCGCTCCAATTACATAAAATTCAGGTTCAAGGGCGGCGGCACCACGCCGCTGCAGCGCCGGCGCCGGATCCAGTGCATCGCCGAGATTCTCGAAGCGAGCGGCTTCTTCACCGACGTCCGCGAC
>JBFHWX010000276.1:0-3231 GCA_041599275.1 Desulfobulbales bacterium | reverse complement strand
GCAGAAGCGGTCGTTCACCTCCAGCCAGCGGCCCTCGAGGTCGAGGAGCGCCATGCCCACCGCCGCCTGCCGGAAGGTGGCCTGCAGCCGGGCGCGGCTCGCCCGCAGCTCCTGTTCGGCCTGCTTCTTTTCGGTGACGTCCATGAAGGTGACCACGGCGCCGATCACCTGGTCGTCCCGCAGCAGGGGGCGGCTGGTATACTGGATCGGGAAGAAGGAGCCGTCCCGGCGCCAAAAGAATTCGTCCTCGCCCCGGAAAACTTCCCCTTCCTTGAAGGCTGCGTAGATGGGGCACTGGGTGTCGGGGTAGTGCGTGCCGTCGGGGCGGGTAGCGTGGACCAGGGCGTGGGAGTTGCGGCCCAGGAGCTCCTCCACTCGGTAGCCCAGCATCTGGGCGGCGACCGGGTTGACAAAGGTGTGGTTGCCGTCGGTGTCCACCGCGAAGATCCCTTCGCCCGCCGAGTCGAGCAGCAGTTGCCGCTCGGATTCGGCGCTCCTGCGGGCGCTGAACTGGCGGTTCAGGGCGTAGAAGGCGGCGACGATGCCCAGAGTGCCAAGGAGCCAGACGGCGCCGTGCACGGACCAGAGCAGGGTGCGGTGCAGGCCGGAGGCGCCGGCCAGGGAAGCGGCCGGCAGCAGGACGCTGATCCCCGCCACCATGTCGCCCAGTTTGACGTTTTCCTTCATTCTGGTTTTGATGCAGCCGCGGTCCGCCTCCAGGGGCAGCAGGTAGCGGAAGGTTTCGCCGTTGTCGGTACGCAGAAGTTGGCTGAATTCTCCCTGGCTACCGTCCCGCAGGGTTTCAAGAGCCGTTTTTTCCCAGGCATCGGGCGTGAGCTCCGGCTGCATCGGCCGGAGGGAGACGATGCGGACCGTGCTGCAGGAGGGGCCGGCGTTCAAGGCATTGATCTGCTGGAACATGGCCGGCACGTTGACCAGGGTGAGCAGGACGCCGGAAGGCGTGGTCAGGTCGCGTTCGGGCAGGTGGGACAGCCGGGGGTCGGGCGCGACCAGATCGGAAAGCGGTGCGTAGACGCCGCCCAGGGCGGTGTTCCAGTTGCGGTAGAGGGCGGCCTGGGTGGCGGTGTTGCGGGCGGTGTGCAGAAGGATCTGGAGATTTTCCTGCTGGTAGAGGCGCAGGCTCCACCACAGGGATGAAGCGGTCAGCAGTGTGCAGGCGAGCAGGAATGCCGCGCAGATGAGCCGCAGTGAGAAAGTATGCCCTGCTCTGGTTCGCCCCATCGTCTCCCGTGAAAGCCGCCCGGTGCGCGCCACCGCCGGCAGGCATCACCGGGGTGTTTCTGAACGGGCGCCTGGTAGTGCTCGCCAGCATAGAATGCAGGAAATCTTTTGAGATGTCAACGGGAAAGGGTGGCTGGCCGGGGAATGCCGGCGGAATCATGAGGAGGCGGGAGCGCCGCTTGTCGAGAAGGCGGTGCTCCCGTTCCGGTGGGATTACTTCTTGCCCTTGCAGGCGCAACCGCAGCCGCTTGCGGGCTTGGCAGCCTCTTCCTGCTTCTGCATGCAGCCGGTCTCGGTGCAGGAGGGGCATTTTTTCGGCTTGCAGCGTCCTTCTTTGGTGGCGCCGCATTTCTCGCATTTGAAAACTGCCATGGTCGTTCTCCTTGTATTTGTTCATGGTTGGCAATAGAGTTCCCTGGTGCCGGCAGCCGCAGCGCCGGCCGGCAGGCAACGAAATGTGTGGTTGGCGAAAAGCAGAATACTGCATATAGTAATCATTATCAAGTTGTATTTTTTCTTTGCACAGGAGATTTCCCTTAATGGCCGAAGAAGGAAAAAATGAAGCGGAAAAACTCCGCCTGGCCGTGAAAGGCATGCACTGCGCTGCCTGCTCCACCCGCATCGAGCGGGTGCTGGGTGGTGTTGACGGCGTCCAGCGGGCCGCGGTCAACCTGGCGGCGGAAACTTTGGAGATTGAATGGCTCCCGGCCCGGGTATCCCTCGAGAACATCGCCGGTCGGGTCAAGGAACTCGGTTTCGAACTGGTTCTGCCCGAGGCCGAGACCAGGCTCGATCTGGCCATCAAGGGCATGCACTGTGCCGCCTGCTCGACCCGCATCGAGCGGGTGGTGGGGGCCATGGAGGGGATTTCGGCAATAACCGTCAACCTGGCGGCGGAGCGGGCCGCGGTGCGGTTCGATGCCGCCCGGGTGAGCCAGCGCCAGATCCGTGAGGCCATTGCCAAGCTCGGCTTCGAAGCCCTGCCGTTGACCGGCCCGGACCAGGCCCTGGGCGACCGGCAGCGGCAGGTGGAGGAGCGGTTGGCCCGCATGCAGCGCGAACTGGTGCCGGCTTTTCTGTTTGCCGGCCTTCTCCTTGTGCTTTCCATGGGTGAGATGCTGGGCATGCCGCTGCCCCGCTTCCTCGACCCGCACCACGCGCCCTTTGTCTTCGCCTTCACCCAGTTTCTGCTCGTGCTGCCGATCATGTGGTCGGGCCGCCGTTTCTACCAGGTGGGCATCCCGAGTCTCCTCAGAGGCGGGCCCAACATGGATTCCCTTATCGCCATCGGCACCGGCGCCGCCTTTGTCTACTCCACCTGGAACCTGGTGGAGATAGGGCTGGGCTACGACGCCATGGCCCGGGTGATGGACCTCTACTTCGAGTCGGCCGGCGTGCTGATCGCTCTCGTTTCGCTCGGCAAGTTCCTCGAGACCCGCTCCAAGGCAAAGACCGGTGACGCCATCCGCCAGCTCATGGAGCTTGCTCCGGACCAGGCGACCCTGCTGCGCGGAGGCGATACCGGCGAGGAGCAGGTCAAGATCCTGGTGGCCGAGATAGAGCCCGGCGACCTGCTGCTCGTTCGTCCCGGCGAGCGTTTGCCGGTGGACGGCAGGGTGGAGCGGGGCAGCTCCTCGGTGGACGAGTCCATGCTCACCGGCGAGAGTCTGCCGGTGTCGAAAGGCGAGGGCGACCGGGTGGTGGGCGGCACCCTCAATAAGCACGGGGTGCTGCGGGTGCGGGCCGAGAAGGTGGGGGGCGACACGGTGCTTGCCCGCATCATCCGCATGGTGCAGGACGCCCAGGGCTCCAAGGCGCCGATTGCCAACCTGGCCGACCGCATCTCTCTCTACTTCGTGCCCATCGTCATGGTGTTTGCCATTTTGGCAGGTCTTCTCTGGTTCTTTGTGGGCCAGGCCGATTTTACCTTTGCGCTTCGCATCTTCATCGCCGTGCTGGTCATCGCCTGCCCCTGCGCCATGGGGCTTG
>JBFHWX010000275.1:0-3247 GCA_041599275.1 Desulfobulbales bacterium | reverse complement strand
GCTGGCCAGGAAGTTTTTCTTGGGCAACGCAGACAGGAACGAGTCTCCGGTCTCTTTGGTGTAGGTCGAGATGTAAGCGGATACGGGAGCTGCGTGGCTCTGCACCGCTTTGGCCGGATCCAACGCCTTCATTCGTTCCGTCGTCTTTTCCGGGCTTGCCAGAAGCTGCAGGCATTCCCCCTGGGTCATGGACGCCAGCAAGGTGTTCAATTGCGTACTCAGCCGCCAGGATTGGTGAACGATAAGTCTAGCAAGTATATCTGCGGATTTGTGTGGTTTAATTTTTGAAAGCGTTCCTTCGGCACGAATGAAGTCCGAATCGTAAAGCCCAAGGATATTCGAATCGGCCGAAGGGTAGAAAACGCCCATGCCATGGGGCTGCCTTACTCCCCAGAACATTACATTGGCGAGATCTGCGATCTTTGCCGCCGAGAGTAAGGCACAGGGTGCCAGGGGGGTATCCACACCAGTAGCCGGCATGACCAGCAGATCTTGTTGACGGTTCAGCGTAATGAAACGTTCCAGTTCGCTGCCGCTCAGAGCTGCTCCGGGACTCCCGGAAAAAAGGAATTCCACATGACCGCGGGGGGGCATGGTGTCCTTGCCGGTTTGCTGCGCACGCACAACGGCATGCATCGTGGCCCACTCAATCAGCAGGGCGGCAAACGCTAGCAACAGGACAAACCGAGAAAATCTGAATCTGAACCTCTCCACGAAAACAGGGGCCGGCAGACTCGGTCTTTGCATCTTCTTATCTCCTTGGATACGTGTTAGAGGTACCAGACCTGAGATGGGCAGATTACTGAAAAAACGAGATAGATTTTTTATGGAGGCGGCCCACCTAATCGCACCTCCTCAAGCCCAACCATTATTAGCCCCATGCGAGGTCAGCGCAATATTTTTGTTATACACAGAAATCTCCTCGACCAGGGCGGGTCGGAGCGAGCAATGGTGTAGGGGGAAGGGAAAGCGAGTGCATGTTGCACCGGGCAAATTCCATTTATCAGCCAAAGAGACTGGGCCTGGCATCGAAGGGAGCCGGAAGAGCAAAACTGTCCGCCGTTGTGCAAGATTGCAGGGCCGTCCAACGGGTAGAAGAAATTCCATGGGAAAAACCTTCTACCCGTTCTCCTACCCGTTACAATCGCCGCTTTCAATGGATTTACCTGGACCTGACAACAAAAAACCCGCCTCCTTTGCAGGAAGCGGGTCTATGTACTTCATCGACAGAAGCCGGAAGATTTCTTGGGGTGAGCGATGGGACTTGAACCCACGACCTCCGGGGCCACAACCCGGTGCTCTAACCAACTGAGCCACGCCCACCATCGTGATATGGACGCCATCTATACTAAATGACTGCCGGTTTGGCAAGGAGAAAGTGGCTGGCAGGGCTCTACCTTTCCTTACAGATCCTTGCTGCAGTGCATGCAGACCTTGGTCTGGGCCTTGATCACCTCGGCGCAGTAAGGGCATTCCTTTTTGAAGTTGGCCTTGAGGATCTGGCCGATGGCCAGGTTGACCGCCGCCTGCAACCCTTCGTTGGCGATTTTGTGGTTGCGCAGGGGGTCTATGCAGGCCAGGTCGCTCAACTCGGCGAGCAGCCCGCAGGCCTTGGTGCGGCTGTCGATGTGGGCGCCCTCGTCGAGCAGCAGGGTGAGGAGCGGCTCGAGGTTCTTGTCGGCAACGCAGGTGTCGAGTTGGGCCATGGCCTCTTTTTCCCTGGCGTAGCGTTTGTTCTGCAGCTTCAGGCTTTCGACGTCGACGGTGCAGCCTTTGAAGGCCTCCGGGCTACCCACCATCATCGCCGAGCCGCTTTTTTCGCCGGCCACGATCATGTAGCGGTAAGAGCCCGAGTGGCCGTACTGCTCCTCGATGAACTTCCAGCCGTTCACGAACAGCGGGCACTCGTCGTTCAAGCAGATGTAGATGTATTCGGTGCCCCAGCCGAGGCCGTCGCCCACGTGGATAGGCGGCGTGTTGCAGCAGGTGAGCAGGGTCTGGCAGTGGGGGCAGGTGTGTTTTTCGTCGAGATGGGCAATACAGGCGTTCAGCATGAAACTCCTCCAAAGGGCAGATCGGCGCAGAGCTTTCTCTGCCGGTGTTGAAAAAAATCTTTCAGGGATTGCCGCCGACCGGCGCAGAATTGCGAAGTCGTCAGAGCGGTTGGGGTTGCAATTCAGGGGTTGACTTGAAAAGGCGGTCAAACCCCAGGCAGAGTCCTACGCTGAGGGCAACGAGAAAGAAAAAAATAAGCAAAATTCTTTTTACTTCTGCCGGATCCATCACGGCACACTAATCATCGCGCACTGAAAGGTCAATGCGCCTTTTGCTGGATAACATTGCGGTATGTTACAGCTCCTGGGCCGCCAATTCGCTTTGCACCAGGGCGCCCTGGAGGGCGATGGAGGGGTCGGGAAGCACCGCCACCGCCATTTTTTCGAGCAGCGGCCGCATTCTACCCTTGGCGAGAAAATTTTGCCGGAAGTTCTCCGTCTCCAGAAAGGGCAGGATCTTTGGGCAGATGCCGCCGCCGAGGTAGACGCCGCCGGTGGTCACACCCTGCAGGGCCAGATTGCCGGCCGCCGCCCCCAGCACCGCGACGAACAGTTCGAGGGCGGCGACGCAGACCGGGTCGCGGTTCGCCAGGGCTGCGGCACTGACCACCGCCGCCGGGTCCTTGCTTTCGGCAAGCTCTTCGGCCAGCCAGGAGGGCAGGGGAGCAGATTGCCGCTGCCGCAAAAAATCGTGGATGGCGGCAAGCCCCCGGCCGGAAACCACCCGTTCGAGGCTCACATGCTGGTGCCGGGCAGCCAGGTAGCGGTAAAGCGCCATCTGGGTCTCGGTGCGGGGAGCGAAATCCTTGTGCCCGCCTTCCGACGGCACCGGCAGATAACGAAAGCCCTGTTGCACCAGAAGCGCCTCGCCAAGGCCGGTGCCGGCGGCGATAAGAGCGATGTTGCCCCCTGATGCCGTTCCATCGCCGGGAAACAGAAGCCGTTTCTGGTGGTCGTCGAGGAGCGGGATGGCCATGGCCATGGCCACCAGATCGTTCATCAAAGTGACCCGCGACCAGCCGTAGCGTTTTTTCAACTCTTCGGCGTCCACCGGCCAGGGCAGGTTGACGCCACTCACCCTGGGCCCGGTGACGGCGGCGGCGATGCCGAAGGCGGCGCTCTCGATGGCAGGTTCTGCCATCATCTCGCGGTTTTCGGCTAAAAAACGGTCGATCAGCGCGGCAAGGGTCTGG
>JBFHWX010000274.1:0-3279 GCA_041599275.1 Desulfobulbales bacterium | reverse complement strand
GATCACGTCCCGGGGCCGCAGATTGGGATCGGCCTCGAAAAGGTCGAGCAGCCGGTCGTGGAGGATTTCCACCTCGCGCTGGCGGCTGTGGGCCAGGAGAAAGGCGATCGAGCGGTCGCCCGCCGCCACTTGGTTCTTCTCGGCGCCCGGCTCCGGCAGGGGGGCGAGGTCGAGGATCGCCCGCTGCACCTGCCCCAGCAGGCTGGGGCCCTTTCCCGCTTCGGCGGGAACGGAAAAGAGATCGATCTCGGCAAAGTTGTGGCGGTAGCTGTCGGGCCGGTCGTGCTCGGCAAGCAGCCCTATGTAATCGCGGCCCTGCCTGCCCCAGGCGGCCAGCAGCGGGTTGGCATGCTGGTGCAAAAGCTCGGGGACGAGTTCGGCGGGCCGGCCGCTTTTTTTCTGCTGGCGCCACCACTCTTTCCGGAGCAGCTCGCGGTCCTCGATGATGTCGGCCCAGTGGTAGCGGCAGGGGTTGTGGACAAAGAGAAGAACCTGACAGAAGCGGGACAAAGCGGAGAAGGCCTCGAGCACCTGGGCGGGCAGGGAGGAGACGCCGAAGATTACCAGCCGCCGGGACAGGCCGGCAGGACGTGTTTGTGCGCCGGCCACGGCCTCGAGAAACCGCCGGTGCAGCACCGCCCGGCTCGAGTCCCGGCTCTCCGGGCTCATATCGGCCCGCAGCCGCCGCCAGAGCTCGGGCTGCCAGAGCTGATCGTCGGCAAGGGGCCGCATGTTGCCGCGGCCGTCGCCCAAGCGGTCGCGGCCTGCGGCCCAGTCCTCCAACCAGTCGGCCCGGTAGAGCTGGTACTGGTCGAAGAGGTCGGCAAGCCTGGCGGCGAGCTGGTAGCGTTTGCGCCCCTCCCGGTCATCGGCCAGGTAGGCCGCCAGCGGCGCAAAGGCCTGGTGCCCGGCAAGCCCTGGCAGCAGCCTGAGGATCCGCCAGAGCAGCCGCTCTTTGTCGTAGGGGGAACTCTCGGGGATAAGTTCTTCGCCGAGTACCGAACGGTAGCTCTCCCACAGGCAGCGGGCCGGCATCAGGAAATCGACGCCGGCGCAGATGCCGCAACCGTCGTCCGCCGCCAGAGCGAGCTTCAGCCACTGGGCCATGCCGTTGCTCTGCACCACGATCCGTTCGTTCTCCAGGGGCCGGAGGGGATTGCCGGCGAGCCAGCCCACCGCCACATGCCGCAGGTCTTCCAGGCGGTTCGATTGGATGACCGAGAAGCCTGGTTCAAGCTCAAGATCCGGGTTCTGTATCCTGGGGGCCATGGAGAGTTTCCGCGGGAAAGGGGTCGGACCGCACCGGCATCGAGGAAAAACCGGCCATTGCCGATCAACATTACCGGCCCGGCATTGGCCCGGCAAGTCCGTTTTCCAGATACCCGCCTCCGTTTGCAGAGGAAGCAGGAATATGGCATAAAGACGGGATCTGAAAAAAGGAGGTAGGCAGGACATGCCCCCCAACTACCCACAGCACCTGGACGGCCCGGACCTCGACGGCAACGGCCGCCTCGACGCCCTCGAACTCGAACTGCTCACCCGGAACGAACAGAAAAATGGGCCCGGCTGCGGCCCGGGCTGCTGCCTCGTTCTCCTGCTGCCCTTGGGCATCGGCCTGCTGGCCGCTGCGCTGTAACCCTCTTCCCACCCTTGCCGCCGGTCCACCATGAGCCAGAAAAAATTCACCACCTTCGACGTCTATAAAATCCTGCCCCAGACCAATTGCGGCAAATGCCTGCTGCCCTCCTGCCTGGCCTTTGCCGCCGGCGTGGTGGCGGGCGGCAAAAAGCTGGCCGACTGCCCGGACATCGAGCCCGGCCGGCTCGCCGGTTTCTCTGCCAGGTTCGGCACCACCGGCCGCCAGGAGCTCGACCAGGCGGAATTCATCGACAAACTGAAAAAAAAGATGGCCAGCCTCGATTTCGAGGCGGTGGCGCTTCTCAAAGGCGCCCGGGTCACAGGTGACTCCATCCGCATCAACTCCCTGGGCAAGGATTTCGTCCTCGACCGCCGGGGCGAGATGAGCTCGGAATGCCACATCATCTCCTGGGTGCAAGCGCCGCTGCTGGCCTACCTCACCCACTCCACCCACGCCGAGCCGAGCGGCCGCTGGACCTCGTTCCGCGAGATCCCCGGCGGCATCGAATGGCAGGGCTTGTTCAACAGCCGCTGCGAGGAGCCGCTGCGCAAACTGGCCGACGACAACCCGGGACTGCTCACCGATCTGCTCGACCTCTTCCGGGGCAGAACCATCGACTGGTACGAGGCGGACATCGCGCTTCTGCTCCACCCCCTGCCGAAGATTCCCCTGCTCATCTGCTACCAGGCGTCCGAGGGCGACCTCAGCTCGAAGCTCACCATTCTCTTCGATTCCTGCTGCCCCACCAACCTGCACATCAAGTCGGTCTTCACCCTCACCGCCGGCCTGGTGCAGATGTTCGCCAAGATCGCCGAAAAGCACCGGTAAGTCCGCCCCACGGACCGAGAGCGCGCTTTAGAAAGAAGGCGGAGACTGAAACAAGAGCAGCTCGCCGCTGGCCGGATGATGGAAGGAGAGCCCGGCGGCGTGCAGCAGCATCGGTTCGCCTGGTTTACCGTTGCCGTAGAGCCGGTCGCCGACGATGGGCACGCCCAGCCCCAGCGGGTGGGCGGCGTGCAGCCTGAGCTGGTGGGTGCGGCCGGTGAGCGGCGCAAATTCCACCCGGGTGCGGCCGTTTTCCACCCCGAGTCGGCGCCAGCGGCTGATGCCGATTTTGCCGTGCACCGGGTCGAAGACCTGATAGGGCCGGTTGTCCGGGTCAAGCCGGAAAGAGAGACGGATCTCGCCAGTTTCCCCTTCGACCACCCCATCGAGCAGGGCGATGTAGTTTTTTCCGACTTTTCGTTCCTCGAATTGCCGGTTGAGTACACGGTGGGCCCCGGTGGTGAGGGCGAGCACCATGAGCCCCGAGGTGTCCATGTCGAGGCGGTGGACAGCGGGTTGCTCGATCGACTCGGGAAAAAGTCGGCGCACCCGATTTACAACGCAGTCCTGTTTGTCCGGGCCACGGCCGGGCACGGCAAGGAGCCCGCCGGGCTTGTCCACCACCACGATGTGCGGGTCGTGATGAATGACCACAAGAAAGCTGCCGCTCACTGGCGCTCCTCCAGACCGCAGAGAAGAAAGCCCATGATCGGCCGGCACTTTGACTCGCAGGCCGGGTAAAACAAACCATGCCGGCGGGAGGCCGAATAATTTTGCTGGCCCCAGTAGAATTCGGCGAGCCCCAGGGGAGTGAG
>JBFHWX010000273.1:0-3286 GCA_041599275.1 Desulfobulbales bacterium | reverse complement strand
TCCTTGGCCTCGAGCCCGGAGGAGGAGCGGCAGTGCACGCATTTGAGGTTGCAGCGGCGGGTGACTTCCCAGGCGATCCATTTCGGTTCGAAATCCACTTCGTTGTCTCCGGTAGAAAAAAAGCCGGCCAGGCCGGCGGTTTATTATGTCGTGGCGCTGCCGATTGCGGACGCCACCGCACATTATATTGTTTGCGCTGGATGAGGTCAATCTCTTTGGGTTTTTCAGGCCGCCTTTAGTGGCGAAACGAAATGCCTTCAGCGAGGGGAGCGGGCCGGGGAGTGCTTTTTTTCGGGCCAGGGGGGCGGGAAAGCGTTGCGTTTGGCGGGGATCTGTGCTTACAATTATTTGTAGTTATTTTCACTGGTTTCAATTAACCGGGAGGCCGTCGGCAGAGCTCGCGGCCGGCAACGCAGAGAGACAAAAGTCGAGGAGGGATACCGAATGATGGATGTGAAGAAGATCCTGGTGCCGGTGGATTTTTCGGATAACTCGAAGCAGGTGCTGGAGTCGGCGACGGCGGTCGCTTCCACCTTCGGCGCCAGACTGCTGGTGGTGTTCGTGGTGCAGAGCTTCGACGATTATTCGGGTTTTTTCGTGCCCCACATGCCGGTGGCCAAGTTCGAGGAGGAACTCGTGCACGGTGCCGAAGGGCGGATGGCGAGCTTTCTCGAGGGAGTGGCCGGGGCCGAGAGCCGGGTGCTTTCCGGTGACGTGGCCGAGGTGATCGTCGATCTGGCCCGGGAAGAGAAGATGGACATGATCATCATGGGCACCCACGGCTACAAGGGGCTCGAGAAGATCATGTTCGGCTCGGTGGCCGAAAAGGTGGTGAAAAGCGCGCCCTGCCCGGTGCTCACCATCAACCCCTATCACCGCAAGGACTGAAAGCTCTCAAAGCACCGCGGCGAACAGAATGGGGCCGGCGGCCGGCGCCGGGGTGGCAAGCCCGGCGCTGCGCCGCAGCACCTCGTTGAAGTCGCTGCCGGCGAGGGAAGAGAGCACCAGGCTGCGGGAACAGCCCGCTTCCGGGAAAAATTCATCCAGGGCGGCTGCCCAGGCGGTCTGCAGGGTGTCGAAAGTCGAGGCTGCCGGAACATTGCCCTTCTGGAGAAGTGCGGCCACTTTTTCGAGCTCGCTGCCCAAACGCTGCCGGAACCCGTCGCGCCGGGCGAGGATGGTTTCCGCTGCAACCTCCGGCAGGGCCAGGCGGCAGAGCTCCAGGGGGGGCTTGCCGCTCAGTTTTTCCTGGTATTCGCCGAAGAGGGCCGCCGCTTCTGGTTCGGTGGTGATGGGCAGGACGACACCGGCATCCGTCTGGGGCGCGGCCAGGTGAAGCCGGGCCCAGGCCCGCAGCCGCAGGTGAAAGAGTTGCGGCGGCAGCCCCTGGGCCAGGGCCGGAGAAGAAAGGCCGGTCATGGCCTCGTTGTCCTCGTCGGCTTCCTCTTCCTCCCCTTGGATCAAGGCCCGGAGCGTTTCTTCCTGGCCGGCGATATCCGCCAGCCGTTGGTCGATCTCCCGCTGCTCTTCGAGCAGTTGTTCGGCCAGGGCCAGCACCAGCCGGGCCCGCCACAGGGTCTCTTCGCTCTCCTCGCCCGGGGCGGCTTTGTTTTCCTTGCCGGTGAGCGATGCCACCAGGCACCCCACCGAGCTCTCCTCGCGGCTGGGCGCGCTCCGGCGGCCATGGCCTGAGGAGGGGGGGGATGCCAGGCGAGCGAGAAATTCCTGGCGCTGGGCCTGCATGTCGGCGAGCAGCCGCCGGAAGCGGGGCAGCTCGGCGCCCAGGGGCAGGGGCGGATATCCTTGACAAAGCCCCTGTTCCGTGAAAAGATCAGGGGCCGCCTGCGGCTCCTCGCCATTTTTTTCGACGGGCAGGTAGTGGCGGAGAGCGTCGCAGAACAGAAAGAGGCCGCCAAGGGTGGCTGCGGGCGGCGCGGTGTCGGGGAAGAGAAGTGCGGTAAGTGGATTCATCGGTGGTCCGGGAGTAACGGAGTGGGTGTTATGGATTCGAAAGAGCGCGGTTCAGGGCCCGTTGGCGGGCAACTGGGCGAGCGGCTGTCCCTGATTGCGGCCGGCCTCTTCTATGTGCTTTTCAATCTGCGCTACGCCGCCGGCCGGCCCCTGGATTCCCTGACCGCCACGCTCTGGCAACTGGCCTCGTCGGCTCCCTACGCCGCCGGCCTCACCTTTCTGGTGGTTTCCTTCTTCCAGCGCATGTACGGCGAAAAGATGGACTGGGAGCGGCGGTTTCGCCTGTTTTTCACCATCGGCATCATTCTTGGTTTCTTCTTCGCCCTGGCCGATTATTTTCAGCGCACGGCTCCTGCGCCGCTCAGCGGATGAGGCTGCTCGCCCCATGGTAGCCCGAGGGCGCCGTGGTGTTGGGCAGCAGGATCGAGCGGCGGCCGATCACCGTGCCCGGGTTGGTCACCGAGTTGCATCCGGTCTGCACCCCGTCGCCCAGAATGGCGCCCAGCTTGCGGAGGCCGCTGGAGACCGGCCCGGCGGCGGTCTTCACCGGCACGTCGCCGCCGGTGAAGCGCAGGTTGGCGAGCTTGGTGCCGGCGCCCAGGTTGGCGTTGTTGCCGATCACCGAATCCCCCACATAGGCAAAATGGCCGGCCTTGGCATCATCGAGGAAGATGGCGTGCTTGATCTCGGTGGTGTGGCCGAGCACACAGCGCCGGCCCGCCAGGCAGTGGCCCCGCAGATAGGCGCCCTGGCGGATTTCCGTATTGTCGCCGATCAGCGCCGGCCCCTTCACCATGGCGCCGCTTTCGACCAGCACCCCGCGCCCCAGGCCGATTCCCTCGCCCACCAGCACGGCGCCGGCCATCACCAGGCTCGCACCCTCGAGCAGGGTGGAGCCCTGCCGGATCAGGAGCCTGCCGCGGGTGGCGTCGCCGTACTCGATCTGCAGGTCGGCGCCTGACATCCATTTTCCCTCGTGAAAGACCGCGGCCCGGGGCAACGGCACCCCATTGGGCAGCAGCCGCCGGTCGAGTTCCGGGCAGGGGGCGGCGGCCATATACTCCTTGAGACGTTTCAGGGCGTCCCAGACAAAGGCGGCGTCGGCGAACAGGGCGCGGTGCTCGAAGTTTGTGAGATCGAAAAAGGCGTGGGGGGCGAACATGTCGTTTGTGTCCCGGGGCAAAAGGCTGACAGCGTGGGAAATGGAGAGACTATGGGCCACCCGCGCCATTAAATCAAGAAAAAACAAAAAAGGCGGCCGGGGATCTGCAGTGCTTGACTTCGATAATACCAGTGTTTAGACTCAGCGCCAGAC
>JBFHWX010000272.1:0-3309 GCA_041599275.1 Desulfobulbales bacterium | reverse complement strand
GTAGGTATAAAAGCCCCGCTCCCAGAGCTGGTTGACGAAAAAACCGTAGACCCCCTCGTCGGCATGGGGCGGTTTGAGGCCGAGGGCATGGAAAGAGAAGAAGGCTCCGGCGAGCAGTACAACCCAACCGAGAAGCTCGGAATGTGGCCGGTCGCTGGACGGACCTCCTGGCCATACTGTACCGCAAGCACAAGCTGTTTTTTTCATTTGTTGAATCCGTGACGGGTTGAAGAGAGTGAGCAGGTTTCTGGTTGAAATAAAATCAATTATGACCTGAGTTTCGGTCACCGATAAAGACGTAGCGCCGTCTTTCAGGGTTGCCGGCAAGGAGCTTGGGGGCAGCGGGTCATGTTGGCGACTATCTCCTTGAGCCCGGCAGAACCTTTCGGGGAATAAAGAAAAAAGCTATTATAGGACACCTCGACGGTAGGGTCAATCGATGGCGAAACACCGGATACTCCGTAATCTCGGCCGGTGAAGGCCCAGCTCACGCTGGAAGGGACAGGGGCAAAGAGGGTGCGGCACAACAACGGCATTGTGAACAAAAAGGCATGGAGAGTCCTTCTGTCGGCGACGTTTTTGCGTCAGGCGTGCCGCGCAGGTCTTGCACTCTTCCTCTTCGTTGCCGTCATCGTCTTCTTCGCTTCTTCCTGCCTTGCCGGCCAGATTTCCCTGGAGACCACGGCCTGGGCCTCGGCCAACGACGGTTCGCCGGCCCTGCACCTGCACCTGCGCAACAAGGGAAGCGAAGCCGCGGGCCATATCGTTCTGCGTTCGGTGCTCGGTGAAACCGAAAATTACCGCCTGCTGGCCAACAGCCTCGGGCCTGGACAGGAGATCTCCAGCCAGGCAGATTTGTTTCCCGCCGCCGCCTTGCGGGGCACCCATCCGGTTTATCTCACCCTCTATTACCGCCACCCGGATGGCAGCGAAAAGACCGCTGTCGCCCTTGCCCTGGTCACCCTGGGGCAAACCGCCGGGCAACCGCCGGGGTTGGAGATCGAAACCGTTAGCGAGCAGGAAGGGAAAACGCTCCGCCTTCGCCTGCGGGCTGCCGTAGGCAAGGGCGGCGAGTTCCGGGTACGGACCCATGGTCCCGAGGCCATCCGCCTGCAGCCCGAGAGCGCGACGGTGGTGCTGGAATCCGGAGGCTCTGCTGAAATCACTTTCCAGGTTGAACGTAAGGGGGGGGATCAGTGGGAAGAGCAGCCGGTCTTCCTGGTGGCCGAATCGACGGAAGAGAGCTCCGGTCCGGTCTTTGTCCAGGAAACCCTGCCGCTTCCACCCCGGCCGCTCTGGCAGCGGCTTGTGGCCGGGGCGTTGTGGAAAAACAATCCCCTTACCGCCGGTGCCATGGCCCTGCTGGCGGTAATCTGCCTGCTGGCCGCGGCCGCGGGCGGAGGGTCGGGCCGCCGGGCCCACGGCCGGCTCTTCTTTGAGCTGGCAGCCCTTGGCATCATGGAGCTTTTTCTCTACGAGCAGCTCGAATTGGGCGTCGCGGCGACCAAGACCATCGCCACCGGCGGCGACATGGCCTCCCATTACGCCACCCTGGAGACCCTGCGTCATGAGTTTCTGCCACGTTTCAGGATAAGCGGCTGGAGCCCCGGCAACTACGCCGGCTTTCCCATGCTGCAGTTCTATTTCCCGCTGCCCTTCCTTATCATGTGCTTTCTCGATCTCTTCCTGCCCCTGCAGGTGGCGTTCAAGATCGGCACTCTGCTGGGCACCCTGCTGCTGCCCCCCTGCGCCTGGCTCATGCTGCGACTTCTGCGTGCTCCTTTTCCGGCGCCGCTCCTGGGTGCGGCCTTCACCCTGCCTTTCCTCTTCAACGCCTCCAACTCCATGTGGGGCGGCAACCTCCTGAGCACCCTGGCCGGCGAGTTTTCCTACAGCCTCAGCATGTCGCTCTCCCTCGTACTCCTGGGCGGCCTCTACCGTGGGGTGCGGGAAAACCGTTTTGTCCTGGCCAATGCGCTGCTCGTCTTTCTGGTCGGTTTCAGCCACGGCTACACGCTGCTCTTCGTCGAGGCGCTATCGCTCTTTTTTGTTCTCAGCACCGAAAACTTTCTGCGCCGGGTCTTCTACCTGCTGCGGGTCTACGGGCTCGGCTTCTGCTTTCTTGCCTTCTGGCTCGTCCCCCTGCTCGGCAATCTGAAGTACACAACCTCGTACCACCTGGCCTGGAACATCCTTTCTCCCCAGGAGTTCCTGCCGCCCCTGCTGGTGCCTTTCTTCGTCCTGGCCGGAGTGGGCGGCCTGCTTTCCTTCCTGGCGGGACAGCGGGAGGAGCGCGAAACGCGCCTTGAGCAACGGCGGGTGCTCGGTTTCTTACTGTTCGGCCTGCTCACCGCCCTGGTCATGTACCTGGCGGCGCCTCGACTGGGTGTGGTGGATATCCGCTATGTCCCCTACGCCTGGCTGTTTGTCTGCCTGCTTGCCGCCTGGGCCGTAGGCCGGCTCTCAGCCTTGTCCCCCGCCGTGGCCTGGCACCGGTGGCTGGCCGCGGTGGTGCTCGGCACGGCGGCGTTGGTCTGGACCGCCTCCACACCGGGCCCGGCCCGGGACTGGGTGCGCTGGAATTACGAAGGTTTCGAGAAGAAGGCCGGCTGGCCGCTTTTCCAGGAGATAAACCACCGGCTGGCCGGTCGCTTCGACGAGCCGCGGGTGGTGTACGAACACTCGCAGCGCCACAACCAGTTCGGCTCCGAGCGGGCCTTCGAGTCCCTGCCCCTGTTCGCTGGCCGGGCCACCCTGGAAGGCCTCTACATGCAGGCATCGCCCTCGGCTCCCTTCGTGTTTCTCATCCAGTCGGAGATTTCCCAAGAGAGTTCTCAGCCCTTTCTGCAGTATGCCTACTCCAACCTCGATTTCGACAAGGCGGCGGGCCACCTGCGGCTTTTCAACGTGGCCGACCTCCTGCTGGTCAGCGAAGAGGCCAAGACCGCCATCCGCCGGAGCCCGAATTATGATTTGAAGGAGAGCGTGCCCCCTTATGAGATCTGGTCCCTGCGGGACAACCCCGGCGTTTACGTGGAGCCCCTTGCCTTCGAACCGGTGCGATATACCGGCGGCACTTCCTGGAAGAAGGCGGCCTACGAGTGGTTCCGGGAGGGAGGGGCGCTGCGGGTGCCGCTGGTTTTCGATGTGCCCGAGGCCCCGGCACCGGCGGAGATTTTTCAAGTGGTGAGCAACACCACCAGCCACCTGCCGCGGCTGCCCATCGACCTGGCTGGCTGCCGGGTAGAGGAGCAGATCGGCCGCGACGAGATCCGCATCACCACCAACTGGTTGCACCGGCCGCTGCTG
>JBFHWX010000271.1:0-3359 GCA_041599275.1 Desulfobulbales bacterium | reverse complement strand
TCTCTACACCACCCTGCTGCCCGCCGCCTTTTTCGGCATCTCGCCGGTGCTGCTCGAACCTTTCCGCCGAAAGGCCGGACTCGAACCGGCCGTGGCCACCTTTCGCCGCGAAGCGAGCAGAATCGCCCTCATCCTCGTCCTTCTCTTTGCCGGCCTCAACTCTTGGCACCTGCTGCTCTACCGCCTGCTGGGCGGCGAATGGTAACTCCAGGGGCTGGAAGTTAACGGTTTCCGGGCTTCCCGCCCCAGCTTGGTAAAAAATTTTCAGGCCGGTGGCTGCGCTTTGCCCCAACGGCTGGAGACGATGGATCCCGTCACCGCCACCAGGCCAAAGGAAAAAACGCTCACCACCAGAGGTACGCCGCGACCGGAGAGCAGGTCGAGGACAAAAACCTTGAAGGCTCCGAGCAGGGCCACGAGAATGGCCAGGGCAAGTATTTCGAGGTTACGGGTGCGCGCCGCCGTCAGCAGAAGCACGATGGCACCGGTGTTCACCAGCACCGACTGGCCGCAACTGAAGGCGAAGTTTTCCGTCCCTGCACCGAGAACGAGGCCGAGCAGCAGGCGACCGGCAAAGAAGGCATAGAGCAGACCGGTTACCAGAAAGACAAGGGCCCCGAAATCCTTCTGGTCGAGCCAGGAAAACCAGGCCGAACGATGGGCTGCCGGAGCGTGCCGGCGGCACCAGAAATACAGATAAAGCCCTGAGCCGGCCAGCACGAGGGCTACGGGCAAGGCCAGCAGTTCTGCACCGCTGGCCCCGACAAAGACCTTGCCGAGCAGCACGACCGCCCCCACGAGCCCCTGCAGGATATAGGCGGTGAGCCGCATGCCGCCGTTCTGCCAGCGCCCTGACAGCACCAGGAGCAGATAGCTCACGCCCCCCCAGACCGGCAACAGGAACAGAACTTCCCGGCTGAGCAGGGGGCCGGACGGCAACAGCAGGAGCACGGCGGCGAAGGAAAAGACGTTTGCCCCCGGCGCCCCCTCCAGACCGCGGCCGGCCAGGCGGCCGGCGACCAGCAGATGTCCGGTGGCGGCAACCACGAACAATCCCCCCAGCACCGGCACCGGTTGAAAGGCTGGCGAGGCCACGCTCCAGGCGGCCAGCAGGACGCCGAGGCCGCTCACCGGCACCAGGGCGCCTTCGAAAAAGCCAAGCGGCAGACTGCCCAGCAGGATGTCACGGTAACCGATGGCGAGCAGGCTGGCCCAGAAGATGAAAAGGCTCGGCCAGAAGGCGGCGGCTCCCATGAGTGGCGGCACCGCCTCACCCCTGCCGAAGGCGGTGTTCAGCTTGAAACTCCAAAGCAGCCAGAACACGATGGAAAGCGCCAAAATGAGCCAGCGGGAAGCTGGGCACATGGCGCGGCGCATGGCAAGATGGGAGGCCACGTTCACCAGGAGCAGGAGGAGAGCGAGAGCCGGAAAGAAGAGATCGGGGAAATCCAGGGCCAGCCCCGTGGCCACCGCGCCCAGAGTACCGGTGCAAAACAGAATGGAGGCCCGGTAGCGCAGCCCCATGGCCACCACCGACAAACCTGCCAGGCCCAAGAGGACAAAGGCCCAGACAGTGGAAAGCGATTCGAAGCGGCTGTGGGTCTCGAGGATGATGGCATAAAGCAGGAGGCTGCCGCAGACCGGGAAGACCGGAGCCAGCCGCCCCCCTCTCCTGTAGAGTTCCCCCCCCCAGACGATCAGGGCCAGGGCATAGCCGGTGCCGATGAAAGAGCCTGCCTGCAGGGGCAGCATGCCGCTGTCGGTGAGGGTCCGAAGAATAAGGGCGACCACCAGCATGAAGGAAACCGACGCGATCTTCGGCAGCAGCGCCTCGCGCCCCATGTAATCGACAAAATCTTCGTCGGACCGTTTAACAGCGACAGTTGAAGCCTTATTCTTCCGGTTGCCGCCCGCTTCGGCTCCCTGCTCGAGGAGCGCGATGCGGGCGCTCAACGCTTCGACCCGCTCGCCGAGAACCCGCACCTCTTCGGCCAGCGCCCGCTCATGCCCTGTCATCACCGGCCCCCTTTTTCCTGACCGTTGCAATCCCGGCGGTGGCCGGATGAACACCGTAAACCCTTCGCGCCTTTCGGCAATTGGTCTGCTTTAAAGTAGCCTTTCCTTCCTGCAACCCCATACCCCCCGCTCGGCACCGGTGACCGATCCCGAGTTTTTCCACTTTCTTTCAGAAATGTGCTTGCGATATTTTTTTCGGCCTTTTATAGTGGTCTCCGGATTCGGTACCACATTGTGGTATTGCAATTTTCAGTACCACAATGTGGCATTGGCAAGAGGGTTTCCATAATTTGTTTTGTTTGTCAACCGGGAAATGAGCCAACCGGAAAAAACCAGAGCTGGCCGGCGACTTGGAGAACGGCCGCGGAGAACTGGATGATGGCGGCAAAACGGAAAATCCCACGACCCAAACACGGAGAAGAGGAGCGGATGAACGACACCACCACGGCACAGTTGGCGGCCAAGCCCCCCTCGCAACGGGGACGTTCGGGGCTCGACAGAAGATCCGGTCTCGACCGGCGCAGCATTTACGATCTTGATTTTTTCTGCCTGCTGGGTAACGAAAGAAGAACAAGAGACCGGCGCCGCCCTCAGGAACGGCGACAGAGCTGGCTTCGGGTCAGCCCCTGGTCGAGCATTTGCCTGGAGCACCACCCGGACCGACAGGACCTGGCCGACCGGCTCCTTCCCAAGGACGGCGAACTGTCTGGGAAAATCGACAGCGAACAGCTCTTCAGGGAGAGCATCAACGGCTCCATCAACGACCAGATCATGACCAACACGCCGCTTGCCGCCGCCTGCTCCTTCAGGCGCCTCCTCGAGGACGGTTTCGAGGAGGACAAGGCCCTCGATCTTCTCTGCCGGGTCTACAGCCGGGAACTGTTCGCCGCCCGTAGCCGCAACCTGCCCTTCGACATGGAGCGCTACGAGATGCAGCTCGCATCGCTTCCCGTGCTGTTCATAGACGAATATTTTTATGAGGAAAGGAGATTTTTCGGATGAAGAACCATGTCCTGAGACCCCTCTGGGTCGTGCTCGCAACCGTCGCTCTGGTCCTCGTGGTCCGGCACCTCATGGTGCCCGAGGATTTCGGCGTCCACGGCAGAAACTTCACTTACGGTTTCCACCGATTGGGCGCCATCGACGACTGGAAGGCCGAGCCTGTCCAGTATCGCGGCAAGGAATACTGCAACGAGTGCCATGACGACAAGTACGCCGAAAACATGGCCTCGGCCCACGCCGCGCTCGAATGCGAAAACTGCCACGGCCCGGCCATGGGCCATCCGGACGCCCCGGAACTGCTCGAGATCGACCGTAGCCGCGAGCTCTGCCTGCGTTGCCAC
>JBFHWX010000270.1:0-3396 GCA_041599275.1 Desulfobulbales bacterium | reverse complement strand
TTCCCAAATCGTTTACGATAGCCTCAGAAAATCGCTCTTCATTTTCGAAGAGCTGTTTCGGATTCGCCGGCTCCACCGAGATCCGCGCGCCCGACCATAACGGGACAGGCCCGGGATCCCAGGCGGGGCTTTTCTCCCTCCTGGGGCCAGGCAGTCCAAAAAATTTTCCGAACCGGACGGACCGATGCCAGAAACATCCAGCCCGCAACCGCCCAAGATGGTTTTCCTCTCCCGGACCCAGAGCGAAAGTCTCGCCCGCCTCGCCAATTCCATCCGCCAGCACAACGGCGTGCATGGAGTCATCGGCGCCCCTGGCGCGGGCAAGGAGGCCTTCCGCCGTCTGCTGCTGAAGGACTTTGCCAAGGGAAGCGATTTCATCGTCCATACCATCAACGGCGCCCAGTGCAGCCAGCCGGTCAAGCTGCTTGCCGCCATCGGTGGCCTGCTGGGTGAATTCGACCCCTCTCCGGCCCAGCCGGTGCGGCTGGTCCAGCAGAATTTCACCGACCACATGCTGCGCCACTACCAGGAAGACAAAAAAAGCATTCTGCTGCTGGTCACAGAGGCTGAGCGGTTGCCGGCCTCCTGTTTCTCCGCCCTGGCGGCCTACTACAACGCCGGCTCCGCAGCCCGCCTGCAGCTCCAGGTCGTGTTCTTTGGCAGCGCCGGCCTCGAGGAACGGCTCAGGGCCACCACCGGTCTCCTGGATTCGGCAAGTCTTCTGCTCCAGCTCAAACCGTTCAAGTTGACCGACAGCCGCATCCTGATCCAGGCATTTCTTAAAAAATCCGCCACCGACACCGGTGCCGTCTGCACCTTCAGCCTGCCAGCCCAGTGGCTGATTCACCACATGACCGAGGGCAATCCCCAGGCCGTGGTCGATCTCAGCCATTTCGTGGTGCTGTCGCTCCTGATGCGCAAAAAGAACCGGGCCGACTGGTTCCTCGTCCAGCACTGCGCCAAGCTCCTCTACCCTGACCGGGCTCTGAGACTGCAACTCATCCAGGGCACTGCCGTGGCGGCCAGTATCGGCCTGATGCTGGCCTACGGCCTCTGGCCGGGCACAAACCCCGATCTACCGGCCCAGCCCCCCCAGGCGACGACCACTGTCGCCGCCCCCGGCCAGCCGGCCCCAGACACGCCCCCCCAGGAAATGGCCGCGGCGCCGTCTTCACCGCCCGAGGCGAACCAGTCACCGGTCGAAATTCCGGCCACACCGCCACCATTGGTTGTGGCTGCAGCACCACCTGAGCCAGCCGCGCCCGAGCCTGCCGAGCCTGCCGAGCCTGCCGAGCCGGTCACGGTTGCCGAGCCGGTTCTTTCCATGCCTGGGCCGGCGCCCACCGCCACCCAAGGCCCCACTGGCATCATTTTCCGCAAGAAGCTGGAACAGGGCGACACCTTCGAAAAAGCTTTCATCGCCCTCTACGGCCCTGAGGCCTACACGCCGGAAAACGTCAAACTTGTTCTGGGCCACAACCCCCATATCCAGGACCCGAAACTGCTGACGCCCGGCGAATTCATCCTGTTCCCGGCCCTGCCCGGTAGCGAGCCTCGGCCGCAGACGGCAACTGCTGCCGCCCCGGTTTCCGTGCCACCGGCACCTGTCACCACACCGGTGGTGGCGGTGGCCACCGTTACCGCTCCGGCGCCGGCTCCGGCGCCTCCACCGGTCAAGACCGGGACAACACTGCCCATCGGCGCCATGCCGGCTTTTCTCGGCATGGTCACGGTGCAGAGCGGCGATACCCTGGGCGACATCATCCGCCGCACCTACGGCCCTTACAGCTTCACGCCCTCCCGCACCCGCGCCGTGCTCGCCCACAACGCTGACGTCTCTCCCGCCATGCTGCACCCTGGCATGAAGATCAAAATGCCCACTTTTCCCGTGCGCCTGGCCCCGGGCGCCGAAGCACAATGGTGGGTGCAGTTGGGCAGCACCCGGGATCTCGAGAATGCCTACCGGTTTCTCAGGATCTACGACGGACGCATTCCGCCCCTGCTGATCATCCCAACCCGGGGAGAAGAGGGGCTCCGGTTCCGGATCATTCTCCAGTTTTCCCACACCGACCGCTCCACCGCGGAAACGACCCTGGAGGAGCTTAGGGAGTACACCACGGAGGGTGCCGAAATCCTCCACGGCCTCGACAGAAGGTTCTTCTACTACGAGATAGAAGAAGCCGAGCGGTGATGTAATGACCTCTCTGCCAGGAGTGATCATTTATCTCGTTGGGGGGCTGGCCGTTGTCTATGCGGTGCTGGCCGCCCTCAGTACCTGGCGCTGGCACCAGGCACGGGCCCGGCAGTTCGCCTTGTCCGGGCTCGATTCCCTTCACCCGGAACTCCCCTCGGGCCTGGCGGACATCCTCGCCCGGCGCGGCTATCTGCTCCTCAAACGGGGCCGCCGCGAGGAAGCGCTCGCCGACCTGGGTTCGGCCCTGCGCCTTGTTCCCGACCATGCCAAAGCAGGCCTTCTCTGGCGCCAGGCCCTGCAGGCCATTCTGCCGCCGACGCCGCTTGCCGGCAGGGGCATCCCTTCTCCGCTCCGACGGCCCGCCAAGCCACCTGCCAGGAAAGTTCCAGGCCCAAGAGCCCCACTGGCCCCCAAGCCTCTGCCCGTCAAACCGGTGCCTGCCCCACCGGAGCCTCCGAAACCGCCCGAACCAGAACAGGTGGATCTCGTTCTCGAGCAGGAACCGCTGGAAGCCGTCGACCACTTTGGCCCCCGGGCAACCTTTCACCTCCCGCCGGAGAAGGAAGAACCGCCCCCCTCCCTGGCCGGAGCGGAAGCTCTTCAGGAAGAGATTTCCTTCTCCATCGAAGGGTTGGCCGATCAGGCCAGCGCGGAAGTGGACATCTTCCTGGACGACACCCCTGCCCTGCCCCTGAAGGAAAAGTTTGCCCCGCCACCGCAAGCGGAACCGGTTTTCCCCCCATCCCCGGCAGCAGAAAAACTCGCAGCCCCCACACCGGAGAGTGGCGAGTCCATCCCCGAGCCGGCCCCGCTTCTTCCCGAAGCAGTGGTGGTGCCCGAGCAGGCGGTGGAGGTCTCCTCGGCTCTTGAGCCACCTGCCCCTCCAGAGCAGGAACCGCTCCCTTCCGAAGCGGTCTCGTTACCACCTGAAACTGCAGTGGAAGAAGAAACGGCTGACCGGTTCGCCGCCAGCGCCCCGCACCCTGGCGAGCCCTTCGCCCCGCCGACGGTGGAGGAGATGGTCTCCATCGCCGCCTCTACGCGTCGTGGCGGCGAAGAGGTCGGCGATTCCGTTGAAATCGAACTGTTCGAGACCGAGGCGAGCAAAGCGCTGGAAGCTCTGCGCAACCTGGAGCTCGAGGCCCTGCGCAGCCGGAGACAGGCCGTATCGGAAGAAATCGCCCCAGCACCCGAGTTCGAAC
>JBFHWX010000269.1:0-3423 GCA_041599275.1 Desulfobulbales bacterium | reverse complement strand
GTTGAGCGGCGTGCGCAGCTCGTGGCTCATGTTGGCCAGGAACTGGGATTTGTAGCGACTGGTGGCCTCCAGGTCCCGGGCCTTCATTTCGAGCTGTTCCCGGGCGGCCTGCAGGGCCTGGTTCTTCTCCTGCACCTCGTGGGCCTGCTCCTCGAGCAGATGGGTTTTCTCCTCCAGTTCCTCGTTGGTGGCCCGCAATTCTTCCTGCTGCTCGCGCAGTTGTTCCTCCGAAGCCTGCAGTCTCCTGGTCTGCTCCTCGAGCTCTTCATTGGCGGCCCGCAGTTCCTCCTGCTGGGCTTTCAGCTCCTCCGCCTGTTCCTGCGTTCTTTCAAGGGCATCCTGCAGGTAGTCGCGGGACAGGGCCGAGGCGAGACTGGTGCCGAGACTTGTGGCTATTCGGTGAAGAAACTCGCGGACCGTTTCCGGCGCGGGCTCGGCAAAACCCAACTCGAGCACTCCGGCCGCGCCCCCGCCATAAAGCAGCGGGACCACCAGGATCTGCCGGGGAGGCGCGACGCCGAGGGCGGAGTTGATGTCGAGATAGCCCTCCGGCACATCGTCGACGACAATGGGTTCGAGGTCCAGAGCGGCCTGGCCGACCAGGCCGCTACCGGCCGGCACCACCGGATTCCTGACGTTCTCGGGGCCACAGGCGTAGCCTGCCGCCATTTTCAGCTCGCCGCCCTCGTTCGTCACGTAGAGTGCCCCCACCAGGGCATGCAGGTGGGGCGCCAGAAAATCGAGCACGCTGCGGCCCACCTCCTGCACCGAGGTGGCCTGCCGCAGACGCTCGTCGAGCGCCGCCATGCCGTCCCGCAGCCAACTCGCCTGTTGCCGCTCCCGGGCCGCTGCCTGTAGATTCCCGGCCATTTCATTGAACGCCTTTCCCACTCGGTCGATCTCGTCATCGCCGCCGGCAAGGGGGATCCGGTGGGCCAGGTCGCCGTCGCCGATGCGCGCGGAGCCGAGCCGCAGGCCCTCCAGACCGGCGAGTACCGGCCTCGGCAGAAGCAGGGAGAGAAAACCGACCACCACGACGAGCAGACCGAGCATGGCCGCCGCCCGCACCCCGAAAGCGAGCTGCCCGGCCACGACCTCCTCCTGCACCAGGCGGTTGAAAAGATCGACCTCGTCGAGCACCGACCGGGAACGGGAAAAAAGCAGAACCACGGTCTGCTCCACCAGCAGTTCGTAAGCGGCTTGGTCTGCCGGGCTGTTGGGGAGCGCTCCCTGGGCGTGCATGGCCACGATTTTCTGAAACGCCCCTTCCATGCTCCCGAGCTCGGCGCCGATGCGGGCAACGATCTCTTGCTTTGCGGGCCCGACCGCCCCCAACCGGTCAACGATGCCGCGGCAGGTAGCCAGTTGCAGGAGCCACTGGCGCCGGGCCCGATCGACGGGGGTGGCGACGTATTCATGGGCCAGGGTGTTGAGGGTGAAGACGCCGCGCATCGCCTCGTTGACCCGTTCCATCTGCGCGAGCCGCGCCGACAGGCTCCGCCAGTTGCCGAACAGCAGACCGCAGGCGAGCAGGATGAGGAAGAGCGAACAGATTGCGCTCAACAGGAACTTGGTTCGGATCCGCATGACCTCTCTCCGTCAGTGGATGATGGTGACCGCCCGCGGCTTGACTGCATCGAGTGCTTCGAAATGAATGCGCTCCAGAAAGTCCAGAGATTTGCCGGCGGCCACCAGGCCACGGGCCACACTCCAGCGCGCCTCGAATTCCATGAGCCGCAGAAACTCCCGGGGCAGGCCGAGGTGGAGCCGGGTCTGCGCCCAACCCACCGCGAACTCCTGCTGGTCGAGCCCGAGCCGGGCGCGGATGGCTTCACGGCCGTCCTCGGGGCGGGCGGCAAGATGCTCCTCGGCGCGCACCAGGGCAGTAAAAAAACGCTCGAGCACCGGTTGCGCCGGCAACCGGTCGCGGCGGCCGACCAGCAGCCAGAATTTCTTCTGCCCCTCCTGGATTGGCCAGCTGACGGCCGTGTCGCCCAGCATTTGTTGTGTTCTGGCGGTGATCGGCCACCAGGCGGCGACGCCGTCGACCTCGCCGGCCGCCACCGCCTCGGAAAGCTGGTCGGCATTGATATCGACCAGGGTGATATCCGGCTCGGTGATCCCGCGGGCGAGCAGATAATTACCGAGAAAATATTCTGCCGCCGACGATTTCTTGAGCCCGATGCGTTTGCCGCGCAGATCGGCGGGCGTCTCGATGCCGCGATCCTGCCGGCAGACCAGTTCGGTGTTGTCGGTTTCGGCCAGGGAGGCGAGCACCACCAACTGGTCTTCTTCGAAGCTGGCCCGCACGAAGGCGAAATCACTCATCATCGCAAAATCCGTCCGGCCCTCGGCAAGGGCCTTTGCCGCCTCGACCCCGGAGGCGGTATCGGCCAGCACGACCTCCACCCCCTGTTCCTGGAAATACCCCCGCGCATCGGCCAGGTACAGAAGGCCGGACATGTCCTGCACGGAACTCATCAGAGTCACTCGACCGATGGGGGAGGTGGAAGACTTTTCCGAACCACCGCCATCGTTCCTGCACGAGGCAAGCAGCAGGGTGGTGCATGCCACCGCCGCCAACAAAAAAGATACCGTCCACCGCTTCATCCCGTTTCCTCCGGTTCGCCATTCATGAGACGGAAACCTTCCCCGGACAGAGCGCAACGCACCGCCCCGGTCAGGGTCGCAATCTGAAAATCTTCGTTCTGCTGTCCACCATTTCGAAATGTTCAACCACCGACGAGAACCGCAGGCTCTCCTTGGTGCCGAGGCAGAGAAAGCCGCGGGGCACCAGACTCGCGTGCAACAGCCCGAGAACCCTGTCCTGCAGGGGCCGACTGAAGTAGATGAGAACGTTGCGGCAGAGGATGAGATGCATTTCGTTGAACGGCCCGTCGGTGACCAGATTGTGGTTCGCGAAAAGCACGCTCTCCCGCAGCTTCCCGTCGAAAATGACCGACTCGTAGCGGGCATGGTAATAATCTGAGAGGGTGGCGCGGCCGCCGCTCTTGAGGTAATTTTCGGCGTACTCCCGCATCTCGGAGACCGGGTATATGCCCTGGCGGGCGGTCTCGAGGGCCGCATCGTTCATGTCGGTGGCATAGATCCGGAAACGACCGGCCAGGCCCTCCTCGTGCAGCAGGATGGCCAGGGAATAGACCTCCTTGCCGGTGGCGCAGCCGGCCTGCCAGATCCGGACATGGGGATAGGTGGCAAGCATCGGCAACACTTTTTCACGCAGAAAGCGGAACACCTGGGGGTCACGGAACATCTCGGGTATATGACTCAGCCCTTACAATATCTTCTTCTTTATTTGAAACAATAAAACGATACCCCAAGACATCAAGGGCATTTACCACTGACTGATGATTGCCGACACCATAATCTATAATAACAATAGTATGATCATTCATCATAATC
>JBFHWX010000268.1:0-3447 GCA_041599275.1 Desulfobulbales bacterium | reverse complement strand
GGTCGAGGTCGATGGCGGTCTGGTCCATGGCAATGCCCGGCGCCGGAAACCGGACTTCACCGCCGGCGAGGGAGAGGGTGCTGCCCTTTGCGGTCAGCTCGGCCTCGGGCAGGGAAATGGTGCCGTCCTTGAAGCGGCCGTGCAGCGTCAGCCGGTGGGCCGGCAGGTCAGCGGTTTGCCCTGGCTCCGTCACATAGACCCGTTCGAGGAGCAGGGGCAGGTCCGTGGAACTGCCCGTGACCAGGTCGCTTTCCAGGTGGTACAGAAAGGCGGCGGGATCGGCAAAGGCGGCGGGGGCCAGGGAGAGGGCCAACCGCTCGGCGCGGATTTCGCTGCCGGGGAGGCTGGCGGCCAGATGCTGGAGGCGGCAACTGGTGCCGGCGATTTCGGCCTCGAAGGCAAGCGTGTCCACCACCAGCGGCGGATCGGCAATGCCGAACAGGCCGAAAAGAGCGGCCAAGGCTGCCGGGTCCTGCAGGTCGGCCTGCAGGCGGCCGCTGAAATCGGCAAGCAGCGGGTCCTGGGGAGCGGCGCCGGCCAGGAGCCGGGCGGGAATCCGCAGGCCGCTGCCGGTCAGCCGGTTTTTGCCAAGCCGGGCATGAAGGCTCTCCGCGGTGAGCAGGCCGCCTTTCAGGCTGCCCCGGACCTCCATAAGGTGGTCCGGCAGTCCGGGCGCCGGCTCCCCGGGCAGTTCGGCCAGGGCGAAGAGGGCCGGCAGATCGTGGAAGGAAAAAAAGAATTCGGCGGCCAGGGCATCGAGCACGGAAGCCGTTGCCGGGTCTTCCAGGGCCGAAAGGGGCAGGGCGGCATTGAGCAGGCTCAACCGGTCCCTGCCGTTCTCGGCCAGCAGTTCGTCTACTTTGAGTGTTTGCTGTTCGAAGCCGCCCCGGAGAAGCAGGCGCTCGAGCCCGATGTCGTTGTAGCGGGGGGCAACGGTTTCGAGGCGCAGGGAAACGCTGGCCTTGGATGGTGCTGTGAAGGGCAGGAGCAGGGAGCCATGGCCGGAGAGGGTGCCGCCGGTGGTGGTGTTGGCCGGCAGCAGGCGGGCGAGGGGGCCGAGGCTGGTGTCGGCAAGGTTCAGTTCAGCCTCGAGACGGTCGGCGTCGATGGCGGCATGGACCTGCTGGCGGCCGCCGAACAGCAGGAGGGCGGCGTCGACGGTGGTGACTGCCGTGGCCTGCGAGGGCCAGGTGATGGTTGCTTTTTCGAGGAACGGTCTGGCGCCGAGGCTGGCGCTCGCCAGCTGCAAGCGGTCCGGCCGGTAGCTCAGGGGCAGTTCGAGGTTGCCGAGATTCTCGAGTGGGTTGTCGGCGGCTGTCTGCACAAAGAGGCCGGCAGCCTGGAGCAGGAACTCCTGGACTTCTTCGCCACCGGTGGGGGGCCGGGAGTGAAACCCGGCGTTACGCAGTTCGAGCCGCCGGTCGCCGTCAATCACCAGCAGGTCGATGCCGTCGGCGACCAGCGCGGGCAGGCGGGGCGGCAGGTCGATCCGGGCCGTTTCTTGCGCCGGTGGATCCCGTTCTTCTCCAGACCCCGCCTGCAAGTCGAGCTCGACCCGGGCGTTGCGCAGCTCGATGGCAGAGGCGGCAAGGAAGGCCTCGGAACCCTGCAGCAGTGCCGGCCAGTGGAAGCGGGCCGTGGCCTCCTGCACGTCGAGGCCTGCCAGAACGGTTTTCGGCGCTGCCTCCAGGGTGCGAAGGCCGCCTATGGTTACAGATTTCAGAGGATGAATCCGGACCTCGGCCACCTCTAACCGCAGGCCAAGCTGAGCGGCGGCGGTGCGCTCGATCTGTGCTTTCAGGAAAGCCGGCAGAAAATGGACAACCAGGCCGGTGCCGGCAGCGGCGACCAGCAGGGTGCCAAGAGCGGCGGCGGCAAGAGAGCGGCGGAAACGGGACAAGAGCGGCACCGTGCACGGATTGGTGGAAACTTTTTCAGGGAACCGAAGGCGGCGACCGGAAAGCTTTCCCGTCGCCGCCACAGTATACGTCTCCGTGGTGTTCCGGCGCAAATTTTTTCGCCTTCCTGCATCACCGCCTGCAGCCGGCGAGGTGATTTGTTGCCGGAATGCTCTTGGCCGCTCCTGCAGGGTTGCCCTTGCCTGGACGGCTGCGGTATAGTCCTGCGGTTGGGCCCAGGCCCGGTTAAATGAGGTGACGGTCCGGCTGTTTTTCTGCTGGTCGCTCCCCGCAAGGAGAAGAGGCGAAGCGGGGCCGCCGTCGAACCTCTGGGCTCATGAGGAGAGAGATTCCTTTCAACTTTTAACCAACAGGAAGAAACATGTCGCAGACCTTGAACAGCAGCCTTGGCACCGAAACCATCGTCTGGGAGCTCGAATCCCTCTACCGGAAGGGGTATGCAGATCCCGCCATCGACCAGGACATGCAGGCGATCCGGGCCGAAGCCGCGGCCATCGGCGGCGAGTTCGCCGGCCGGGTGAGCGGGCTCGACGCCGGTGAGGTCGCAAGTCTCGTCCGCCGTCTCGAAAAACTCGAGGAGCGTCTCGGCCGCCTCGCCACCTTTGCTTACCTCAACTTCGCCACCCATTCCCACGACCAGAAGGTGAGCGGTTTTCTGCAGAAGGTGCGGGAACTGGGCAGCGAAGTGGGCAAGGAGACGGTGTTCTTCGAACTCGAATGGAACCAGGTGGCGGAGGAGCAGGCCAACCGGATCCTCGAGGACGAGGCGGTGGCCCATCACCGCCACTATCTGGCCAGCATGCGGCGTTATGCTCCCCATCAGCTCTCTTCGGTGGAAGAGAAGCTCCTTCTGGAGAGGGCTCCGGTGGGCCGTTCGAGCTGGACCACTCTCTTTGAGAAGGTGGTCGGCAAAATCCGCTTCGGCGAACAGGGGCGCACCGAGGAGGAGGTGCTCTCCGATCTCTACAACCCGGACCGGCAAGTCCGCAAAGAGGCAGCCGCGGAGCTTACCGATGGGCTCGGCGGCCAGCTCCACGTGCTCACCCACATCTTCAACACCCTGCTGGCCGACAAGATGATCTCCGACCGGTTGCGGCATTATTCCGGCTGGGTGAGCTCCATGAACCTGGGCAACGAACTGCACGACGATACCGTCGAGACCCTGGTGCGGGCGGTGACCGGGCGCTACGACATCCCGGCCCGCTACTACCGGGTGAAGCGGCAGATCCTCGGGCTCGACGCCCTCTTCGACTATGACCGCTATGCGCCGCTGCCGCACCTGCCGGAGACCAAGGTGAGCTGGGATGAGTGCCGGCGCATGGTGCTCGAGGCCTTTACCGCCTTCTCCCCTGAGATGGGCGAAATCGCCGGTCTGTTTTTTGAAAAAAACTGGATCCATGCACCGGTGGACGAGGGCAAGCGGGGCGGCGCCTTTGCCCATCCCTGCGTGCCCGAGGTGCATCCCTATGTGCTGGTGAACTACACAGGCACTCTGCGGGACGTCTCCACCGTGGCCCACGAGCTCGGC
>JBFHWX010000267.1:0-3466 GCA_041599275.1 Desulfobulbales bacterium | reverse complement strand
GCGGTGGTGATCGACCAGCACATCGTCTTGGTGGGCTCCCATAACCTGACCCACGCCGCCATGAGCAGCAACTCCGAGCTGTCAATCATGGTCGACTCGCCACAGCTCGCCGCCGAAATCCGGCGCTACCTGGACTCCCTGTCCGGAACGGACATCGATTGAGCGGAAAAACGCTCAGTTGGTTTCCTTCTTCCAGAACCCGACCATGCCGTCGGCGCCGAAGGCGAGTTGCACCAGCTCCCAGCCTTGGGCGCCGCGTTCGTTGAGGATGGCCTGCAACCGCTCCACATGGCCATGGGGCACGTCGCCCAGGGCGCACTCGCCCCGTTCCGAACAGAACACCACCAGTTCATTGATCTCTGCCGACGAATGCCGGGTGATCTCGTAACTATATTTCCTCATGATAGGGTTTTCCCTCGCGTCTCTCTTTTCGGTTTACCGGGAGGCGCCCAGGGCCGGCCGGTCCAGGACTTCCCGAACCTTGGCGAGCAGGACCCGGGGCGCCACCGGTTTCACCAGCACGTCGGCGCCGCCGGTGGTTATGCCCTTGTCCTTCAGGATGTCGGCGGCATAGCCGCTGACAAAGATGACCCTGGCCTCCGGCTCCTGGCGGCGGATCTCTTCCCAGACGAGTTGGCCGCTTTTCTTCGGCATGATCACATCGAGCAGGAGAAGCGGCTCCAGTTCCCGGCACTCCTCGAAGCGGGCGAGCGCCGCCGCGCCGTCCTCGGCCTCGATCACCCGGTAGCCATAGGAACGCAGAGTGCTGGCCATCAGGGTGCGGAGCGTCTGGTCGTCCTCGGCCAGCAGGATGGCCTCGTTGCCGCCGACGGGAGCCGCTTCCGCCGCTGCCGGCCGCGGTTCGGCAGCGACTTCCTTTTCCGCCAGCGGCAGGTAGATGGTCACCGTGGTCCCCTGCCCCGGCTGGCTGGCCACGTCGATGAAGCCGTTGTGCTGCTTGACGATGCCGTACACCATGGCAAGCCCCAGGCCGGTGCCCTTGCCCACCTCCTTGGTGGTGAAGAAGGGCTCGAAGACCCGCCGCCGGGTCTCCTCGTCCATGCCGTGGCCGGTGTCGGTGACGGTCAGCACCGCGTACTGCCCCGGCCGGCCCAGGCCATGGCTCAGGAAAAAATCCTCGCCCAGGTAAGCCTTGCCGGTTGTCAGCCGCAGGCTGCCGCCCTCGGGCATGGCGTCCCGGGCATTGGTGGCCAGGTTCATGAGTACCTGTTCGAGCTGGCCGATATCCACCAGCACCACCACCGGTTCCCGGCAGAGCACCGTCTCGATCCGGATGTCTTCGCGGATGAGCCGGCCCAAGAGCCTATCGACCTCGATCAGGATGCCGTTCAGCTCCACGGGCCGCGGGTCGATCATCTGCTTGCGGGAGAAGGCGAGCAGGCCCCTGGTGAGGTGGGCGGCCCGGGCCGAGGAGGCGAGAATCTGGTCGACCGCCCCGCGCTGCCGGCTGCCTTCCGGCATGTCGTCCCGCAGGATTTCGGCATAGCCCATGATCGCCATCAGGATATTGTTGAAATCGTGGGCAATGCCGCCGGCCAGTTTGCCCACCGCCTCGATCTTCTGGGAATGCCGCAGGTGCTCCTCGATCCGCCGCCGCTCGGAGATGTCCCGGACCACCGCCAGAACACCCGGCTCCCGGCCGCCGTTTCCGGAAGCGAGGTCAAGGGGCCGCAGGCGCACCTCCACCGGAAACTCCTCGCCGGACTTGCGGCGGGCCACCCACTCGAAACTCTGCTCCCGGCCGGCCAGGGTCATGGCGATCCGCTCCCTGGCCATTTCCGGGGTATTCCCCTCGCCGCTCAGGGCCGACGGCAGAATGCCGATCACCTCCTGGCGCTCGTAGCCATACATGTCGAGCATGTTCTGGTTGACGTCGACGATGGTCCCGTCGGCGGTATGCACGAAGATCATGTCCGGCGAGGCGTCGTAGATCGCCTGCAGGTGCTCCTTGGCGCTGACCAGAGCGTTTTCCGCCCGCTGCCGGGCCTCGACCTCGGCGAGGAGCTGCTGGTTGCTCTCCCGCAGATCGGCGGTACGTTCCTCCACCCGTTGGGCCAGGTCCCGGTGGGCTTCGGCCAGGGCCTCCTCCGCCGCCCGCCGCCGCTCGATGTCGCCGCTGGCCAGGCGGTAGAGCACCAGCACCGCGCCGCCGGTGAGCAGGACGACGCCGAACACCACATAACCGGTCACCCGCATGAGCAGCATGGTGGACTGCCGGCCGATGAAATCGAGGTCGTGCAGGTAGAGAACCTGCCAGCCGGGGGCGCTGGGCACCGTCGCCGAGTGCACCTGGTAGCGCTTGCCCTGGCGGTCGACGGCCCGGCCGCTCTCTTCATCGAACTCCAGCCCGATCCAGGTGAAGGGCCCGCCCCCGAACTGCTTGGAGGCGGCAAGGGCGGCACGTTCGGAATCGGTCAGGGGCCAGACGGTCCGGTACAGCCAGTCGGCCCGGCTGCTCAGGAAAACCACGCCCTGGGGGGTAGCGAAAAGCATCTCGCCTTCGGGCGCGTCGCCGAACTCCCGCTCGACGGCCTCGGTGCCGGCCTTGATCACCACCACTCCCTTCACGGCCCGGCGCTCCGGGCCATGCACCGGAAAACTGAAGTAAATGCCACGCCGCCCGGAGGTCACCCCCAGGGCCATGTAGGTGGAAGTCCTGCCCTCGAGGGCTTCCAGAAAATAGGGCCGGAACCGGTAGTTCTTGTAAAGGAAGCTGTCCGGCTCGTTCCAGTTCGAAGTGGCGACGGTGGTGCCCTTACTGTCCAGCAGGTAGCAGACCTCCACCTCCAGGGTGCGGCGAAAATGGTCGAGCACCCGGTTGGCCTCGGCAACGTTTTCCGGCCCGGGAGATTCGAGAACAGCGGCAAGCCGCACCAGGACCGCCATCGCCTTCACCGATTTCTGGTGCTCGGCCAGGGCGGTGTCGATACGGGTGGCAACCGTCCGGGCCCGGAGCGCCGCTTCGGCATGGGCCCGGTGGTACAGGGACTTGCTGTGGGTGGAGTAGTAGAGATAGCCGCCCAGGCCGGTGGACAGAAACGAGAGGAGCGAGAGGATGAGAATGATGATGCGCAGTTTCATGTCATGGCACCGCCTGTCCGTCCGCCGCCTGTTTTTCCTGAATAAGGCACCGGTGAAAGCAAACCCGAGAAATAACCGCAAAGGTAGATATTTCCTGTTCATGCCATGATACCCGGTTGGCCAAAAAACACAATCGGCGTTCGATCCGGTATCCAACCGGGCCCTGGAACTCCTCTGCCGCAGCCCATGGCCAGGCAACGTCCGGGAGCTGGAAAACGCCATCAGCCGGGGAGTCGTCATGGAAGAGACCGACTCGCTGTCGGAGGCCGCCCTGCCCGATGAGCTGACCCAATCGGGCCGACCACCGGCCGGTCTGGACCTGCCGGTGATGCGCCTCGAGGAGATGGAACAATTCATGATCCAG
>JBFHWX010000266.1:0-3491 GCA_041599275.1 Desulfobulbales bacterium | reverse complement strand
GCTGGCTTTGTTTTGAAGCGGCCCTGGCCCGGGCCCAGGGCGAGCTTGGCATCATCCCGCCGCAGGCGGCGGCGGAGATCGGCCGCGTGGCGCGACCCGAGGCCATCGATCTCGAAACGGTGCGGGCCCGCTACCAGAAGAGCCGCAACTCGGTGATGCCGGTGGTCAACGGCCTGCGCGACGCCTGCGCCAACGGGGCAGGGGAGTATGTCCATTTCGGGGTGACCACCCAGGACGTGCTGGACACCGGGTTCGTGCTCGAACTGAAGGAAGGCGCCGCTCTTCTCCTGGGCGAACTCCGGCTTCTCGAGGAAGGCCTGGCCGCCCTTGCCAGAAAGCACCGCTCCACCCCGATGATCGGCCGCACCCACGGCCAGCAGGCCCTGCCCATCACCTTTGGCCTCAAGGCCGGGCTCTGGCTTGCGGAACTGGGCCGTCACGGGGAGCGTCTACAGCGTTCCGCAGCCAGTCTCCAGGGGCAGTTGAGCGGTGCCGTGGGCACCATGGCCGCCCTCGGCCCCCGGGCCGAAGAGGTGGCCAGCCGCACCATGGAGATCCTGGGTCTCGAATTCGAGCCGTTGCCCTGGCATACGGTGCGGGACCGGATAACCGTTGTCGCAACAGATCTCGCCGGCCTTGGCGGCCTTTTTGAAAAAATGGCCAACGAGATCCTGCAACTCGGCAAGAGCGAGATCGGCGAACTGCGGGAGCCGGCGCCCGCCAAGGCCATGAGCAGCAGCACCATGCCCCACAAGCGCAACCCGGTGCTCTGCCAGCGGGTGGTGGTGCTGGCCCGCCACTCCCGGGCCCTGGCCGGCCTGGTGCAAGAGGCCGCGGTCCACGAACACGAACGCGACGGCCGCGCCCTCTGGTCGGAGTGGCTTGCCATGCCGCAGATCGTGCTCTACACCGGAGCGGCTCTTCAGTATCTCGCCGGTATCGTTCATGGCCTCGAGGTAGACCAACGGGCCATGCTCGCCAATCTGCAGCGCTACGGCGGCTTCGTGGCCTCTGAGTATTTGCTCTTCCGGCTGGCCGACGGCCTCGGCAAGATGCGGGCCCAGGAAAAACTCCACGGTCTTTTGCAGAAAGCCGCTTCCGAAAATCTCGAGGTGGTTGATCTGCTCAGGGCCGACCCCGAAACCGGCCCCCTGCTTTCCGAGGACGACCTGGCCCACTGCCGGCAACCCTGGCGCTACACAGGCCGGAGCGAGGCCATGGTTGACCGGCTGCTGGCCGGATACGAAGCCCGGAAGGGACTGGGGGGAAGAGGATGAGCGACCGGTCTTCCCAGGGCTGCTTTGCCCGAAGCAGCATCTTCGACTCGCGGTTTTTCCGGACCGGTTACGCCACCGACGAGGCCCGCGCCCTTTTCTGCGACCTGCGCCGCATGCAGCGCTGGCTCGAGGTGGAGGTCGCCCTGGCCGAGGCCCAGGCCGAGATGGGCATCATCCCGGCGGAGGCGGCCCGCCGCCTTGCCGGTGCCGCCTGCCTGAAGGACCTGGACTGGCAGGGGATTGTCAGGGACATCGGCCGCACCGGCCATTCCCTCATCCCGCTGCTGTCCGCCTGGCGCAAGAAGGTGAGCCGTGAGCACGGCCAATACGTGCACTTTGGCGCCACCACCCAGGATGTCCAGGACACCGCCCAGATTCTCGAGCTGCGCGATGTGTTCGCCATCATTGAACGCGACCTGCTCGAAACCGTTAAACTGCTCCGCGACCATGCCCTGCGGCACAGGGAGCTGGTGACCGCCGGCCGCACCCACGGCCAGTACGCTCTGCCCACCACCCTGGGCCTCAAATTCGCGGTGATCCTCGACGAGTTGCTCCGCCACCTGCAACGCCTCGACGAATGCAGGCCGCGTCTGCTGGTGGCCCAGCTCTTCGGCGGGGTGGGCACCATGGCGGCTCTGGGGCCGGACGGACTCGAGCTTCTCGGTCGCTTTGCCGCCAGGCTCGGGCTGCTGCCGGCCCGCACCTGCTGGCACGCGGCCCGGGACCGGACCGTCGAATTCGTCTCCCTGCTGGCGCTCGTTGCCGGCACCCTGGGCAAACTGGCCAACGAGATCTACCAGTTGGCCCGCAACGAGATCGGCGAACTGGAGGAACCCTTCCATCTCGGCAAGATCGGCTCCACCACCATGCCCCACAAGCGAAACCCCGAGATCTGCGAACAGGTGGTGGTGTTGGCCCGGCTCATCAAGGGCAATGCCGGGCTCGCCTTCGATTCATTGATCAGCGAACACGAGCGGGATTACCGGGCCGTGCGTCTCGAATGGGTGACGGTCACCGACAGTTGCCTGGCCTTCTGCGGGCTCCTGGCCCATATGAAGAAAATCCTCTCCGGCCTCATCGTCCACGAGGACGCGGTGCGGGGCAACGTCGCGCGCTCCGCCGAGCTCCTCGGCACCGAGGCCCTCATGTTTGCCCTGGCCGAGCGCATCGGCAAGGAGGAGGCCCACCAGCTCCTCTACCAGAATTCCATGGCGGCCTACGACACCGACACGCCGCTCATCGACGTGCTGGCCGCCGACCCGGTGGTGGGCTCTGCCTTCGACCGCGGCCGCCTCGAGAAAATTCTCGCTCCGGAAAACCATACCGGTCTCGCGGCCCGGCTCACCGAACAGGTGGCGGATGCGGCTGCCAAACTTCTGGCCGGCCGGCAGATTGGAACCCGGAAGCCGGAATGCCCCTTGCGAACCAACGGCGGTTGCGCCGTCATTAACCAGGAGTACCGATAAACCATGGGTCAGGATTTCATGCTCTACCTGGGCGCCATCGCCCTCGGCGCCCTGCACGCCTTCGAGCCCGGGCACGGTAAAACCCTCATCGCCGCCTACATGATAGGCACCCGCGGCCGGGCCATCGACGGCATTCTCCTGGGGCTCATCGTCACCTTCACCCATACCTTCTCCGTCATCGTTCTCGGCATCGTCGCCAAGATCCTCTCCAAAAGCTATTCCGAGGCCGAGTTGCACGGCTACCTGGGCCTCTTCTCGTCGCTGCTCATCCTGGCGGTGGGCATCTGGATGCTGCGCCGGCGGTTGCACGGCGGCGCCGGTCACCATCACTTCCACCTCTTCGGCCGGGGGCATCACCATGATCATGACCATGGCCACGACCACGAGCACGGTCATGACCACAAGCACGGTCATGACCACGGACACGACCACGGACACGATCTCGGCCACGGTCACGACCACGGCCATGAGCACGGACATGACCATCAGCACGACCACGACCATGATCGCAAACCGGCGCCTGCCGGCCGCGGCAAGTGGGACCTCCTGCTGCTCGGCATCTCCGGCGGCCTGGTGCCCTGCCCGGCGGCCATCGCCACCCTGCTGGCCGCCATTGCCGCAGGCCGGGTCGCCCAGGGGCTGACCATGGCACTTTTCTTCAGCCTGGGGCTGGGCGGCGTCATGATGACCATCGGCGTGGTGCTCTCCCACGCCGGCAATTTCACCAGCAAGATCGGCAGCAACCACG
>JBFHWX010000265.1:0-3519 GCA_041599275.1 Desulfobulbales bacterium | reverse complement strand
GGTGGACATCTCCTACGTCGACAACGTGGCCGACGCCCACCTGCTCGCCGGCCGCGACCTGCTGTCCCTTGCCAAATCAGCGGGAAAACCGTATTTTATCTCCCAGGGCGAACCGGTGAACCTGTGGTCCTGGATAAACGATCTGCTCGTCCGGTTGGGCATCCCGCCGGTGACGAGACGCATCGGTTTCCGCCGCGCCTACCTGGCCGGCTGGCTGCTGGAGATTGTCTACAAAACCTGCCGGTTGCCGGGAGAGCCGCCCATGACCCGCTTTGTGGCCGAGCAGCTCGCCACCTCCCACTGGTTCTCCCTGGACAATGCCCGGGCCGACCTCGGGTACTCGCCCCGGGTCGCGACAGCGGACGGTCTTGACAGACTGGTGGCCGCCCTGGGCAAAAAAAAGGCCTGAACAGAGACCTCAAAACACCAACACAACTCTCGGCAAGACCACTTTCTTATGTTCTTTCCTGCCAGACGGCTGCTCGCCGCAGGGCTTCTCTGCCTTTTCCTGCTCGCGCAGCTCTCCCCCCATTTCGTCGCCACCGCCCGCGCCTTTTCGGTGGGCGACGAACGCAAGATCGGCGAAAAGCTTCTTTCCATGGTGCGCACCGAGTTCACCCTGCTCGACGATCCGGATATCACCCAGTACATCGAAGCCCGGGGCCGCGGCATCCTCCAGAAGCTGGGGCCCCAGTACTTCGATTACCATTTCTTCGTGATCAACAACCAGGAGTTCAACGCCTTTGCGGCGCCTTCCGGATTGCTCTTCTTCCACTCCGGGCTCATCGAGGTGATGCGCAACGAGGACGAACTCTTCGCCGTGCTCGCCCACGAAGTGGCCCACGTGACCAGCCGGCACGTGGCCGACCGCATCGCCAAGAACACCAAGGCCAGTCTCTCCACCATGGCCCTGGTGATTGCCGGCATGGCTCTGGGGGCAGGACCCCTTTCCGAGGCCTTGATCACCGGTGGCATGGCGGCCGGCGCCTCCATGAGCCTCGCCTTTTCCCGGGAGAACGAGGAAGAGGCCGACCGCTTGGCCTACAAGTGGATGGTGGAGGACGGCCGCGATCCCCAGGCCATGGTGGACATGATGCGCACCATGTACCGTCTCGGCCAGTACCGGCGGGGCTCGGTGCCGCCGTATCTGCTCAGTCACCCGGCTCCCGAGGCACGCATGGGCTATATCCAGGACACCCTGCTCATTGGCCAGGAGAGAAAGGTCGTGAACAAAGACGACTTTCCCTTCCAGCGCTTCAAACGGAGGGTGCTGGTGCTCTCCAAGGACCCCGCCGTGCTCGAGCCGGTCTACGCCCGCAAGGCGAACGACCCCAGTCTCGCCGAAGAAGAACGGCTGCTGGCCCGCTACGGGCTCTTTCTGGTCTACCGGGCCACGGCCCGCTTCGCCCTGGCCGAGACCGAGATTATGCAAGTCATCCGGCACCGGCCGCGGGACCCGCTGCTGCTCGCCGATCTCGGCATTCTGCAGTTCGACCGCGGTGACTACGCCGAGGCCGAGCAGAGTTTTCGCCAGGCACTGGCCCTCGATGCCAAGTGCGGCTACGCCAGCTACTACCTGGCCCGCACCTGGCAGCAGACCGGCAACCGCAAGAGAGCGCTCGATCTTTACCAGGAGCTGCTCGAGGTGCTGCCCGATTATTCCGAGCTGTACTACCACCTAGGCACCCTGTATGCCGAATTCGGCAACCGCTCAGCCGGTTACTACTATCTCGGCATGCACCACTGGTACGAGGGGGATGCAAAAACCGCTCGCTATCATCTCGAGCGTGCGGTAGATAACGGCGAGGCGGAGGATTCGTTCAGCCGCCGGGCCGAGGAGGCCATCGCCAAGATCGACGAGTTGGAAAAGCTCTGAAAGAGCCTGCTTTATCCGGTTTTCTCAACCCATCTTATTTTTTTATCTACGAATTGGGCAGGACGCACCAGTCCGGCCGGAACCACGACGAGCACGGAATGGACATTCATCAGCTCAAGGTATTCTCCGCGGTGTACCGAAACCGCTCGTTCACCAAGGCGGCCGAGGAGATGCGGATCAGCCAGCCGACCATCAGCGAGCATGTGAAGAACCTCGAACGGGATCTCGGCTGCCGGCTCTTCGATCGCCTCGGCCGGGCCATCATCCCCACCAGCGAGGCGGAACTCATCTTCCCCAGGGCGTGCCAGCTCATCGAGGATCTCGAACGGATGCGGGAGGAGGTGGCCGCCTCCGCCGAGAGTCTGCAGGGAAGCATCACCATCGGCGCCAGCACCATTCCCGGTACCTATCTCCTGCCCCGCCTCGCCCTGCAGTTCAAGAGGCAGAACCCGGACGTGGTCTTCAACATCCTGATCGGGGATACCGCTGAAATCACGGAAAAGGTGCTGCAGCACGAACTGCGCCTGGGGGTGGTGGGAGCGCGTCTTTCGCCCCAGAAACTCGACTATCTGCCGTTCATCGATGATGAACTGGTACTGGTCGGCTCTCCGGGCCTGTTCGACAAGGACGAAATCGATTTTGCCGAACTGCGCCACGTTCCCTTTCTGCTGCGGGAGGAAGGGTCCGGTACCAGGCGGGTGATGGAGGAATACCTGCAGCAGAAGAAACTTTCGGTAAGAGAGCTCAACGTGGTGGCCTCGCTTGGTTCCACCGGTTCGGTGCGGGAGGCGTTGAAGGAGGGACCCGCCGCCTCGATCCTCTCCAGGGCCGCGGTGCGGGAGGAGCTCGCAACTGGCGTGCTGCGCGAATACCGGCTCGACGGCCTCACCATGGAGCGCTCCTTTTTCCTTATCACCCACAAACGGCGCTCGCTACCCAACCAGTACCAGGCCTTTTTCGAGTTTCTCAGCCGCCAGGCCAGGTGAACCGGCAACCGGCTGTTTCAGGGGAGAACGGGCTGGAAAACCGGGATTCGCCGAAAATCTTCAACCCCGCTCTTGGATTTTTATTCGTGGTGTGTTAGGTACTTACTTCCATGTGCCGGAGGGGCACAGCGGGCGGCCTGGAGAGAACGGTTTTCAGGCGCTCACCCATGGTAACCCGGTAAATGGAGAGAAAGGATGAAGTTTCGAGTTGTCAGATGCCTGGCCGCCGTCGCCCTGCTGGTGGGACTCGCGACCAGCGCCGCCGCCCTTGAGGTGAGCCTCGGCGACGAGGTGATCGTTCTTAAGACCTACGAGGGAGTGAAGCCCGCCAGCTTCCCCCATCGTGACCACCAGCAGTTTTTGAGCTGCACCAGTTGCCACCATGTGCGGGAAAACGTCATGGTGATCGACCGCTGTATCTCCTGCCACAACGAGACCATGCCCAATGCCGAACTGAACAGCCTCAAGGCGGCGGGCCACGGGCTCTGCGTCACCTGCCACAAAAAAGTGACCGCCGAGGGCGGCGCGGCGCCGCGGCGCTGCTCGAGCTGTCATCCCCTGGAGATAAAGAAGCACTGAGCAACAGCGGGGTTGACCCCAGGAAAAAGAGCCGATCACAGCGAGTGCTGGATCGGCTCTTTCCGTTTGAAGGCTACG
>JBFHWX010000264.1:0-3524 GCA_041599275.1 Desulfobulbales bacterium | reverse complement strand
CGTTTTCTGCGCCGGGCCGTGGCCGCGCTGGTGGCCACGGCCGCCCTGCTGGCGCTCGCGGAGGGGCTGAAGCGGTTCTTTGGTTTCGCCCCGGTGCCGTTTTTTTCCGACCCGCACCATCTGGCCGCTTTTCTGGGGATGTTCCTGCCCCTGGCCGTGGCTCTTTTTTTTTACTGCCGGCCCGCTCTCTCCTATCCCCTGGGCTGGCGCTACCACCTGCGCAACCTGTTTTCCTCGATTACCGCCAACCGCCATCTGTTGTACGGCGCCGCCGCTCTCCTCATCAGCGGCGGCCTTCTCGTAAGTTTCTCCCGGGGCGCAGTGGCCAGCGTCTCCCTGGTCGGCCTCGGTTGTCTGCTGCTGTTCACTCGCCGTGAAGACTGGCGCCGGCCCATGTTCTGGGGCGCCAGCTTTCTGCTGCTGGCTCTTGCGGTGGTCGCCTGCTTCGGCTGGGGAACGTTGGCTTTCGAGCACGGGGTGGCAGGCAATACCGAGGGCCGGCCTTCACGTTTCACCTACTGGCCCCTGGTTCAGAGCCTGGTCGCGGATTTTCCGCTCACCGGCAGCGGTTTTGGCGCCTTTGCCGATCTGTTCCCCGCTTACGGGCCCCGTTTTTGGGGGAACGCCATCGGGCGCCCTCAGAACGATTTTCTCGAACTGCTCGCCGAGGGGGGGCTTATTGGCTTCGCCCTGGCCGCCTGGTTCCTGGTCGCGGTTCTGCGGGCCAGTCATGCCCTGCGCCGGAGAAGGCGCGACCGGCTGGCGCTATTTCTTTCCTCGGCCTGCACCGCCGGTCTCGTCGCTTTTTTGCTGCACGGCGGCCACGAGTCGAACTTTTATGTGCAGGCCAATACCCTTTCTTTCTTCTTTCTGGCCGGCCTGGCGGTGGCCGGCGCCGCCGTTCGCCGAACGGCAGGAGCCGGAGGCAGTTTGCTGCCAACCCTGTTTCTGCCCCGGGGCGGGGCGGTCGCCCTGCTTGCCGGGCTTCTCATTTTCTCGGCCGCGAGCCTGTTTCTGCGGGGAGGCGGGCAGTGGGCCGCAGGCCGGCTTGCCGAGGCCGAGCAACTGGCAGGCCAGGGAAGAGTGGCGGAGGCGGAGCGGGCCGCCCTGGCCGCCTCCGCTGCCGCGCCCTGGGCGGCCCGTTCTTTTTTCATGGCCGCCGCCCTGGCCCAGCGCAACGACAAACCCGGCGAGGCGCTTTCCCTGCTCCAGCGCTGCCTCGAACTCGAGCCGAGCTCGGCGGAAGGTCTGGGCGCCGCCGGCAAGCTCTACGCCCGGCTGGGCGAAATCCAGAAAGCGGATTTTGCCTTTCAAGCCGCCATCCGTTGTGACCCGTTCGACCCCGGCCAGCGCATGGCCTATGCCAATCACCTTTTTGCCAGCGGCAGGGCCGACGAAGCCCGGGCCGAAGTGCGGGCCGCCATGGCGGGCGAGCCCCGGCGGGCCGGTGATTTCATCACCGATCTGCTGGCCGCCGGGGTGGGCGAGGAGGAGATCGCCACGGTTTTGCCAAACGAGCCGGCAGCTCATCTGCGTTATGGAATGTATCTTGCCGGCCGCGGCAGGGACGACCTGGCGGCCAAGGCCTTTATGGAAGCGGTGCGGGCCGGGGGGGAAGGTCTCGGCCTGCGGCCCGGCGATTTTTACGAGATTTGTGAATTTTTCCGACACCGGCAGCGGTTTGACGACGCCCTGGTCAGCCTGCGGCGCGGCATCGAGCTCTTTCCGGAGGATGCGGGCCTGCGGCTGGCGGCCGCGGCTCTCTATGACGAAACCGGTGTCGGCTACCGGGCCCTGGAGGAGTACCGTCAGGTATTGCTGCTCGATCCCGGCAACGAACAGGCCAGAAGCAGGTTGAGGGAGCTTGGCCGATGAGGGGAAAGGTGATCGGGAAGCAGAACTGTCGAGCGCAGCCCTTTGAGCTGCTTGCCGCCCTGCTCGCTCCAGACCCCGGCGGCGAGCGGGCGGCCTGGTTCCGGCGGCAGGCCGCCTTGCCCGGGTTCGACTGGCGGCACCTGCTCTTCCTGGCCAACGCGCACCTGGTGACGCCTTTGTGGTACGCCGGGCTCGAGCGGGGAAAGCTGCTCGACCTGCTGCCGGAGGAACTGCACGGTTATCTGCGGCACCTGTACCAGGCCAGCCGCGAGCGCAACGCGCTGTTGCGGGATGATCTGCTTGAATTTCTCAACCGTTTTGCGGAACAGAAGATCGCCGCCCTGCTGCTCAAAGGAGCTGCCACCTTTGCCGATGAGCTCTATGCCGATTCCGGGCTTCGGGTGATGCGGGATCTCGACATCCTCCTCAGGCCGCAGGACCTGGCGAAGGCCCGTCAGGTACTGGTCGATCTCGGTTACGAGGAGCAGGACCATCCGGAAATCGCAGCGGAGGGGTGGGCCACCGACGAGCGGCACCATCACCTGCCCCTGTTCTGCCGGCCCGGGGCACCGGCTGGGATAGAGCTGCATTTCAAGGTGGCGTATGGCCAGGCTGGCAGGGCCCTGCCCACCGGCGAGGCATGGCAGGCGGCGGAACAAGTCGGCTTCGGCGGCAGACAGTTTTTTGTTCTGCACCCCACCCACCGCCTTCTGCACAACGCGCTCCACGCCCTGCTGCCGCAAAGTGAGTCGATCCGGGCCAATATTTCCCTGCTGCAGCTTGCCGAGTTCTGCCACCTGGCGGTGCGGTACCGGGCCGAGGTTGACTGGCGGGCCTGGCACCAGGCGGGGTGCCGGCAGGGGGTGGGAAACGAGCTGCTGGGCTACCTCACTCTGGCGGAAGAGATCATGGGCTTCGCCTGGCCCGAAGAGCTGGAACGGACCCGGGCGGCCCGGCGCCATGCGGCCCGCTACCGGACCGGCGGCCGGCTGCTCTCTCACCCGGACTTCGAGGAAGCCGCCGGTGGGCGCCGGCGCCGGCAAGTGAGCCGCCTTCGGGTGCAAGCTTATTACCTTCTGCACCTGCCGGCCTGGGTCTGGAAAAACGTGTGCTACGCACCGGGAACCCGCAATCTGCCGAGCCGCATCCGCCTTCTGCTCAGAAAACTGGTCAGCCCCCGCAGTCTGGGCAAGGTGTTTTTTGAGTAAGGAGTGGGGAGTGAGGTTCGGTCGCAGGTGGTGAGGCACGAGAAATGGTAATGACGGAAAACGGGGCTGAGAAAAAGATGGGGCATGGAAGTGCCTGGGGAGGTGGGGAATCAAAGTCCTCTTCTCCCTTCTCCCTTCTTCCTTCTCCCTCCCCGAACATCGAATTCTTTCCCTGGTCGGCCGGCTGCGTGCTGTTCCGGCGCGGCAGCCGCAAAATCTGGACCCTGAACGGGCCGGCGGCGCTGATCTGGTGTTTACTCGACGGCCGTCGGGATGAGGCGGAACTTGCCCGGGAGCTGGCGGCTCGTTTCGCCATCAACCCTGATCTGGCCCGGCGGGACGTGGCGGCAGTGGTGGACGGATTCCGGCGTGAGGCGCTGCTGGCCGGCAGCGAACCCGGCGGGGACCAGGATGACCACAAGGCCGCCGACCTGCCCCGGG
>JBFHWX010000263.1:0-3524 GCA_041599275.1 Desulfobulbales bacterium | reverse complement strand
GGCGCCATGACCAATTCGATCAACGAGATCGAGCACTCCCAGGTCATCCTGGTGGTGGGTTCGAACACCACCGAGGCCCACCCCCAGGTGGCCCGCCGCATCTTCTCGGCCCTCGAGCGCGGCGCCAAGCTGGTGGTCGTCGACCCGCGCCGCACCGAGATCGCCGCCCGCGCCCACGTCCATCTGCAACTGCGGCCCGGCACCGACATCCCGCTGTTGAACGCCATGATGCGGGTGATCCTCGACGAGAACCTGGAAGACGACGTGTTCATCGAGATGCGCACCGAGAATTTCCTGGCGCTTCGTAACATGCTGCACCGTCTCGACCTCGAGGCCATTGCCGCCACCGCCGGCGTGCCCCTCGAACTGATCCGGGCCGCGGCCCGGCTCTACGCCGAGGCCCAGAAGGGGGTGATCTGCTACTGTCTTGGGGTCACCCAGCACGTCACCGGCACCGACAACGTGCAGACCATCGCCAATCTGGCCATGCTCACCGGCAACCTGGAAAAAGAGTTCACCGGCGTCGACCCCCTGCGCGGCCAGAACAACGTGCAGGGGGCCTGCGACATGGGGGCCCTGCCCGGCGTTTTCCCGAGCTACCAGTCGGTCACCGTGCTCGAGCACCGGGAAAAGTTCGAGCGGGCCTGGGGAGTGAAGCTGCCGGACAAACCGGGGCTCAGCCTCACCGACATGACCCACGCGGGACCAGGCGGGCCGCTCAAAGGCATGTTCGTGATGGGTGAAAACCCCGTGCTCTCCGACCCCAGCATCGAGAAAGTGCGGGAAACCCTCGCCAACCTCGAATTCCTGGCGGTGGCCGACATCTTCCTCACCGAGACCGCCGAGCTCGCCCACGTAGTCTTCCCGGCCGCCTCCTTTGCCGAGAAGACCGGCACCTTCACCAACTCCGAACGAAGGGTGCAGATGGTGCGCCAGGCCATCCCACCGCTTTCCGGCTGCCGGACGGATTCCGACATCCTCTGCGAGCTCTCCCGCCGTATGGGGTATGTCATGCACTACGACTCAGCGGCCGAGATCATGGAGGAGATCGCGCTGCTTGCGCCGATCTACGGCGGCATGCACCACGACCGCCTGGAAAAAACCTGGGGCCTGCAGTGGCCCTGCTGGGACCGCTCCCACCCCGGCACCCCCTTTCTGCACCGCTATTTCTTCACCCGCGGCCGCGACCGCTTCATGCCCGCCGGCCACCGGGAGCCGGCCGAGCCGGTCAGCGAAAATTTTCCGCTGACCCTGATGACCGGCCGGGTCTACCACCACTACCACACCGGCACCATGACCCGAAAAGGCGAGCTCCTCGGCCGCGAGTGCCCGGCGCCACTTCTCGAAATCAACCCAACAGACGCCGCGGCCCGCGCCATCCGTAACGGCGACCGGGTGCGGCTCTCCTCGCCGCGGGGCGCCATCGAGCTCATTGCCCGCCTCACCGAGCGGGTGGCCGTTGGTTCCGTGTACACCGACTTCCACTTCAGCGAGGCGCCGGTGAATCTGCTCACCGTGGGCGACCGGGACCCGCAGTCGAAGTGTCCCGAGCTCAAGGTCTGCGCCGCCGAGCTCGAAAAGGCAACCCCATGACCGACAAGCTGATCCTCAAAAAAGACCACCTGGTGCCGCTGCTGCGCCGGCTCATGAAAGAACGGCGCCTGGTGGCGCCGCTGAAGAACCTCCACGGCGACACCCTGTTCACCCCGGTGACCGACCTCGACCGGGTGGAGATCGACCTCGACAACCAGGCCCAGAACACCATCAAGAGCTTCCTCCTGCCCCAGCAGGAGACCCTCTACCATTACCAGGCAGGCCAGGGGCTCTACCGGTTCGAGCAGCAGAGCGCAGGCTCCCCCACCCTCTACTTCGGGCTGCGCTCCTGCGATCTCTCCGCCGTGCTTTACGCCGACGTCATCTTTTTGAGCCGCCACAAGGACCCTTTCTACCTGCAGCGGCGGCGTGGTGCGGTATTCATCACCATCGGCTGCAACCAGCCCTTTCCCAACTGTTTCTGCTACGGCACCAAGAGCGGCCCGTTTCTCGACATGGGCTTCGACCTGCAACTCACCGATCTCGGAGACCGCTTTTACGTGCAGCCCGGCCGGGCCTACGGCGAGCGGATCGTCGAAAGCTACCGCCCTTTTTTCAGCGCCGCCTCAAACGACGACACCAACCGCCAGTACCAGCACCTGCTGGAAGCACGCTCTTCCTTCGCCCAGCACGTGCACGTCGACCAGGTGGTAAAGAAGCTGGCCGCCGGCGAGGTGGAAAACGAGCTCTGGGCTGAGCTCTCCGGCCGCTGCCAGGACTGCGGCGGCTGCGCCTACGTCTGCCCGACCTGCACCTGCTTCAACGTGGTGGATCGCCCCACGGACGACGCCTCCGGCGAACGGCTGCGGCTCTGGGACGCCTGCACCTTCTCGGGCTTCACCCGCATGGCCGGCGGCCACAACCCGGTGAACAAAAGCAGGCACGGGGTGCGCAAACGCTTCCAGCACAAGTTCCAGCACGACGTGGAAAAGCACAAGCGCCCGAGCTGCGTGGGCTGCGGCCGCTGCGTCGGCATGTGCTTCGGTGGCGTGGACGCGGTGAGTTTTTTGAAGATGGCTTATGAAACTGCAGTGAGGCGTGAGGAGTGAAGAGTGAAGAGTGAGGAGAGAAAAAACGATGCCGCGCCAGCGGCCTTCCTCTGGAGCCCGGTACGGGGCGACGACGCAGTTCCCCCATTGGCACGCAGCCGAGCACCGCAGCGGCTGCCGAAACAGGAGTTTGAACTGTCTGAGCCACGCTCGCGTGGCGAGTTTTCAAACTCCCGGCAGCCGCGAGGACGCGCAGGGCATCCCGCCGCAGGCGGGACAAGTGACACGGGGTGCCCTTTCTTTTGATTCCTTTTCTTTGGGCAAGCAAAGAAAAGGAATGCCCCGCCGGCAAGGCGACCAGAAACCGTGAGGGCTGAGGACTGAGGGCTGAGGGCTGAGGGCTGAGGACTGAGGGCTGAGGGCTGAGGGCTGAGGGCTGAGGACTGAGGAGATAAAACAAGATGCCGCGTGGGCGGCCTTCCTCTGGAGCCCCGGCACGAGGCGATGGCGCTGTTCCCCCATTGGCACGCAGCCGAGCACCGCAGTGGCTGCCGAAAAAGGAGTTTGAACTGTCTGAGCCACGCTCGCGTGGCGAGTTTTCAAACTCCCGGCAGCCGCGAGGACGCGCAGGGCATCCCGCCCCCGGCGGGACAAGTGACACGGGTGCCCTTTCTTTGGGTTCCTTTTCTTTGGGCAAGCAAAGAAAAGGAATGCCCCGCCGGCAAGGCGACCAGAAACCGTGAGGGCTGTGGGCTGAGTAAGGAGGAGCAAGGAGATAAAACCAGATGCCGCGTGGGCGGCCTTCCTCTGGAGCCCCGACACGGGGCGATGGTGCTGTTTCCCCATTGGCACGCAGCCGAGCACCGCAGTGGCTGCCGAAAAAGGAGTTTGAACTGTCTGAGCCACGCTCGCGTGGCGAGTTTTCAAACTCCCGGCAGCCGC
>JBFHWX010000262.1:0-3568 GCA_041599275.1 Desulfobulbales bacterium | reverse complement strand
GAAAGATAGGTTTTTTGAGGGAGAAGGGAGAAGGGAGAAAAAAACGGCCCGGCTGGTTCCTTCGGTTGTAGGTTCCGGGCCGAGCCGTGGGAGTGAGTTATTTTCTATAGGTTCAGCCGCCGTTCAGGAAGCGTTTGGCCTCCTCCACGTCGTCGCGGCTGCCGATGATCAGCGGCACCCGCTGGTGGAGTTCAGAAGGCTCGATGTCGAGGATGTTGGTGCCGTCGTCGGTGACCGCGAGGCCGCCGGCGTGCTCGACGATGAAGGCCAGCGGTGCTGCCTCGTAGAGCAGGCGGAGCTTGCCGCTCTGACTCTTCTTGTCGCGGGGATAGAGAAAAATGCCGCCGGTGATCAGGTTGCGGTGGAAATCGGCCACCAGGGAGCCGATGTAGCGGGCCGAGTAGGGGCGGCCGCTCGCCTTGTCGATCTGCTTGAGGTGCTCGATGTAGCGCCGCATGGGTTCGGTCCAGTGGTGGTAGTTGCCCTCGTTCACCGAAAAGTACTTGCTGCGGCGGGGGATGCGGATATCGGGGTGGGAGAGGAAGAACTCGCCGACGCTCGGGTCGAGGGTGAAGCCGTTCACTCCTTCGCCGGTGGTCAGTACCAGCATGGTGCTCGAGCCGTAGATGATGTAGCCCGCCGCCACCTGGTCGCGCCCTTTTTGCAGGAGATCGTCCGCCGAGCCCGGCAGCATCGGGTTGCGACGCCGGTGGATGGAGAAGATGGTGCCGATGGAGACGTTGACGTCGATGTTCGAGGAGCCGTCCAGGGGGTCGAAGGCCAGGGTGTACTTGCCCTCGAAGGGCGGCGGCACCACGACCTCCTCATCCTCTTCCTCGGAGGTCATGACGCAGAGGTAGCCGCACTGGGCCATGCGGCGCTTGATCGTGTTGTTGGCGAACTCATCGAGCTTCTGGACGTCTTCGCCCTGGATATTGGTCTTGCCGCTCATGCCGAGGATGTCGGCCAGGCCCGCCATGTTCACTTCGGCTGAGATGGTCTTGGCGGCGACGATCAGTTCGTTCAGCAGGCCGGTGAGCTCGCCGGTGGCTTCCGGGTGCTCGCGCTGCAGATCCATGATGTGGCGACTGACGGTGATGCCGAGGGGTCGGTGCATGGGTGTGGCTCTCCTTTATGGTAGATACGCGGCGAAAGGCGGGTTCGCGCTTTTTTCATTAAAAAAATCCCGTGCAAGGGCTCGGGGTTCAATCTTACGGAACAAGCTCTTTGCTTGTCAAACAAAACCGTTTGTGTCACAAAGGAGCGATGCAGAGCATCAACCGCCCAGCTTCCTCCGCCGTTCCCGAGCCCGCCCTGCCGGTGGGCAGCCTCGGCTCCTACCGCACCCTGTTCCGCGAAAACCCCCAGTACCGGCGCTTCTGGCTGGCCGGGGTGGTGAGCCACCTCGGCAACTGGTTCAACTACATAGGCATCTTCGTCCTGCTCACCAAGCTCACCGGTTCGGGCTCGGCGGTGAGCTGGTTCCTGATCGCCAAGTTCCTGCCCTCGAGCCTGCTGGGCCCGGCGGCCGGGGTGGTGGCCGACCGTTTTTCCCGCAAGACCATCATGATCGCCTGCGACCTGCTGCGGGTGCCGGTGGTGCTCGGTTTCCTGCTGGTCGAGCGGGCCGAGCAGGTGTGGCTGATCTATGCCCTTGCCCTGGTGCAGGAATCCCTCTGGACCTTCTACGACCCGGCCCGCCGGGCCTCGGTGCCGAATCTCTGCCGGCCCCGGGAGCTGGTGCTGGCCAACGCCCTGTCGGGCGCCACCTGGTCGGTGATGCTGGCCGTGGGCGCCGCTCTCGGCGGCGTCACCGCCCACTTCTTCGGCTGGCGGGCGGCGATCCTGCTCGACGCCCTCACTTTCCTGATCTCGGCCCTGATGCTGGCCACCGTCGCCCTGCCCCATGTGCCGGCGGCCGGCACGATAAAGAGAACCTGGCGGGAATACACCGGCCTGGCGCCGCTCATCGAAGGCAGCCGCTACGTGCTGCGCCACCGCGAGGTGTTTTCCCTGCTCCTGGTCAAGAGCGGCTGGGCGCTTTCCGGCGGCATCCTGGTGCTGCTCACCGTGTTCGGCGAACAGGTGTTTTCGGTGGGCGGCGACGGCGGCGGTTCCGGCCTGCTCTACAGCTTCCGGGGCCTGGGCGCCGCCGCCGGCCCCATCCTGGCCTGGCATTTCCTGGGCGAGTCAAAACGCGCCATGTACCGCGGCATCTCGCTCTCCTTCTTTCTGGCCGCCGCCGCCTACATTTCCTTCTCCCACGCCCCCACTCTCCTCTGGGCCGCGCCCTTTGTGCTGCTCGGCCACATGGGCGGCTCGGTGCAGTGGGTGTTCTCCACCACCCTGCTCCAGAAAGTGGTGCCGGACGCTTACCGGGGCCGGGTGTTCGCCGCCGAGATGGCGCTGCTCACCCTGGTGCTGTCGCTCTCCACCTATCTGACCGGCCGCGGCCTGGACAACGGCACCGATCCCCGGCTGCTCGCCCTGCGGCTCGCCCTCCTCTTCCTGCTCCCCGGCCTCTTCTGGCTCGTCTACCTGCGCACCCCGGCGGCCGTGGTCTTCCAGCAGGAGAGCTGAGGGCGGACAGAGGCAAAGAAGATGTTGCCCGGTCGCGGTTCGGGAGGCTATGCTGCGGGCAGTCCAAACGGCCGTTCTTTGTCACTTCCTTCTTCCACGGAACCGACCATGCCGAGACGTTTCTTTCTGCTTCTGCTGCTTGCCGCCTCCTTTCTGCTTGCCGCCTGCGGCGCCTACCAGAAAACAGTCTCCACCGTCAAGCGGGCGGTGGTCTCCATCCTGCCCGGCTCGGCAGCCACCACCACCCGGGCGGGTTACACCACCATCGACATCGAGCTCGATCCCGGCTGGAAGGTCGGCATCTTCCAGTTCCTCGAGCCGGTCCACGCCCCGGGCACCGGTGCCATGGCGGCCCAGGCCCTGCTGGCCGAGCTCAATGCCCGGGCTCTCTTCCCAAACCTCACCCTGGAACAGGGGGTGACCGATTTTACTCCGGAAGGGATCCTGGCCCGGGCCGAAAAAAAGGGCTACGACCTGATCTTCACCGGCGAGCTGACCTACTACCTCGACGGCGGCGACCACCAGGACGCCAGGGTCGAGATGCTGCTCGGCATCATCCGGCGCCAGAAGGACGGGCCGCTTCTCTCCTGGCAGTTGAAGGGCGTGCAGACCGCCCGCGCCGTGCCGGAAAAGGATCTCTTCGTCTACCGCAAAAAAGGCAGGCCAGCCAGCCCCGCTTCCGCTCTGCTTTATTCCATCACCGGTGCCTTCTGCGACTTGTTGCCGCCGCCCATGCCGGCCGCGCCGGCGGCTCCAGCGCCGGCCGTTGCCCCGCATCCGGCCGCGGCCGAGGAGCCGTCCGCCCCGCCCACCCCGGCCCAAATGCCGCCGGCCGCTGACCTGCCGCCGCTGCCGCCGCCGGCCGTGAGTCTGCCGGGCCAGCAATAAAAGAGGCCCGCCGGAGGTCGTTTGCCTCCGGGGGCCTTACGCAAAAAAACCACACACTCGCGGCCGAAGCGGCAGCGGAAAATCAACGCTGCTGAATCTT
>JBFHWX010000261.1:0-3608 GCA_041599275.1 Desulfobulbales bacterium | reverse complement strand
GTATGCCAGACCCCAACACGCCGTTCTGGACGACGGGCTGGACCACCACCATGAACATCTATTCCCAGGTGGGGCTGGTCACCCTTGTCGGCCTCATTGCCAAGAACGGCATCCTGGTGGTGGAGTTCGCCAACCAGTTGCAGCTCGCTGGCCGCCCGAAGCTCGAAGCGGTGCGGGAAGCCGCCCTCACCCGGCTGCGGCCGATTCTGATGACCAGCTCCGCCACCATCGCCGGCCACTTCCCGCTGACGCTGGTCACCGGCGCCGGCGCCGCGGCCCGAAACTCCATCGGTCTGGTGCTGGTGGGCGGCATGGCCATTGGCACTCTCTTCACCCTCTTCGTCATCCCGTCGCTTTACATGCTGCTGGCCCGGGATCATTCCCGGCACAGGGCGGGAGCCGGCCAGGCCGGTGAAGGAATGGAGCGGGTATAAAAGAGGGCGCCGGCAAGGAAGGCAGTGCAGGCGCAAGAAGCGGCAGCGCTTCAGCGCGGCGGCCGTTGCCGGTACTGGCGGGGGGAGTGCTCGCCGGGCAGGGAGAGCCAGGGGCCTTTTTCCTTTTCTCCGTACTACCAGCGGCCTTGCCTGTGGCAGGAGTGGAGGCCGGCGTGGAAGTAGAGGGGACGGCCCGGCACCAGCACCACCGTGGCCGGCAGGGGCTCGAGAGAGGCGCCCGGGGGGGGCGTGGGCGACGCAGGCCGCGGCGAGGAGAAGGACAAAGAGGGGAAAAGCGATTTTTCCGGGCATGGCGTGACCTCCTGATCCTGTCATGCCCCGGCGGTCACTGGCCTGTCAATGTGAAGGTGTCTTGCCGCAGGGCTCACTGCCGCGGGGAACAGCGGGTTTCGGTGGTGGTGGCGAGGGTGAAGTCGGTGAGATCGAGCTGCACCCTGGTCTCCAGAGCGCCGCCCAGGCCGTGGGCCTGCCACTCGGCGAGTTGCGGGCAGTTTTCCCGGTTCGCCTCGCCGGTTTCGAGCCAGAAGACGAGCTTTCCCGCCGGGCCCGGCTCCGGGTCTGACCAGGAACCTTGGTAGACTTTTTTTTCTTTCTCAAGATCCCAGATGATCAGTCCGCTCGGTCCCGGGCCGGTGGTGGAGTCGAGCAGCAGCAGATCGCCCCGCAGGCCGGCAAAGTATTCGGCCCACTGGTTGGGGATCTCGAAGTCGCCGGGCCGCAGCCGGGATTCGCAAACCGGTTTTTCTCCAGGATTCTTTTTTCGGCGGATGATGAAGTCGGTGCCGCCCTGGCCCGGCCGTGCCAGCTCGACGACCAGGAAACGAGCTGATTCGTGACAGACCGGGGCCGGTTGCGGAGTTTCCGCCGCCGGGCAGAGGGGCGCGGCCACGGCCCAGATCAGCAGAGCGAGGGTGCTGCATGGAAAAGGAGTTTTCATCCGCAGTCTCTTTGGGAAGATGGCTTGGGACCGTACCTGCCAAGTGTAAACCCGGTGCGGGGAGTGGTCAAGAATTCAGGCCAGGGGAGTGGTTGCTGGCGCCGGGGGTTTTCGTAAAATATAAAAGTAGTTGTGTTGTATCCCCCGGAGGCCGTTTCGTTTTGTTGCAGGCGCCAAGGAGGAAAAGGTTTCCTTTTGTGCCGGGCTCCAGTAGGCTGAGTTTTCGGCAGGTCGTGCTCTTTGTCAATAAGGCCAGTCGATAAAACCGATCTGATTCGCCTTTCTTTCTGGGGGTGTTATGGTTGGCGGCCGATGTGTGCTCTTTTTCCTTTTGCTCGTGCTGTTCGCCTGCCCGGTCGCACCGTTGCGGGCCGATGGGGCGGGCGGAGAAACGGAGACTCTCGACCTGCTCTCCGCCGAGGAACGGCAATGGCTCACGGAGCACGGCGCCAGCCTGCGTTACGCCCCCGTTCCCAACTATCCGCCGGTGGATTTCGTCGATGCCCAGGGCCATCACCGCGGGGTCACCGCCGAGATCATGGCGCTTCTCCAGAAGCGGTTGGGAGTTGTCTTTGTCTACGAGCAGTCCGAATCCTGGGCCGAGATCCTCGACAAGCTCAAGGACGGCCAGGTGGATGTGGTCGGTTCCATCCAGGATACCGAGGAGCGCCGCGATTTTCTCTTCTTCACCGAACCGTACCTGACCATTCCCAATGCCATCATCGTCCGCCGTGATTCCCAAGACGAGCTTTCCCTCGACCACATGGCCGGCATGGAGGTGGCGGTGGGGGAAGGGTATGCCTCCATCGGCTATCTGCGACAAGCGCAGCCGGACATCCGCATCGTCGAGGTGCGCGACGATCTGGCCGGTTTGCGGGCTGTGGCCACCGGTCGCATCCATGCCTTGATCGCCGATCTGGCGGTGGTCTCGCATCTCGTCGAAAAGCACGGGATCAGCAACCTCAAGGTGGCGGGCAATATCGATTACGACTGGCGGATATGCATCGGCTCCCGCCGCGACCTGCCGGTGCTGCACTCCATCCTGGCCAAGGGGTTGGCCAGCATTTCGGAGGAGGAGCGGCGGGCCATCGCCCAGCGCTGGATCCGGGTTGAGTTCCCTTCGGCGGGACCAGGCCGGACTTTCTGGCTCCTGCTGGCGGCGGTGGCGGCCGGCCTCGTCTTGGTGCTCGCTGCGGTCGGGCTCTGGAACCGTGTTCTGCAGCTCCGGGTGCGGGAGCGCACCGAGCGGCTGGAAAAGGAGTTCCGCGAGCGGCTGCTGGCCGAGCAGGCCCTGAAGGAAAGCGAGGAGCGCTATCGCAGCCTTTTTCGCAACAACCATTCGGTGATGCTGCTCATCGATCCGGTGGACAGTGCCATCGTTGACGCCAATCCGGCGGCCAGCGCCTATTACGGTTATGCCATCGAAGAGATGCGGGGCTTGCGGCTGGGTAACCTCAACACCCTGCCGGAAAACCAACTGCGGGAGAATCTGGCCCTTGCCCAAACGAAGGGGCGGAGCCGTTTCCAGTTCCGGCACCGCCTGGCCAATGGTGAGCTGCGGGATGTGGAGGTCTACAGCGGGCCGGTCAGCGTGGGCGAAAAAACATATCTCTTTTCCATCGTCCACGACATCAGTGAGCGGGTGCGGGCCGAGCGGGAGAAGCGGGAACTCGAGGCCCAACTCCGCCAGAGCCAGAAGATGGACGCCATCGGCACCATGGCCGGCGGCATCGCCCATGACTTCAACAATATCCTGACGGTGATCATCGGCTATGCCGAGCTTTCCCTGACCGACAGCCAGGGAGGCGGCCGGCGGGTGGAGACGGGCCTCCAGGAGATCCTGCGGGCCGGCGAGCGGGCCCGCAACCTGGTGCGCCAGATCCTCACCTTTTCCCGGCGCTCCGAGGAAGGGGAACTGCGGGTGCTGCAGCCCCATTTGGTGGTGAAGGAGGCCCTGCAGTTTCTGCAGGTCACCATCCCGGCCACGGTGGAAATCGAAAAGCATATTACCGCCCGCGGCTGGATGCTGGCCGAGCCCACCCAGTTCCATCAACTGCTCATGAACCTCTGCACCAATGCGGTGCAGGCCATGGCCGGTCGCGGCCGGCTCACCATCAGCTTCACCGAAGAGCGCCAGGTGCCGGCCGCCGAGCGGCAGGGGGTGGAGGATGGGGGCCACGGCTTTCTCCGTCTGGTGGTGAGCGACACCGGCTGCG
>JBFHWX010000260.1:0-3618 GCA_041599275.1 Desulfobulbales bacterium | reverse complement strand
TTGCGGTGCAGTTCGCGGCGGATGGCCGACGGCACGTGGGCGAAGATGGAGACGATTCCGTCCCAGCCGTTCGGCTTTATCTCGAGCCGGGCCAGGTCCTCCACCCGTGTTTCGAGTGTCACCTTGCGGGCCGTTGCCAGCTTTTGTGCCTTGGCGAGCCCCACCGCCGAGGAATCCACCGCCAGCACCCGGTGGCCGCGGCCGGCCAGATACACACTGTTGCGGCCTTCGCCCTCGGCCAGGCAGAGGACCTCTGCGGCGGCGGGCAGGCGGTCGGCCACCGATACCAGAAAGCCGTTGGGTTCGGTACCGTAGAGGTAGAGCTCGGTGTCGTATCGCTGGTCCCACATGGTGCCCTCTCTATTCTGCTGGAGTCTTTCGTGATGGCCGGGAAGCCACCCGGGTCGAGGCTCGCCCCCGCAGCCGCAGCCGGTGGGGGGCGAGCGTTGGTAAATTGCAGGCCGGTGCCGTCCACCACCCCGGGCCGCAGGGAACCGGTTGCCGTTATGTGCATCGTTTCCCGCGCTTGCGCCTGCCGGCGCTGATTCCTCCCGGAGTGCTGTCCGGAATGTCTTGTGGCGCCTCTCTCCGGTGTCTGGTTTCAGAAACCGCTGCTCCTGATCCCCAGCCGCCTCGCTTCTTCCTGGAGCGGCGGGATGCCCAGGAGGTCGGCGAGCAGCGTGTCGGAAATGATATCCCAGACGTTGTCCGGCATCGACACCTGCACACTCGCGTCGGTGTCGTCGGGGTCCGTGAGCAGGAAGAGCAGCCGGGTGATGCCCGAGGGGGAAAGGTCGGGGCCCGGGGCCCAGCCGTCTCCATCCCGGTCGATATAGGGGTCCCGGGCGAGGATCGTTTCGAGATCGTGGCTGGCGGCGGAAATCCCCAGCAGATCGTTGAGGCGCTCGAGGACGAGGTTGGCGATGAGCCCGTGGCTGGTATAGCCGGGGTGCACCCCGTCGAGGGAGAAACCGTTGCCCCGCACCCATTTCCGTGTGAGCACCCGGTCGCCAACGGTGATCGGGTTGCGGCCGAGGAAGGCATCGTTCAGAAAGGCGCCGACGTCGGCCAGCTCGACCTTCGGCGCCCGCGCCGTGGCGGCGTCCCTGATCACCTTGTTGAAGGAGTCGATGCGCGCCATGATGAAACGCTGCTCCTCTTCGGAGAGCACCATGCCGTCCTGCTGCACGCCGTTCGATTCCAGGATGCGGTTGACTTCGGCCACCGTGTGGCCGCTGCTCAGAGAGGCATACATCATGCCGAAGGTGAACAGCGAAATCCGGTCGCCCTTCAGGAAATCGGTGATCGGGCTGCCGGCCGGGGTCACCCGGGCGAAGGACGGCGGCACCGAATAGGTCGGCTCGACCTTTCGCAGATAGAACTCGAGGTCCTCCGAATCCATCAGATAACCCACCGCCGAGTAATAGGGCAGGGTGATAGCCAGCACCAGGGTCTCCACCGGCGAGGCCGCGGTTTCCGCCAGCAGCCGATCCAGGGCCGCCTCGTACTGGACGGCGAAGTCGCCGCTTTCGGTGAGGTTGCGCTCGATGGCGGCCATGGTGTACGGGGCGAAGGAGACCACGCCCTGCTTCTCGGCCCAGGCAAGCAGGAGCCGAAGGCCTGGTTTGAGCTCGCTTTTTATCACATGAAAGGGCAGCGGCCGGAAATGGGGATTGGCGCCGCCGCCCCCCAGGGTGGCCAGGGCGCTGTCGTTGTTTCCTTCCCAGAAGACGACGATGGCCCGCTCCGCCCGAGCCAGCCGGGTGCCGTCGTTCAGCAGCCAGATGGCGGCGTCGAGCTGGGAGGTGGGCTTTTTCGTGAAGAGGTTGATCGGGTAGATCACCTTGTCGTAGGGATCTTTGAGTAGGCCGGGCAGCAGGCGGTCGGCGAGCAGTTCACGGCTGGAAGAGTTGGCCGCGGCGCCCTCCCGTTTGTAATACTGCAGGCCGGTCAGCGAAAAGATATCGTCGCCGTCCACAGCGACGTTGGTGGGGATCAGGAAGGGGCTCAGGCGCTTCTCCCGGTCGTCGAAGTAGGGCTGGGAAAAGAGCAGGACCATCTCGCCGGCCAGGGAGTCGGCAACCTTCTGGAGATAGCTGTTGGCGGTGTTGCGCTGGTTGTTGGTGGCGTCCATGGTGCCCTGGGTGAGGCTGTCGCCGATGCCGATGAGACCGGTGCGGGGTGCGCCGGCGGCCGCCATGGCCATGGTGGCGGGCTGGGCGAGCCAGGCAAGGCAGAGCAGGGCGGAAGCCAGGAGCAGGCGGGCGGCCGGGCCGGAGAGTTTTTTCCTGGAGGGGCTGGACGGATGAGGCTGGCAGTTTCGATGCACGGCGGGACCTCCGGTTCTATGGTTGCCGTGGAAAATCACCTGGCCGGCTGGGCTGCCCGGTGGCGAAGGCTGCGGAAGACAGGCTCGCGGGTCGGTCGATGCCAGGGCATCGGCGGGAAAAAGGGGACAGATCTCTTTTTGTGTCCGCTTCCTCGGGCGGCCGGGGCCCCTTAACTCCAGGCAACGGCCGATTTTCTTCGAGACTTCTTTGACAATTTTTTTGTCGGCAGTGAGTTGACCACGTTGCGCGACCTCGCGGATGACCTCGTCGCCGGCAAAAACAACCTGGCGGTTATGGCCGGGCTGGATGACATGGTGCGGAAAGTCGGGAAGAACCATGCGGGCTTGTCGGGGCATGTCGAAAGCCTATCAAGCATGGCACCAGAAGTCAAAAAACAAATCTGTACCCTTTTGTTGTTTTCTGGCCCATGACAGCAGGTTAGGGAAAGTCCGAAAGTTCAGAAAGAATAATGAGCTAAGCATAAAAAAAAGCAGTAGGCTAAACGATAATGTCAAAATGTCTAACCCCCCCTGCCTGCTTCACCTCTCTTGCATCTTCGGTGTGACTCTCCATGAGAGATACGCACTCCAAAGCAAGGATCTCAGCTTTTATTGACTCGCATCTTTCTGATTTTTTAGACCATTTCGGTATTGGTTTTTGTGTTGATGGACCACAGGTTGAATATTTTGTTTACCAGAAAGTAAGCGGGAAAGATATCTCCTGTTCACTGACTGTTAATCTTGATAGAGACGCAGAAAAGATTAACGTGATGACTTTCTATCCCGGGTTATGCTTGCATCCTCGTACTCGGTACTTCTCCGCTGTGTGTTTTTTTATGGTTTTGAATCATTTTGCAAATTTCCACCATATTAAGTGTGGCTGCCGAATTCTTCTCAAGACCAGAAAAGATGTTTTTGATGATTTTTATTCATTGCTTAAGGATTTTGATTTTCATGTTTCGCTAATCGGTAAAGATGCTCTCCTGGAAATTGAAAGCTGCTTTCTTCCTTTGGGGATTGATACCTCAATGATAATAGAAAGATCCTTGGTGGTATAACGGATTAGCGGGGTAGACGTTGCTTATTTATCCGGTAAGGCGTCGGTTGCAATCTTTGTCAGTGTAGGGTTCTTTTTCAATATATTCGCTCCGCGGCATACTGCCTGACTCACCGCCGAACGCCCCATGTTGAGCAGTTCTCCCACCTCCCGACCGCTTGCTCCAAGGAGCCGCACCGCCAGATGGCATGCCACGGCCCGCGCTTCGGACTGCTTCGTCAGTCTGCTGCGA
>JBFHWX010000259.1:0-3739 GCA_041599275.1 Desulfobulbales bacterium | reverse complement strand
TTCGCATACTCCACGGCCCGGGTCTCGCGGATGACCGTGACCCTGATCTGGCCGGGGTAGGTGAGCTGCTGTTCGATGTTGTTGGCGATATCGCGGCTCATCACGTAAGCCTCGGAGTCGGACACCGCTTCGGAGCTGACCACGATGCGCAGATCGCGGCCGGCCTGGATGGCGTAGGACTTTTCGACGCCCTTGAAGGCGTTGGCGATGCGTTCGAGGTCCTCGAGGCGCTTGACGTAGGTCTCGAGCATCTCCTTGCGGGCCCCGGGCCGGGCCCCGGACAGAGCGTCGGCGGACTGCACCAGCACGTCGAGCACACTCTCCGGCGCCACGTCCTCGTGGTGCGCGGCAATGGCATGCACCACCTCCGGGGCCTCGCCGTACTTCTTGGCGAGATCGGCGCCAATGGAGGCATGCGACCCTTCCACTTCATGGTCCACCGCCTTGCCGATGTCGTGCAGCAACCCGGCGCGGCGCGCCTGTTTGGCGTCGATGCCCAGTTCGTCGGCCATGATGCCGCACAGGAAAGCCACCTCCAGCGAGTGCTGGAGCACGTTCTGGCCGTAGCTGGTGCGGTACTTGAGGCGGCCGAGGATCTTGATGAGGTCGACGTGCAGGCCGTGCACCCCGACGTCGAAGGTCACCTGCTCGCCGGCCTCGCGCATGGTGACCTCGAGCTCCTTCTCGACCTTGCCCACCACCTCCTCGATGCGGGCCGGATGGATGCGGCCGTCGGTGATCAGCTGCTCCAGGGCCAGGCGCGCCACCTCGCGGCGCACCGGGTTGAAGCCGGAGAGGATGACCGCCTCGGGGGTGTCGTCGATGATGATGTCGATGCCGGTGGCAGCCTCCAGGGCCCTGATATTGCGGCCCTCGCGGCCGATGATGCGGCCCTTCATCTCCTCGTTGGGCAGGGGCACCACCGACACGGTGCGCTCGGCCACGTAGTCGCCGGCGTAGCGCTGGATGGCCAGCGACAGGATATTGCGGGCCTTGCGGTCGGCCTGCATCTTGGTTTCGTTCTCGATGCGGATCAGGCGCTTGCCGGCTTCGAGCCGGGCTTCGCTCTCGATGCTCTCCATCAGCATCTTCTTGGCATCTTCGGTGGAGATACCGGCGATCTTCTCGAGCCGGAAACGCTGCTCCTCGATAATTTTGTCGACTTCCAGGCCGCGGTCCTCGACATCCTTTTCCTTCTTGACCTGAAGCTGCTCACGGCGCAGCAGATCGGTTTCACGCTTGTCGATGCGGTCGATCTTCAGCTCGAGCTGGTCGAGCTTCTGGGAGAGCTTCTTCTCCTCCGCCGCCACCTCGCGCTCCCGGTCCTTGACCTCCTTTTCCATGGCCTGCTTGAGCTGGTAGGCCTCGTCCTTGCTCTGTAAATGCGCTTCCTTCTTGATCCGCTCGGCCTCGGCGATGGCCTCTTCGATCAGCTTTCTGCCCTGCTCCTGGATATCCTCCCTGTGCGCCTCCGCCATTTTCTTGCGCAGCAGAAAGCCGCCGACCATGCCGGCCAGCAACCCGAGAATCAACAGCAGTGCAGTATGTCCCAATGAACTTATCTGCATGGAGCCCGTACCTCCCTCGATCCGGTAACCTGTCCTGAGCCCGGCCGCCTGACGGCGAGGCCGGTCCTGGACATATATGAATGAACGCCCACGGGAAAAGCCGCAACGGGTCCAACCCGTTGCGTTCCCCGGGCAGCTTTGCCTGCCCGTCAATCGGCGGTGGCGAGGGAGGGGAAAAGAAAGAGGAACTGCAGAAGACGAATATGAAATGGTTTTTCCTGAAAAACCGTCAGCCCAGCCGGCATCGGGCAGAGAGGAGCAGACCGTTCCTGCCTTTCGCCCGAGTGTCCGGAAGCGACGGCGGCAGCCACCCGCCGGCAACAGCACGGGCCGGCGAGCCTGCGGTGCTGGAGACGGGGGGCGCTTCGCGTTTCATATATCGTAACCTGAGCTGATCAGGAAAAGGATCCCTGAATTCCTGTAACTTTCCCGGCGACGCAAGCGCCGCCTGCACCCTCGACCGGGCTGCGGCCAGAGTGATCTGCGCCGCGCTGGCCGACAACCGTTTCCCCTGGGGAGGAGAAACGATCTATATAAATCCCGGCACGGTTCGCCGTCCCGGAAAAATTTCAGCTCCCCCAGCGGATGCCAGCCTGCCGGCATCCTTAAGAAACCCCGCCCGGCCGTGTCGGTAGAAAGCATGAACCTAACGAAAGTCAGGTGGGCAGTGCTCGTGTCTTCCGCAAGCAATCGTGCCGGAGCACAGCTGCTTTTGAAAAGGCAGCGGAGGCGCCCTATGCGAAAGAGTTGGCTCGAGTTTTGCTACCAAGCACCAACAGGGCAGGGTATTTCCTTGGGGTCGCGCGTGTTCTGTTTTATCCGTGCCCGCTCCCCCCTGCACGGGGGCGGCACGGTTTTTCCGAGCATCCTGGAAACGGTGCAAAGCGCAGGACGCTCTTTCATTCTGTCTCGGCGGCGAGAAAACCCTCGAGCTGGTCGGCCAAGGCCGAAACCTGGCGCTCGTGAAGGGCGCGGTATTCCTCGAACTCATTTTTCAGCCGCACATATTTGGAGGCCATGACCAGACTGGTGAGAATGGCCACCTTGTTGGCCGGCAACACCGTCCGGCCGCTGCGGGAGTGATGCTCCACGTGGTCGCGGACCAGGTCCAGCACCTCACGAAGCTCAGCATCGGACGACTCGGTGTACAGGGAGTACTCCTGGCCGAGAACCTCGAATTTTACCAGTCGCTCCACGGCAGTCACCGACCGGCGCGAGGCGCCCGACCGTTCAGGCGTCCGCCTTCTTCTCGGCGGGCACCAGACGCTGCTGCTCCGGTGCCACCGGTGTGCTGCGGCCAGCCTCCTGCAGGTTGCCTTCCCATTCTTCGATCTTGCCTATCAAGCCGCTCACCCGGCCATGCATCTCGTCGCGGGCGGTGCGCAGGCCGGCGAGCTTCATCTGCAGCTCGGTATTTTCCCGCAGTTTCTCCTGGTGCTCGAGCCGCAGGGTTTCGTGCTCTCGTTTCAGAGCGTTATAACTTTCGAGCAGCCGCTCGACGATCTGTTCCAAGCGGCCGATATCAACTGTCTCACCCATCTGAGGTAGTGCTCCTTTGCTGTTCTTCGACGGCCGGGGTGCGCTGGCGCCTCCCGCCTCTGTTCCGTCTTCGGCATAAAGCGCTTTTTCGGCAGCAAAAGCGCTCTCTGAAATAGCAGTAAACTTCTGCCTAACCCACTGTATTGAAAGAGGTTAAACAGGACACCGGCAGCGACTCGCTGAGCACCGGCGGGTTAGCCGAATAATAATCGGGCATACCGGACAAAGCAAGCTGTTTAACGTGCTGAAGCGCAAGCAGCAAGGCGGTGAGAGAGGAAGGAGTGAGACGAGAGACGCAAGAAGTTGGCAGGCGGATCCAGCAATCCCGACATGTTTTTTTAGCCTTTCCCTTTTGGCCTTTGGCCTTTCACCTTTTACCTCCTCTCTCATCCTCTGTGAAAGCTCCAGCCCAGGGGACGGCCGTCCTCATAGGGCATGTGGCCGTGGAACGGCCGGGGATCAGAGTCGAAAACCAGCGGCAGGAAGAAGCGGTCGCCCTCCCACATGGGCAGTTCGTGGAGGCGGTCCACCGGGTGCCAGAGCAGTTCGCCTTCCTCGTTGGCCGCCCTGGGCCGGCCGGCAAAAGAGGTGACCAGGAAGATGAAGCCCAGCCAGTTCTCGCCGTTGGGCCC
>JBFHWX010000258.1:0-3757 GCA_041599275.1 Desulfobulbales bacterium | reverse complement strand
CCGGCTTGCGGCTGGCCAGGCGCTTTTCCAGCAGGCTCACCCCCGACACCTTCATGAGCAGGAAGGTCATGAGGGCGGGGGACAGGACCGTCCACCAGGCGCCCGGCGTGGCCAGGGCCAGGCAGGTCAGTCCCCACCAGAGGAGCGCGTCGCCGAAGTAGTTGGGGTGGCGGGTGTAGCGCCAGAGGCCGGAGGTGAGCAGGCGGCCCTTGATGGCCGGGTCGGCCTTGAAGCGCGCCAGCTGCCAGTCACCCACCGCCTCGAACAGGAACCCCGCGTTGAACAGGGCCACGCCCAGCCCGTCGAGCCAGGTCAGAGTCGCCGGCCGCGCCGCGGCCTGGGCCACGGTGAGAGGCAGCGCCACGACCCAGAGGATCGCCGCCTGCAGCCAGAAGACCGTGAGCAGGCTGACCCACGGGAAGGCGGCGCCCCAGCCGCGGCGCATCTCCTGGTACCGGGGGTCCTCCCCCTGGCCGCGGGAGCGCCAGAGGATGTGGGCCGACAGGCGCAGCGCCCAGAGCGTGACCAGGCCCGCCACCAGCAGCTTGCGGGGCAGGTACCCCTGCGGCGTGAGCAGGAAGGACACCCAGGTGGCCAGGGCGAAGCCGGGACCCCAGAAGGCGTCCACCACGCTGGCGTCCCGCAGGCGCAGGCTCAGCAGCCAGACCAGGGTGAAGAGGACGAAGGCCGCGACGGCGGTGGCCAGCAGCGGCGTCATGGCCGGTCCGCCGGCCGCAGGAGCAGATCCGCCACGGTGGGCCGGGGGCCGAGGCGCGCCAGGCGCAGGAGGATGTACGCGGCAATGGCCAGGTTGCCCAGCGCCAGGAAGAGGACAAGCCATGCAATGCCCCGGACAGGACAGCAGATACTGGGACGGCGAAGCGGTTTTCGAGGCCGATTGTCCCAAGTGCGGCAAGGCCGTGGAATTCTTCCGGGATGAGGCGCGCCGCACCTGCCGCAACTGTGGCCATAAAATGCTCAACCCGCGCATGGACTTCGGCTGCGCCACCTACTGCCCCTACGCCGAGCAGTGCCTGGGCGGCCTGCCCCCTGAGCTTCTTGCCAAGAAGCGGGAGCTGCTCCTCGAGCGGGTGCCGCTGGAAATGAAAAAATATTTCGGCGACGATTTCCGCCGCATCGGCCATGCCACCCGGGTCGCCCGCTATGCCGCCCAGATCGGCGAGCGCGAGGGAGCGCACCCGGCGGTGGTGCAGGTGGCGGGGTATCTCCACGACATCGGCATCAAGGAAGCGGAGCGCAAGCACCAGAGCACCGCGGCCCGCTACCAGCACCAGGAGGGGCCGCCCATCGCCCGCCGGATCCTCGAGAGCCTGAGCGCCGAGCCGGGGCTCATCGATGAGGTCTGCGACATCATCGGCCACCATCACCAGCCGCGGCCCGAGGAGACCGTCAATTTCAAGGCGCTCTACGACGCCGACCTGATCGTCAACTTCGAAGAGCAGTACAAGGAAAATGGGCTCGATGCCGAACGGCTGGAAAAACTCCTCGGCAGATCCTTCCTCACCGAGAGCGGCAGGGAGATCGGCCGGTCGGTGCTTGGCGCCCTGGTACGAGAGTAACCGATGACGCCGGCCGCGCCCGGCGGGACGCAAAACGAAGAAAAAGCCGCCGTTGGCGTGTGCCGACGGCTCGATGCCGGCCGGGAGCAAACCCGGCCCGAACTGAAAGGAAAGCGCAATGAAGGTATTGAGGAAAATTATCGAGATCGACGAAGAACTGTGCAACGGTTGCGGTGAATGTATCATCTCCTGCGCCGAGGCGGCCTTGGAGATCGTCGATGGCAAGGCAAAGGTGATCGCCGACAAGTACTGCGACGGCCTGGGCGCTTGTCTCAATCACTGCCCCCAGGGGGCTCTGCGGATCATCGAGCGCGAGGCCGATGACTTCGACGAGGAAGCGGTGGAAGCGCTGCTGGCAGAGAAAAAGAATAAGACTTCGCCCGCTGCCAAGCCTTTCGACTGCGGTTGCGCCGGTTCCCATGTCCAGAGCTTCCAGGTGGCCACGCCCTTTCCCCAGGCCAAGGGTCCGGCCTTTGCGCCGGTGGCAGGCGAGACCGGGTCCGAACTCACCCACTGGCCGGTGCAGATCCGCCTGGTTCCCCCCACCGCGCCTTTTCTCAAAGGAGCCGACCTGCTGGTGGCGGCCGACTGCACGCCGGTGGCCTATCCCCACTTTCACCGGGATTTTCTGGCGGGGCGGGTGGTCATGGTGGGCTGCCCGAAATTCGACGAGGCTCAGGCCTATATCCGCAAGTTCACCGAGATCTTTCAAGTCGCCAAGCCCCGCTCGGTGACCGTGGTGATCATGGAAGTGCCGTGCTGCGGCGGCATGCGGCAGATCGTCAGCGAGGCCCTGCGGCTCTCGGGTGAGAAGATAGCGGTGGAGGAAGCGGTGATCGGCGCCCGCGGCCAGCTCATCCGTCGGGAGAAGTGGTAGGGTGGAAATAACAGGATCTATCGCCCTGGTGCTGGGCGGCGCCAGGGGGATCGGTCGGGCCCTGGGCATGGCGCTTGCCCGGGCCGGCGCCACGGTGGTGCTTACCTGGTACGACTGGCCCGAGGAGAGTGTTGCCATGCAGGGGGAGCTGGCCGCCATGGCCGGCGACCACCTGGCGGTGCAGGTCGATCTCCGCGAGCCCCAGCAGGTGCGGCGTCTTGTCGAGCGAATCGAAAAAAAATACGGCCGCCTCGACATCCTCGTCAACAATATCGAGCGCGGTGGCATGCCGGTGGTGCACGGTGCCTACGGCCGGCCGGTGAACCAGGGGCAGTGGGAGCTTGAGCTCGCCACCACCCTGGGCGCCAAGTATCTGGTTTTTCAGGAAGCGCTGCCGTTGCTGAAGAAATCGCCGGAAGCGGCGGTGGTGGTGCTCTCTTCCATCGCCGCGCTGGTCGGCCGCAGTGGTCCGGCCGGGCTCCTCTTTGCCGACGGTTATGCCGCGGCCAACCGGGCCGTCTCCTCGCTGGTAGAAACCTGGGCCCGCCAGGGCGCGCCCACCGTGCGGGTCAACGAAATCATGCTGGGCATCTTCGAAACCCGACACGGAGAGGGAACCAAGGGCTGGGGCCTGCTGACTGCCGAAGAGCGGCGGGCGGTCCTCGACCACACCCTGCTGGGGCGCACGGGAAAGCTCGACGACGTGGTTCGTACGGTGTTGTTCCTGGTCGAAAACGCCCCCTTCATGACCGGGGCGCAGCTCCGGCTCGACGGCGGCTATGTGCTGGGTGGGGAAAAGATCCCGCCGATGCCCGACGGGGTTCTTTAGATCAGGCGGAAAGTGGAGGGCTGCAGCCACCTCTGTATTTCAGAGGAGCGGCAGAGGGGGCGTCAGTCGAGGACCCAGGCCGGGATGTGGGCGAGGATGTACTTTTCCACCAGCGGCTGGATCTGGTCCTTGCGGGTGTTCTTGACGTCGGGGGCAGCCTCGCGGATGGTTTCCGCGGCGTCGAACCAGCAGAGTTCGCGGTTGCGCTTGTCGTAGACCGTGAAAATGCGCCGGTCCGGCTCCTGGATGTGCTCCTCCTCCTGGATGGCGCCCACCAGTTCCACCGCCGTGTCAAAGGGCAGAAAACTGACTTCTTCGGTCATTGTTATTCGATTCTCTGCGATAAAAAATTCGTCCCTCCCACCGGGCTGCGGCAAATATCACCTGGAGAGGCGGCAGCCCGAAGGGGGGAAATCTGCTTCAAAGGCTCAGGCGGGCTTGACCACGGCGCCGGAGCGGATGCAGCGGGTG
>JBFHWX010000257.1:0-3762 GCA_041599275.1 Desulfobulbales bacterium | reverse complement strand
GGCGCCGCCCAGATAGGCCACGTGGCGCAGGGAGTTCCAGTCATTGCGGGCGTTCCAGTAGATCACCGGCAGAAACATGAGGAGCCCGAGGAGTACGCCTGCGTAAGGCTTGATCCCGGCAAGCCGCGACCGGTGGCGGGGCGACAGCAGACCAAAGACAAAGGCGCAGGGTAGAAAGACCCCCATGGTGTACTTGCTGAGAAAGCCGAAACCGAACCAGAGACCGCCCAGCAGCCACTGGCTCCAGGAGTCCTCTTCATAGCCCCGGGCCACGTGATAGCTCGCCGCGGCCCAACCCGCCGCCTGGATACCGTCGGCGGTGGCCAGCAGCCCGCCCACGGTGAACAGCAGCACCGACTGGGAAAGCAGCGCCGTCTGCAGAGCAGCTTTTGCCCCAAGCCAGCGACCCGCCATGGCCACCAGATAAAAGGAGGCCACGGTCACCGCCACCACCGAGGGCAACCGCACCGCCCGCTCGGTATGGCCCATGAACTCGGTGGCGAGCCATATCGCCCAGCCGATCATCGGCGTCTGGTCGTGGTAGCCCCAATCGAGGTGCCTGGCCCACTGCCAGTAGTTGGTCTCGTCCGGGGTCAGCAGAAAAGTGCCGGAGTAGAAGAAGCGAAACAGGCCGAAGGCCGCCAGCAGCAGCCAGGCCCGGCGAAGATATCGCGTGTGGTCGGCGGTGGTCATAATCGTGGGCACCAAAGAAGATGGACTCGCAGAAAGTACATCGTACCGCTGAAGATGGCTAAGCGAAAAGTTTGATATACCAGGAGTGGTGGTGTCGAGGGCGCGGAGGCATACATACGGTATGTCGAGCCCCCGAGATCCCCCACGACGCAGGAGATCGGACTTTTCGCGACGCCATCAAAGAAGAGAGGCGGGGGAAAAACCGCCCGCCTCCTTGCTCAAGTCTCCGGGGGTGCCAGCACACCCAAGAGCTTACGTTTTTCCGGAATCAATTGCTGCCGTAGCTGTGCAGACCCGAGAGCAGAAAATTGACCCCGTAGTAGGTGAAGACAACCGACAGAAAACCCACCACCGTAATCCAGGCGATCCGGGTGCCGCCCCAGCCCCGGGTAAAGCGGGCGTGCAGGGCAAAGGCGTAGATGAACCAGGTGATCAGCGACCAGGTCTCCTTGGGGTCCCAGCTCCAGTAGGTGCCCCAGGCCGAGTTGGCCCAGATGGCGCCGGTGATGATGCCGGCCGAGAGCCAGAGGAAGCCGAAGAGAATGGTCTTGTGGGTGATGTCGTCGATCACCCTGAGCGGCGGCAGCGAGCCAAGCAGCGTGCCTTCGCCCGCGTCCTTTTTGGTGTTCTTGAGGAGATACATGATGCCCAGGCCGCAGGCCACGGCAAAGGCGGCGTAGCCGATGAAGCAGGTGATCACGTGGGCCAGCAGCCAGTTGCTCTGCAGCGCCGGCACCAGGGGATTGATCTGCTTGGTCACCTGGGTGGAGAAAGAGGCCCAGGCCATGGCAAAGGCGCCAAACGGCATGGCAAAGGCACCGATGGTGCGGTTCTTGTAGATGAACTCGATGGCCAGATAGAAGCCGACGATGACCCAGGCGTAGAAGATCACCGACTCGTACATATTGGAAAGCGGCGCGTGCCCTATGCCCATCTGGTACGACTCCACCCAGCGAAGGCCCAGGCCGGCGGTCTCCATAAGGAAGCCGAAAACCGCCGACAAAGTGGCGACGATCCCCAGTTTCGGGACGCGGAAGACGAAGACGAACAGGTAGAGAAAGGCCGACGCCAGGTAGGTGAACGTCGTGATGCTCAGAAGTTGTGAACTATCCATGGGATGCTACTCCTTGCCGAGTTGCAGTTTACTGTTTTCCTGGAGGCTTTCGGCCAGGGCTTCGAAGTTGTTCTCGAAACCGGCCTTGTTCTTGTTGGCAACCCCGGCCAGCAGCACGCGGGTGGTGCCGTTGTCCGAGTCAATATACACCCACAGCCGCCGGTGGGAAAGGAAGAAAGCGACGAGAAGCCCCAGCAGCATGAGGGTGCAGCCGATATAGACCGTCCACACGCCGGGATCCTTGACCACCTGCAACCCGGTGGCGAAGTACTGCTTGGAGGAGACCTGGTAGGTGGCGGCCGGCCGCGCCACCGAGGCGGTCTGGGTGGAGTCGAGCCAGAACACCGAGGGCTCGCCCTGCTCGTCGTCGATCCACAACCGCAACTGGTAGCTGCTGAGGCTCTGGGTGCCGGCCACCTTGACGATGCCCACGGTGAGCCCCGCCTTGTTCCACTGCTGCTTCTGGCCGGGCCGCAACCGCAGGGTTTCCGATTCGCCGCTGTTCTTGTCAGCCAGGGTGACGAGGAACTCCTCGTAGCCCTGGTAGCTCGCCTGGTACATGGTGATGCCACGGTACTGCAGGGGATCGTTGACCACGATGGACTTGGCGAGAACCTCCTGGCCGTTGTCGAAGACCTTGAGCTGGGAACGGTACTCCTTGGGTGCGCCGTTGGGGTAATAAGTGAGATCGAAGCGCTCACAGACCAGTTGGAACGGCAGTTTGATGGCCTGGTTGGTGCCCTGGGCGTAGACCTGATCGGTATAGCTCCGTTCGGGCAGCATCACAAAGGCCTTGTAGCCCCAGACGGAGCCGATAATGGCGCCCACGAAGATGACCAGCATGGAGATATGCACGATGTAGACACCGAGCCGGGTCCAGGCCCCCTTGCCGGAGAAGAGCACGATGCCGCCCTCGGCCTCGGCCCGCTGGGCCTTCCAGCCCGCGGCGCCCATGACCGCTTCCACCTCCGCTGCCGCTTCGGTGGGTGAAAGAGCCGAAGTGAACCGCCGCCGCAACGCCATCTTGGCCAGGCGCTCGGGCTCGGTGCGCAGGTTGTCGGCGGTGATGAACCGCCAGACGTTGGGCAGCCGCTCCAGGGAACAGATGGTGAGGTTCAGGGAAAAAAGCGACAGCAGGGCCACGAACCACCAGGAGTTGTACATATCCGGGATGTCGAGCAGCTCGAAGATCCTGGCCATGGCGGGCCCGTACTTCTGGATGTAGACCACCGCCTGTTCCTTCTGGGGGACGATGGTGCCGATGATGGAGGTGATCGCCAGGGCGAAGAGAACAAACAGGGCGAGTTTAACAGAGGCGAAAAAATCCCAGATGGTGTCCCAGACAGTCGACTGCTTCTTCTCCATAAGACAAAAATCCCGCAGGTGGGTTAACGGAACCGGCACACGACGCAAAGGCCGTACCACGGAGGCCAAAGCCCTTATAGATACCACCTTGAGGGCTAACAGGCAATGTAAAAAGAACCCGCCCCTGTGCGAAAAATCCTTGCACCCGGGCGGGAAAAGGAGTAAAAAAAGCCGCTTCAAGAATGAACGTGATGGACCTCCTCGCTCTTCGGGGCAATTCGGGCAAAACAGCAGAACAAAAACTGCTCTTTCCGGAGTCTCCATCGTTTCGAGATAAAACGAATCACTCGAAGGACACGACCATGGCAAAAGTATGTCAGATCTGCGGCAAGGGACCGGCCACCGGCAACAACGTCAGCCACGCCAACAATAAGACGAGAAGGCGCTGGCTTCCCAACCTCCAGCAGGTACGGACCGTGAACGACAAGGGCTCCACCGTGCGCGTTCGCGCCTGCACCCGCTGCATCCGCTCCGGCGCCGTGGTCAAGCCCGCCTGAGCCTTTGAAGCAGATTTCCCCCCTTCGGGCTGCCGCCTCTCCAGGTGATATTTGCCGCAGCCCGGTGGGAGGGACGAATTTTTTATCGCAGAG
>JBFHWX010000256.1:0-3786 GCA_041599275.1 Desulfobulbales bacterium | reverse complement strand
GCGGATGCCCTGCAGAATGCTTTCCACGCCTTCGGCCTCCGGCACCTGGTAGCGCTCGTCTTTGAGATCGAGGGCATGGACGATCTCGGCTAGCTGCCGCAGGGCCCGTTCCTTGAGGGTGAAGCTCTTGAGCAGCACCTCGAAGGTGCAGAGGTCGCCGGCATGGGTGAATTCGGCGCCCGGCACGTCGAAGAGCACCACGCCATCCGGCAGGAGATGGAGTTCTTCCTGGTTCGCAAAAACAAAATCCGCCTTCGGGTCGATGAAGCGCCTGATCAGCCAGGCCGAAGCCATGCGGTCGACAAAGGGCCGCCTTCGGGTGGCCCAGGTTCGTCTCTGGTAGTCGGCCGCCTTCTTGGGGGCGATGTCGGCGGCGCCTGGGGCGGCAACCGTGGCCGGCTGCCAACTGCCCAATTCGCCGCGCAGTGCCTGCAACCGTTTTTCCAGAGCGGCGCCGTCAGCGGCCGGGAAAAAGTCGATGCGGCGGATTTCCCCCAGGTTTTTTTCGGTTCTAAGGAGCTGGCGGCGCAGGGCTGCCGGCCTGTCGCCGCGGCCACTCTTTTTGATCGCTTCCCACTTCCTGCTCAGTTCATCGACCTGCTTTTCTATTTTCAGGTACTCGTCATGCCTGGCCCGTCTGAAGAGCGCCTGCAGTTCTTCTTCCGCCATGGTTTCGATGCGGGTGGTGGCCGCCACCGCCGCTTCACCCCCCATGGTTTCCACCTCCGCCGTCAGCCAGTTGAAAAATTCGAGATGATCGGCGCTCCAGGGCAGAAGATAGACCGAGCCCTTGAAGGGCAGGGCGCCGTGCCGCAACAGCTTCCGCCAGACGGTCATCCGCTTGCTGACCGGCTTGGAGGGGACCGTGTAGAAGAAGAGAAGCCAGCTGTTTTTGTCAGCCATAAAAACCGTCGCTTTTGGGATGATTGTTTTTTGTGTATCGCTTGTTATTAATTGTAACGAGTGTTACTGAAAAGTCAATGGATGGAAAAGATGCGCGTTACAACTCGTTTCCTCAAGGGGAGGGAAGAGCTGAAAAGTGGGTGACGAGGGAGGAGCCAAGGGGGGAAATTGGAAAAAAATAAGGGAGGAGCCTGGAAGAGGTCCCCAGCGGCAAAGCGGACAGGAAAGGAGAGGTGCTGAAAAAACTCAGAGGGCTTCAGCCAACCGTTTGGCGCCACGCCTGAGCATGAAGAGAGAGACGGCGGCGCCCACCAGCACGGTGCCGGCGCCCCAGAGCAGAAGAGTGGCGAGATCGCCGCCGGCCAGCTCGCCGTGCCGGATATAGCGCCGGGTCACCCGGTAGACCGGCATGCCGCCGGCAAAGACGATGAGCAGCTCGAGGCCGATGGCGGTAAACAGAAAGAGCACGGCGCCCATGCTGCCCAGGGACGCGGCCCGGTTCTCGGCCTTGAAATCGGCGTGCACGGCGCCGAAGCCGAGAGCCAGCGCCACCACCATCCAGGTGATCACCAGGCCCGAGCCCACCGAGATCCACCACATGGGGCCCTCGACGTGCAGCAGGTGGTTCGACACCGCCAGGAGAACGGCGGCCAGCGCGGTGAAGGGCAGGGCGTAGAACAGGTATTTGTAGAAAAGGTAGCGGCCCAGGGAGAGCGGCGCCGTGCGCAGGATGAAGAAGGCGCCGCCTTCGGCTCCCACCGCGGGGTAGACGAAGCGGGCGGCCAGCGAGGCCACCACGAAGCCGGTGAGGCCGATGTTGAGGAAGGAGATGAGGTTGGTGACGTACTCCTCCTGGAAGGCCGACTGCTGCACGGGCAGCACCTTGAAGTTGTAGAGATAGACCACCACCAGCGCCGCGATCATGAAGAGTTGCGACCACTCGGCCGAGTCGCGCAGAAAGAGCTTCAGCTCCTTGGCGAAGATCCAGCGCCAGGTGGCCGGCCGGTAGCGCCGGCGGGAGCCGAACAGGCGGTGGCCACCAAAGGATTCCTGGCTCTTGGAGAACCCCGAAAAGAAGAAGCGCTCCATGGCCCATTCGCCCAGGAAATAGATGGTGAACGGCGAGACCGTGAGGAGCCCAACGAGCAGCGGGTCGAGCTCCCGGTCGAGCAGGTAGAGGGAGAGCAGGTTGGCGGCCCAGGCCGCTGGCACGTAGGGTGCGGCCGGCCCCGAGATGGCCGACAGGTAGTCCACGAAGTCGAGGTAGTTGTCGGGGTTCACCAGCTCCTCGGGCCGCATGAGGCGGAACATGAAATAGATGAAGATGCCGAAGCAGACCGAGAGGTAGAGGATGATGTCCTTGGTACGCCGGGCCGGGAAGAGGTTGACCAGCAGGATGGTGGCCGCCATGCCGAAGCCGGTGGCGATGCCGGCGGTCGAGACGATGGAGAGCAGCAGGAGCGGCCAGTAGAAGAGGCCGGCCTGAAACACCGTGCCGTAGGCGGCGAAAATGGGCAGCGAGAAGAGCACCATCATCCACGAGGTGTAGAGGCCGGTGGTGCAGGTCCGCATGAAGAAGAGGTCGGCGAGCGGTGCCGGGCCGGCGAACAGGATTTCGTTGTCGGCGGACAGAAAGAGAGTGGAAACCGCCGACACCATGCAGGAAAAGACGAGCATGGCAAAGACGGTGATCCAGGCCATCTGGAAGATCTTGATGGAAAGGATGATGCCCAGTTCGTTCTGGCTGTGGAAGTAGCCCACCACCTTCACCGCCACCAGGTAGAGCAGGAGGCAGAGCCCGAGGCTCACCGCGGCCGCCAGCGCGGCCCGCCACGGAAAACGGCCCGGCGGCAGAAAGCGGTTGCGCAGGGAGCAGAGAAAGGGCTGCAGCAGAACAGGTCGCATTTTGTGTGACTGGTTGGTTGTTTGGTGAAAAAGAGGCCGGGCCAGTTTCTCAACGGCTTCGGCTGCCGGTTTGGCCTGTCAAGTTGCCGCAGGATTGCCGTTGGACTTGACGCGGGCCGCCCCCATGCTGTACTTCTAGTGCCACATTGTGGTCCTTTTTGGCGGCCCGGCGGCCGGCCTGTGGGAACCGGAAATTTTTCGTAGACCGAGGAGAAACGTCGTGACCCATGGTAGCGAGCAGCGGCAGTGCTGCGTCACCTGCGGCCAGCCGCGCCTGGGGCCCTACTGCCATCACTGCAGCGAGCGCGCGGTGGGGGCTCGGGAGCTGTCGCTTGCCTGCTTCGCCCGGGACGTGGTGCACGAGGTCACCCACCTCGATTCCAAGATCTGGCGCACCCTGCGCCTGCTGCTCTCCCGGCCCGGCTGGCTCACCCTCGAGTACTTCCGCGGCCGCCGCACCCCGTATATCCGGCCGATCCGTCTCTATCTGTCGCTCAGCATGCTCTATTTCGTGGTCTATTCCCTGTGCGACCAGGCGGCGCTGATCGACGTGCGCAACGTGCTTTTTGTTGATATCACCGGCAGCCTGGCACCGGCCCTCGACCGGCTGCGGGCCGCCCAGGGTCTGGCCGAGGGACCCTTCTACGAGGGGGTCAACGAACGGCTCAGCAGCACGGTCTCGGTTTTCCTCTATTTCCTGATCTTCGTCTATGCCCTGGTCTTCAAGCTGATCTACCGGCGGCGGGGTATGTACTATGTGCAGCACCTCATCTTCTGCCTGCACTTCATGGCCTTTTCCTTTCTGCGCGACGTGCTCATCCTGCCGCTTCTCTACTGGAACCGGGCGGCGGGTTTCCTGGTGGGGGTGGTCACCACCGTGCTCTATCTCTACCACGCCATCTGCGAGGTCTACCCGTCGAGCCGCCGCAAGCAGGTGCTCTCCCTCTTCTTCGTTTACGCGGCCCTTGGGGTTATCCT
>JBFHWX010000255.1:0-3833 GCA_041599275.1 Desulfobulbales bacterium | reverse complement strand
AATCGGCAGCAGGCTAAGAGAGAGTAGCGCAGAAACACCTCTGAAGAGGTATGGCACAAAAAAACCGGGGGAAAAGGCTTTCGCCTTTTCCCCCGGTTTTTTTAATAACTCGAACTGTCGTGCTCGGAAATCACACGCAGCCGGTCGGCTTCGGCAGGCCAGCCATCTTACAGGCGCCCTTGCCCGGGCCGGAGGGGAAGAGCTCGTAGATTCTCTTCAGCGGGAAGCCGGTGGTCTTGGAGAGGATACGGACCATCGGGGCGATGCCGTTCTTCTTGTAGTACTCCTGCAGAGCGTCGATCACCTTGCGGTGCTCGTCGGTCAGCTCGGAGATGCCTTCGATGGACTTTACGTAATCAACCCAGTCCTCGTTCCACTCTTCCATACCACGGGCCAGGAAGCCGTCTTCATCCACTTCAAAGGATTTCCCGTTGTGCTCGATAGTTGATGCCATGCTGCTCCTCCTTACTAGTCGTAAAAAGTTAATGATGGGTGACTAACTTAACGTTCCACACCAAGGTCTAAAATGAATACTCCTTCATAATACACCTCGTCTTTTCTTGTCAAGACATCATTTGGTCTTTTTTTTCTACTGCACTATCGAAGGGATAGACCGCACGGCGCAGACCTTCAAGAATATCGGGCTGAAACGGCGGTTCTGCAGCGAAACCGGGGTCGAGGGTGGAGCGGGAATTGAACCCCTGCAGGGTAAGCCTGGTGGGGGTAATTGATCCTCTGCGGAGATGTTCGCTCCAGGCTTGCACCGTTCGCCGGTCATGGAAGCGGGGCAAAACGGTCATCCGGAACTCCCTCGCCACCGTTGTCTTTCGGAGCAGCTCAACGGCTGCCCTGATCCTGTCCAGCGGCGCCGCAACCCCTGTTACCCGGTCGTAGGCCTCCTGCTCGAGCACGGTCTTGACGTCCATGGCCACCATGTCGAGGAGTTCTTCACCAAGAAGGGCGGCGAGGACCTCGGGCCGGCTGCCGTTGGTGTCGAGCTTCACCGCAAAACCTTCCTTTTTCAGACGCCGAGCCAGATCCGGCAGGCCCGGATCGAGGGTCGGCTCGCCCCCCGAGATGCAGACCCCGCCCAGCCACTTCTGCCGCCGGCGAAGCGCCGGCAGCAGATCGTCCAGTAAAATCTCGGGCAACTCTTCCCAGCCCTCTACCAGTGGGTGGTTGTGGCAGAACGGGCAGCGGAAATTGCAGCCGCCCAGGAAGAGCACGGCGCAGACCCGGCCCGGCCAGTCGCTGAAGGAGGTTTCCAGGAACCCGCGTATCCCGGCCACGCGCCCCGGTCTCTCTCAGTGCAGGGCGCAGGAGCCGGACTGGCAGCGCACCGTACGGCCGCCGGGTTGGACGGCGATCAGCCCGTACTGGGAAGCCCGGGCCAGAAGATGGTTCTCGATGTGGTCGTAGTCGAGCACCGTCGAGCAGTCGTCCAGAACCAGCAGCGGCAGGGACTTGCGCGCCGCCTCCACCAGCGAGTGCCAGGCCAGGTGGGCCAGGGCGTCGGAATTCTCGCCGTCGAGCACCTCGACCTGCACCTCCATGGCCCGCAGGTCGAAACGCTTCTTGAGCTGGTCGCAGCGTTTGCAGTCGTTCTTGGTGAAAAGAGTCATCTCCGAGGCTCCTCCTTGATTTTTTTGTGATGCCTCCGCAGGAGAGCGGGAACCAGAAAATTCCGGCCTTCTGCGGGATGATGGACTTTTCCCGTGCCCCGCCAACGTGATCAGCCGGCCTGCCGCTCGCCGAACATGCCACGGTTGCGGTAACGGTCCCGCAGCTCGCCGAGCTTGCCCTTGTTCCAACTCGACACCTTGGTGAAGTAGCCGGTGATCCGGGTGATGCCTTCGACCCGTTCGCAGCGGCAATAGGGGCAGCTCTCCAGCAGCCCCCGGCTGGTGCGGCCGCACTCGTGGCAGGCGGTGAACTCCGGCGAAAAAGCGATCTGGTCGTTCTGGGTATGGCGAAAGACGTTGATCACGAAATCCGCCAGGGCGCCGCGGTCGGGCTTCTCCTCGCCGATCCAGACATGGGTTATGGAGCCGGCCTCGATGAGCGGGTGGAAGAGCCCCTCCCGCTCCACCCGGTCGATGGGGCTCATCATCGCCCCGACGTTGTAGAGGGTCGAGTTGCTGTAGTAGACCTCGCCGCGGCCAAGGCTGCCCTGCACCACCGCTTCGGCCTCGGCCGGGAAGTGGAGGAGGTCGAGTTTGGCGAAGCGGTAGGCGGTGCTCTCGGCCGGGGTCTGCTCCAGCACGAACTTCATGCCGGAGCTCTTGCCCAGCTTGTTGCAGACGATGTTCATGTGGGCGATGACCTTGAGCCCGAACTTCATGGCCTGGTCGGACTCGTGCAGCTCCACGCCGCAATGCACCTTGACCAGCTCGTTGAGCCCCACCATGCCGACCAGGTAAGAGCAGCGCTCAAGGCGCAGGTACTCCTCGCCGTCGTGGTCCATGGCGAGCAGGGCCAGGGGGCCGCCCGGGCCGCGGCGGAGGAGCTGGGCGATGAATTTCTTCTTCTCGGCATGGGCCCGGGCGGCAAGCTGCAGCTGCTCGGTGAGTAGAGAGAAGAGCGCCGTGTCGTCACCCGCCGCCCGGTAGGCGAGGCGCGGCAGGTTGATAGTGACGTTCTGCAGGGCCGAGTAGCGCATGCGCCAAGGCCTTTTGGCATCTTCGAGGTCGGCGGCCTCGAGCTTGAAACTCAGCCTGCAGCACTCGGAGATCTTGGCGGTTTCACCGCGGTCGAAGACAAAGTAGGTGTTGCCCTTGTCCGCCGCCACTTCGCAGATATGGTGAAGGAAATCCCGGTGACCCTCGGTGGCGAAGAACTTCTCGGTGATATGCACCAGCGGCTTCGGAAAAAAGAAGGGACGGCCGGCGGCATCACCCTCCTTGTAGACCTCGAAGAGCGCCCAGGCGAAGCGCTGGGCCTGCTTTTCGTACTCGCCGTAAGTTTTGCCGGTGTACTCGCCGCCCGGGCCGATGGCCGGCACTCGCTCGAAATGCTTCGGCACTTCCCAGTAGATGTTGATGTCCGAAAAGATCGCCTGGCCGCCCCTGGCCACGGCCTGCTGGGAAAACTCGTAGATGAGCATCTGGGCGAGCTGCTTCACCTGCCGGTCATCGAGTTCCTCGAGATACGGGGCGTAGAACAGGTTGACCGCGTCCCAGCCGATGGCGCCGGCAAAATGGCTCTGCAGGGCGGCGGCGAACTTCACCATGTGGGCAAGCAGCACGTCGGCATGCCTGGCGGGCTTCGCCTTGGATAACGCGTGGGGCAGATCGAGGCCGAATTTCTTGATGTACTCCAGGGACTGCCCGGAACAGTAAGGCCGGTCGACAAAGCCCAGGTCGTGGAGATGGAGATCGCCCCGCAGGTGGGCGTCGGCCACATCCGGGCTGAAGACGTGCAGCAGGGCGTATTCCTTCTTGATCCCCTCGGCCAGGGTGAGGTTGGTGGCCTCGGGGCCGTGGGGCACGTTGGCGTTTTCCTTGTTGTGCTGGACCAGGAGCTGGTCCACATCGTAGAGCGGCACACCGAGCCGGGTGTGCATGCGGCGCGCCTCCTCGAGGCCCATTTCGAGAAGCTTGGCGTTCACCAGTTCGCGGATGAGAGGACCGGTCACCGTGCGCACCCGGCCGCTCTTGATGGTCTCCTCCACCTCGAGGCTGATCCGCACCGCCGTGTCGGGGTCGATATAGGTCTCCCGCAAACGGGCATCGACGATCCGCTGCCGGTCCCAGCCGGTCATGTCTTCCTGGGAGGTGCGGACAAAGAGCGCCAGGTCGGTGGCAGCGCTCTCGCTCTGCCCCCTTCGGCTGTTT
>JBFHWX010000254.1:0-3863 GCA_041599275.1 Desulfobulbales bacterium | reverse complement strand
CGGGCCGTAAACCGAAAATCCCCTGGTTATCCCCAGGCAAGGTTGGCACCGACATCATTACGCCCGGACTGCCGCCCACCTTGGTCTGCCTTCGGAGCCTTGGAACGGCGCTCGCCGATCTCTTTGATGAGCTGCTCCTTCACCTGGTGCATGCCGCGGTCGCCGACCCTGCCCTGGCTCCGGCGATCCAAAAGTTCGAAGACAGGCACCGCCTGGAAATTGTGAAGCGCCGTGGACAGAGTGCGCCGCAGGAACTCGAGACGCCAAAGGGTCTGGGCATGGGAGCGGGCGGAACTAAAATCTTTCTTGGAAATGATCAGCACCCCAAATGACTTGCCGTTGCATTCCAGCGGGAAGCGCATATAGAGCCGGTTGCGGCTGTAGAGTTCTTCCAGCTTCTGGCTCGTTTCGTCGGCGTGCCACACGAAATCATCGAATTTTTTGAAATCGTACCCCTGCCCCCCGAGCTGCATCTTCACATAGTCGAGCTCGAGGTGGCGGCTGGAGGCGAGGATGCGCTCCCAAAGGTTCTCCATGTTGTCCGACTCGAGAATAGCGAGCTGGTAGGCAAAGAACACCCTGCGATCCCGGTTGATGCCAGTGGCATCGATGACATCACTGAGCCAGGAGAGGAACGCATTCTTGTGCAGGAAGTTGAGGTACCCGAGCTTTCTGATAAACAGGATGATAAAGGCAGCAAGGCCGAACAGGAGCAAGCCAATGGCGTGGTCACTGGCCACCACCGGAATGAAGGCGAGAGCACAGAGCAGGATGGTGATCGCATAGAGCACGAGCACGGCACGCCGGTGCGAATACCCCAGCTTGAGAAGCCGGTGGTGAAAATGATCAGAATCTGGATAAAAGAGCTTGCGGCCGACCAGAAAACGACGGCAGGTCGCCCATACCGTATCCAGCAACGGCAGGCCGAGGGCCACCACGGGCACGAGAAAGGTGAAAGCCGTGTGGCTCTTGAACGAGCCGAAGATGGACAGCGTGGCAAGCATGTAGCCAAGAAAGTAACTGCCGGAATCGCCCATAAAAATCGATGCCGGGTTAAAGTTGAACACCAGGAAACCAAGCAGGGCGCCAACCATGGTGGCGAGAACGATGGCCAGCGGTGTGTTGCCCTGCAGGATGTTGAGGGCGAGCAAGGCCGAATAGACGAAGAAACTCACGCCGGCGGCGAGGCCGTCGAGCCCGTCGATCAGGTTGATGGCGTTGATCACCAGCAGCACCCAGAAGACCGTGACCGGCAGACTCAGCCAGCCGAGTTGGACGAGCCCGAGCCCCGGCAGGCCGAGATGGTGGATGCCGATGCCCCCGAAGTAGGCGAAACAGGCGGCCACGATCTGCACCGCGAATTTGACCTTCGGCCCCAACCTCCTTACATCATCATAAAAACCAAGCGCAAAGGCAATGGCGCCCCCGGCGAAAATGAAGAGAAGGGACCCGTCGCCCGCTATCTGCTCTCGCACCGGACCGACCAGCAGCCCACCCAAGAGAGCGAGATTGAAGGAAAGGAAAATGGCAACTCCCCCTATGCGGGGGATGGCCAGGGAGTGGACTTTGCGGGCCGAAGGTTTGTCCAGCAGATCGAAACGCTCCGCCACCGCCGCCACCCTGGGGGTGAGAAACACTGCCAGCACGAAAGAGACGACCGCGAACAGCAGTATGGGCAGAGCCATCCCACCGTGGTGCTGAAACGCGCCGAAAAAAATCTCGATGTTCATCTTGCTCTCCTCCCTTGGCCCGTCGACTCTCCCACCGCCACCGCCCTTACCCCGGGTTAACGACCGGCCGTTACCGACTCCAGCCGCCGTTCTTCACCCGAGCGGATACCGTGCGCTCGCTCCGAGCCAACACGGTTTCCCTCGAAAAAAGCTTGAAGCGCCCGCTTCTGGATGCACTTGGTGAGAAAGCCGTAACAGGCTTCGAACTCGCAAAAACTCGAACCGCCTTTTTCTGAGCCGTACCGGCAAGCAGCACAGTCTTGAAGCTTCATCAGCTCCCTCCTCCCTGATTCACAACAGATGGCCTGCCGCAACCGAAAAACCGCATTACCGGCAGGAACCAGCACTCGGCCGGCAACACGCCATTGCCGCGAAGCCCCTGCCATGCCCGGCCAGGAGCCCAGCCTCGCCACTGGTCCAGTTTCGGTTCTTTTGTCTTTCGTTTCAGAATTTTGCCCCTCTCGGTCAAACGCCCCCCTTACAGACGACAACCGATCGACGGTGAGACCTTCCGGCTCAACAACCACATGCAAAGCAGAAAACAATGGCTAACAAAGGAAGTGCCCCACTCGATCCCCGATATACCAGGGAGGCACGAGACATTGCAAGGATAATTTTTGCCAGGGAATACGGACGGAATACCAGGAAAGACCCAGGAAAGAAGTGTTTTTTGAGCTATCATTCCAATACATTAAAAGCACCAGGCTGGACCTTGGTACGAGGGGGGATTTTTTTTGAAAAAGGTCAAAGGTTAAAGGGGAAAGGGGAAAGGAGTGAGGGCGCGGAGCCGCGGTAAGACGTGATGTGAGACGGAGTGGTAGCCTTTAGCCTTTAGCCTTTAACCTTTGGCCTCCATACTCCTCAGCTCTCAGTCCTCAGCACTCAGCACTCACTTTTCATACCCCTGGGGGTTGTTGCGTTGCCAGCGCCAATGGTCGCGGCACATCTCGTCAAGGCCGAGCTCGGTCTGCCAGCCCAGGAGCTCACGGGCCCGGGTTGGGTCGGCGTAGCAGGTGGCGATGTCGCCGGGGCGCCGGGGCGCGATACGAAAGGGGACCGGGCGGCCGGCGGCGCGGCCGAAGGCCTCGACCATCTCCAGCACCGAGTAGCCACGGCCGGTGCCCAGGTTGACCAGCAGCAGGCCGGGGGAGCGCGCCAACGCCGCCACCGCGTCGACATGCCCCCGGGCCAGGTCGACAACATGGATATAGTCCCGCACCCCGGTGCCGTCGGCAGTCGGGTAGTCGTCGCCGAAAACCGAGAGCTCCCTGAGCTTGCCCACCGCCACCTGGGCGACAAACGGCATCAGGTTGTTTGGGATGCCGGCCGGGTCCTCGCCGATCAGGCCCGAGGGATGGGCGCCCACCGGGTTGAAATAGCGGAGGATGGCCACCTGCAGGGCCGGATCGGCGACCCTGGCGTCGGCCAGGATCTCCTCGATCATCAGCTTGGTGCGGCCGTAGGGGTTGGTGGGGGAAACCGGAAAATCCTCGCGGATCGGCACGGTGGGCGGGTCGCCGTAAACGCAGGCGGAAGACGAAAAGACGATTTTCTTCACCCCGTGGGCCGCCATGGCTTCGAGCAGGTGCAGGGTGCCGGTCAGGTTGTTGTGGTAGTAGCGCAGCGGCTGGGCCACCGACTCGCCCACCGCCTTGAGGCCGGCAAAGTGGATCACCGCCTCGATGGGCCGGGCGGCGAACACCCGGTCGAGGGCCGGCCGGTCGAGCAGATCGACCTCATGTACGGTCAGCGGCCGGCCGGAGATCTGCCTTACCCGCTCCAGGGCCACGGGGCTCGAGTTGTCGAAGTTGTCCACCACCACGATCTCGTGGCCGGCGGCCTGCAGTGCAACGATGGTGTGGGAGCCGATATAGCCGGCGCCGCCGGTGACGAGGATGGTCATAAAAAACTTTAGTAGGCAGTAGGCAGTAGGCAGTAGGCAGTTGGCAGTAGGCAGTTGGCAGTCGGCAGTTGGCAGTTGGCAGTCGGCAGTAGGCAGTTGGCAGTAGGCAGTCGGCAGTTGGCAGTCGGCAGTTGGCAGTTGGCAGTTGGCAGTCGGCAGTTGGCAGTTGGCAGTCGGCAGTTGGCAGTCGGCAGTTGGCAGTCGGCAGTTGGCAGTCGGCAGTTGGCAGT
>JBFHWX010000253.1:0-3891 GCA_041599275.1 Desulfobulbales bacterium | reverse complement strand
CGCAGTTTGCTGTCGCCCAGAGCGCCACCCAAGACGCCGGTGTCGGAACGGTCGACGCCGGCGGTGGAGCTGCCGTGCACGGTGCTCGTAAAGGTGCCCGAACCGGGCGGTGGCGGAGGGGCCCAGGCCCGGTCGGCAATGCCGAACAGAAGGAGGCCGGCGCCGATGGCCACGGTATGCTTTATCCCTGGAGGCTTATGTTGTTCCATTTCCAAATTTCCGGTGCTGCGGCTTTGTCGGCAACGATTTCCGGTCCGGGTCGGATGCGTTGTGCCCGCTGCCAGCCGTATCGGACGCTGGGGCCGAGTATGCAGGTTGTTTGAGCTGCTTTTTTTATACTATTTATGGCAAAGAGCTATCAAGAAAAAAGGTCGGCAGCAGGAGCCAACCCTGCCGGTAGGCATCGACGCCAAAACGCATCATGACACTTCAGTGGTTTTCATGGGTGAAGGCACGAAACAAGAAAGAGGTTGTCGGCTCTTGAACAGCAGTGCTGCGCAAGAAGGTGGCAGGGAAATTCCGCCTTTTCGTTTGCGGACTGGCATCGGGCAACAAGATCATGACCGAAACCTCTTGCTCCCCGCGATTATTCTAAGGGGCTCACTTTGTTTTTCTTGTCGGGCTGGTCGTCGGTTCCGTGGCCAGCCGGGGAAAGAGCGGCATGCGGGTCCTGCGGCCTGGAGAGAAAAGTCAGCTCTCCTTCACCTTCTCCCTCCCTGTTCTCGATGACCCGTACTTCGTCCACCAGCCATGAGTTCTCCTTTTTTACGAGGCGATAGATCATGCGGTAGAAAACCTCGTTGGCGTATCGCTGCTCGCCGGTCGATATGGCATGATACACATAGTGCCATTTTTCATGGGTGTGGGCTTCCGCCTGCTGGTCGCCGGGAAAAGTTACCGAATCGAACCCCAGTGCGTCGAGATTGGCGAGCATTTTTGCATCTCCTTCTCCCAGCGCCGCCATGTGGAAATAAAGTTTGTCCGTCTGTTTTTCGGTGGCGACCTCGGGGAGCCCACCCATGCTCAGGCGCGCGTAGCCCTCGGCCAGAAACTGGGTGTAGCGCAGGACGGTCTGCTTGACCTCCTCGGTCTGCTCGGCCGCCGGCGCGGGCATCGACTTCCGTTGTGCCGGAGTCCGTGGCAATCCTTCCGGCCCGGCCTCGTTTCGGCAACCCGGCAGAGAAAAAGTAATGCAAAAAAAGAGGAGGAGAGCGGTGTGAAATCTCTTCATGAGAATGCGATGTTCAGATGAAATTCATATGCGCCGGCGGGTGGCGCAGTTCCCAAAGATATTCGTTGATGGCATGGGTCCGGCAATTGGTATAGCAGACCTCGCGCACGTCGATCCGGCTTATTTTATCGAGTACCTCGCGATAATGCGAACTTGCGACGATCTCAGGCAGGGAGTGCCGGGTGAGGTCGCCGAGGCAGTATTCCTCGCGCCTGCCGTCGAAGAACTGGCCGCAGGGGTAGAGCTTGCCTTCACCGGTCGAGTAGAGCAGAAAAGGTGCTCCCAGGCAGGCGTCGTAGGAGCGCAGGCCCCGGTTCGTCAGCTTACGCCACTTGACGATCACGTTATAGTCCGGGCCGCTCGACCGTTCGGCCTCTTCGAGCAAAGGGGCGAAACGGTGGTAGTCATCGAGATGCTCGAAAACCCCCAAATCGTTGTCCACCGTGTCGGCACACTGCTTGACAACCAGGTAATCGACGCCGAGGTCGCGCCCCAACCTGGCAAGCCCCACCACCTGGTCGGCGTTGGACGGGGTGAGCACCATCTGCATCCCCAGGGTGACCGGAAGTCCGAGGCGCTCTTTGACGGCAACGCAAAAACAGATTTTTTCGAGTACCGTTTTAAAAAAATCTCCCCGGTGGATGCGTTGGTATGCCTCTTTCGAGGCGGCGCTGATGTTGAACCGCAGCCAGCTCAGGTGGGCGAGGGCCTCTTCACCGGCCGGGCCGGTATCGAAGAGAATGCCGTTGGTGCCAAGCGCCATGTCCACACCGGCCTTTTTCCCGGCAGCGATGGCCTCGTAGGCATGGGGGTTCAGCAGGGGCTCGGCCTCGCCGATCAATGCCATGGAGCGCACGCCGATGCTCCCGGCGTCCGTCACGTAGCGCAGCAGGGGCTCCCTGGGGAAGAAGGTCTGCCGGCCGTCTTCATAGCGGTTGCCCTGGGTCGCACCGAAACAGTATTGGCAGTGGATATTGCATCCCCTGCTCAGCCCCACATCGATGTGCAGCGGCGCGATGTTTTCGCCCCGCAGCCAGTCCCTTACCCGGGCCGGGTGGAAATGGAGCTTGTGGCCGTCCATCCTGAAGTTATCCGCCACGGCTTTCCCCCTTGCGCCGAGAGCCGCAGTAATCTGCCACCGCTTGCCGCCAGGGCCGGAGCGGGGCGGTTCTGGTGGATGAAAGCGGGGTGAACGTGTTCTTCCTGCCGATGGCCGGAAAATCGCAATGGGAGCCCTTCTCCACGTCTACCTCGAGGCCCAGCCCATCGACGATCGCCGCCATCAGCTCGTAGAGCGAGCCCCTGCCCTGGTTGGCGACGTGGTAGAGGCCAAAGGGGGCGCCGCTTTCCAGCAGTTCCCTGGTTTTCAGAGCGGCGTCCAGCGCGTAGGTCGGAGAGAGCACGATATCATCGGCAACCCGCAGTTTTTTTTCGCCGCGGGCGATGCGGGCGAGCATCTTCTCGACGAACTGCCCGTCCCGCTCGGTTTCGCCGAAGAGGGTGGAAACCCGCACCAGGTAATGCCTGGGGCTTATCTCCCGCACCCGGCAATCGCCGCGATGTTTTGTCTCGCCATAGACGTTGACCGGCGTGGGCGTATCGTCCTCATGGTAATAATCTCGTTTGCTGCCGTCGAACACGGCGTCGGTGCTGAAGTGGACGAGCAGATAATCTCTTTGGCCGGAAAGCTCGGCAAGCAGTTCCGGGAACCGGGCATTGACGATGTTTGCTTTAGCAGGCTGCCTTTCGCACGGCTCGATGCCGAGGAAGGCCACCGTGTTGAGCACCACGTCCGGCCGGCTCGCATCGATCAGTTTCCGCACCTGCCGGAAATCCGTTGCCTCGAAATCCCGTGAATTTTTGCAGATCAGCTCATACTCCCGGCCCAGGGCCCGCCGCAGGGCGCAACCCATCTTGCCGGTGGCACCCAGCAGCAGCACCTTTCTGTTGGTTCCGGCACTGTTCACGATTCCACTCGCTGCGGCGTCTTTCTGTCCGCTGGTCGGAAAATTTCGACCAGCAACCGGAGGTAGTCGCGGAGGACGCTGCTTACCGATTTCCAGCGCAGGGCCTTGGATGTCCCCTGCCGCCGGGCCCCAAGGAGCACGGGAACCTCGGCGTACCGTGCCCCGGCCCGCAGGACCTTGACGAGGAGCTCGGCCTGGTAGAAGAAGCCGCTGCTCCGCAGCTCCGTCTTCTCCAGGATTTCCCTGCGGTAGAGTACCGTGCCGTTGAAGTATCGCAGGTTGAGACCGAAACTGAGGTTCATAAGTACCACGAAAAGAGCCGACAGCAGTCTTCTTGCCGCTGACCGCATGCCCGGGTTCACGACGTAGGGCACCACCACATCCACCGCCTCGAGCCGGGGCAGGTGCCGGAGGATCTCGCCGGCGTCGTTTTCGCCGTCGCCCGGCACCATGACCACCGCCCGCCCGCGCGCTTTTCGCACGCCGGCCCAGAAGGCGGCGCCAAGCCCCTGCGGCTGCGTGTGATGGATGACCGCTATCCGCGGGTCCAGTTCTTTCAACTGTTCGGCCAGGGTACCGGTGGTGTCGCTGCTGCCGTCATTGACGATGAGCAGTTGCCCTGCCACGCCATCTTGGTCAAAGGAGGACAGCACGTTGCGGCTGCTCGCCGCAAGGTTTTCCGCCTCGTTCAGG
>JBFHWX010000252.1:0-3948 GCA_041599275.1 Desulfobulbales bacterium | reverse complement strand
GTGCGCAGGTAGTGGGCGTTGGTGGCGAGCGCCTTGGGGTCGGTGAAGTACTTGGGGTCGTCCTTCACATAGTTGAAGATCGAATTTGCCTTGTTCATGCCCTCAAGTGAGAAGGCCTCGACAAGCTCCTCGCGGTTGAAGACTTCCCGGTCGTCGCCGGGCGACCAGCCGAGCAGCACCAGGAAGTTGACCAGTGCCCAGGGCAGGAAGCCGTGCTCCTTGTAGAACTGCACGGTGACCACCTCGCCGTGGCTGCGCTTGCTGATCTTGGCCTTCTTGGGGTCGAGGGTGAGGCACATGTGGGCAAAGGTCGGCACCGGTGCCCCCATGGCCTGGTAGATCAGGAGCTGGCGCGGCGTGTTGGCCAGGCCGTCCTGGCCCCGGATGATGTGGGTGATGCGGTCGCGGATGTCGTCCACCACGTTGCAGAGCAGGTAGAGGGGCTGGCCGTTGGAGCGGACGATGACAAAGTCCTCGATGTCGCTGTAGCGCCGCTCGATGCGGCCGTATACCTTGTCGTCGAAGGCCACCGCGCCGGGGCCATCGGGCACCTTGAAACGCACCACATAGGGGGTGCCCGCCGCCTCCCTGGCGGCGATCTCCTCGGCGGAAAGTGCGAGGCAGGCGCGGTCGTACTGGTAGGTGGTCTTGGCGGCCATGGCCGCCTCGCGCTTGGCGTCGAGCTCTTCCTTTGGACAGAAGCACTTGTAGGCGTGGCCGCTGGCGATGAGTTGGTTGGCGGCGGCGATGTGCTCGGCGGCGAACTCGGACTGGAAGTAGGGGCCTTCGTCCCAGGAGATGCCCAGCCATTCGAGGCCGTTGATGATGCCGTCGATGGCCTCGCGGGTGGAGCGCTCGGCGTCGGTGTCCTCGATGCGCAGGATGAGTTTGCCGCCGTGCTTTTTGGCGAACAGCCAGTTGTAGATGGCGGTGCGGGCGCCACCGATGTGCAGGTAACCGGTGGGGCTCGGTGGGAAACGGACGCGGACTTCTTCCATGGCGAATGGTCTCTCCTCGGCTGGGATGATTGTCTTTTTCGGTGGCGCCCGGATCCGCTGCAAAAAAGCAAAAAACCTCCGCGGGGCAGCGAAGGTCGGCCTGGGGGAATGGGCGCGGTTGACAGTATATAGCCGTTTTTTCTGTGGTCGGCAAGCCCGCAGGAAGGGAAAAAGCCTGCTGCCGGGCCGCCGAGACCCTCGTGCCCCACGGTGGAAAGGTGCTTGACTTGCGGGGGGCGATCAAATATTGTTGCTCTTTTTTAGCTGCAAGTGGTACATAGAGGAACCTTCCGCCGCCCGCGCCACGGAATTTGTCGCAGGGACGGGGGGATGGTCGCCCGGACCGGAAGGCCGGCGGGCATGACATACTTATGGAAGACAGGGCAGAACCTGTTCGTTCGTGCAAAGGAGAAGCAATGAAAGTACTCGTCAGCGATAACCTGTCCCCGGTGGGCGTGCAGATCTTGAAGGACGCCGGTCTCGAGGTCGATGTCAAGACCGGCCTGCCGCCGGAGGAATTGGCCCGCATCATTCCCGACTACCAGGGTCTGGTCATCCGTTCCGCCACCAAGGTGACCGCTGAGATTCTCGAGGCGGCCTCCAATCTCAAAGTCGTGGGCCGGGCCGGCATCGGTCTCGACAACGTCAACATCGAGGCGGCCAGCAAGCGCGGCATCGTGGTGATGAATGCCCCGGACGGCAACGCCACCACCGCTGCCGAGCATGCCATCGCCATGATGATGTCGCTCTCCCGCAACATTCCCCAGGCCACCGCCTCCATGAAGGCGGGCAAGTGGGAGAAGAAGAACTTCATGGGCCGCGAACTGACCGGCAAGACCCTGGGCGTCATCGGCATCGGCCGCATCGGCAGCATCGCCGCCGACCGTGCCATGGGGCTCAAGATGAAGGTCATCGCCTTCGATCCCCACATGCCCAAGGAACTGGTGGAGAAGATGGGCATCGAATCGGTTACCCTCGACGAGCTCTGCCAGCGGGCCGATTACATCACCGTGCACGTGCCCATGACCAAAGGCACCAAGCACCTGGTGTCCACCGACCAGTTCAAGCTCATGAAGAAGACCGCCATGTTCATCGACTGCGCCCGCGGCGGCGTGGTGGACGAGGTGGCGCTTCACCAGGCGCTCACCAGCGGCGAGATCGCCGGCGCCGCCCTCGACGTCTTCGAGGTCGAGCCCACCACCCATGAAAACTGCCCGCTCCTCGGTCTGCCGAACTTCATCTGTACCCCGCACCTGGGCGCCTCCACCAGTGAGGCCCAGGAGAACGTGGCCACCGCCATCGCCAAGCAGGTGGCCGATTACCTGACCACCGGCGTGGTCACCAACGCGGTGAATGTGCCGTCGGTGAGTTCCGAAGTGCTCTCCAAGGTCGGTCCATACGTGAGCCTCGCCGAGATGCTCGGCTCCTTTCATATGCAGATCGCCAAGGGCGGTATCGAAGAGGTGGACATCGAGTTCAGCGGCGATCTCGCCGAGATGACCACCGGCCCCATCACCGTCGCTTTCTTGAAGGGTCTTTTCACCCCCATTTTGCAGGACGCGGTGAACTACGTGAACGCGCCCTTCATCGCCAAGGACCGCGGCATCCGGGTGGTGGAGTCGAAAACCCAGAAATCGGACGACTTCACCAGTCTGCTGGCCATCAAGGTGCGCACCTCGGAAGGCGAAAACGTGCTGGCCGGCACCGTGTTCGGCAAAAAGGAGGCGCGGCTCGTGCGTCTCAATACCTTCCGGCTCGAGGCCCTGCCCAGCGGCCCCATGCTGCTCGTTTACAACCGCGATATTCCCGGCGTGATCGGAGCGCTGGGTACCGCCATCGGTGCCGGTGGCGTCAATATCTCGCGGATGACCGTGGGCCGCGAGGAAGATCATGGCCGCAACATCATCCTGCTCAATACCGATACCCTGATCGCTCCGGAACTTCTGCAGAAGGTGCGCGACCTCGAGCACATCGACGCCGCCGTGGTGCTGGAGCTGCCGAACTGAGCCCTGTCGCTGGTTTTTCCCGGGCCGTTGCCCGATCCCCGGCCTGCCGCCTGACACCAATGCGGCAGGCCGGTTTTTTTCCTGCCTGCCTCGGAAGACCCGGTAAATTGTCCGTTGCCGTTTTCGCGGCCATCGGTAAAGATATGGGCTCGATCTGGTGCCCGCGGCCATCGTGCCGGGTGGTTCCGAATTTTTTCCATGGGGACGGATGGTATGGAAAAAGAAGAAAAAAAATGCGGAAAATGTCCCGACGGGCAGGTCTTCCGGGACGGCAGGTGCGTGATGCCCGAGGTGAGCTTCACGGCGCTGGTCATGAGTCTTAACGCTTCGGCCCTTCTGCATCTTGGCGAGATTTCCGACCCCGCCGGCGGTGGCCGGCGCCAGGATCTGGAAATGGCCAAGCACACCATCGACACCCTGGCCCTGTTGCAGAAGAAGACGGTGGGCAATCTCGACGACGAGGAGCAGCAGCTTTTGCAGAACGTGCTCTACGACCTCAAACTGCGCTTTGTGCAGGCGGCGGCCGCGGCCAAGGAAAAAACGTCGGCCACCTGACGGGAGAGCTGCCAGCCCCTTTGTCCCATGAAAAGCTCTTCTTTCCACTCCGGCCAGGTCTCTCTCACCATGGAGGCGCCGGCCAAGGTCAACATCCTTCTGAAAATCCTCGGCCGCCGGGCCGACGGCTACCACGAGCTCGAGAGTCTCATGCAGAAGGTTTCCCTGGTGGATACCCTGCATCTCCAGCGGCTTCCGGCTGGAATCTGCCTTTCCTGCCCGGGCAGCGGTGTGCCGGAGGATTCTTCCAACCTGGCGAGCCGTGCCGCCGAGCTGTTCTTCGAGGAAACCGGAACCGATGGCGGGGTCGAGATCGTACTCGAAAAAAGGATACCGGTGGCCGCCGGGCTCGGCGGCGGCAGCAGCGATGCGGCGGCGGTGCTGCGGGG
>JBFHWX010000251.1:0-3987 GCA_041599275.1 Desulfobulbales bacterium | reverse complement strand
TCGGCGGCGGTGTCTGACCTGGTGAAGATGCTGGTGGTGAATCGGATTTGCGATCCATGCAGCAAACTCGCTCTGCTGGAGTGGCTCGAGTCGGTCCAGTATGGCGAGGGGGAGCCTCCGTCGTATCACCATCTGCTCCGGGCAATGGACCGGTTGATCCGCGTCAAAGAAGCCGCCGAACCGCTGATCGCCAAGAAGCTACTGGCGGAAAGCGAGGGGTTGGATCTTGTATTTTACGACATCACCTCCACCTATTTCGAAGGTGAGCGGTCCCTGGTGGACGACGATTTCCGCCGCTACGGCTACAGTCGCGACCATCGCCCCGACCGCCGGCAGGTGGTCGTCGGCCTGGTGATGACCAGAGAGGGGATTCCGCTGTGTCACCACGTCTTTGCCGGCAACACCGCGGACAAGACGACGGTTTCGGCGGTGGTCGCCGATCTCAGGGATCGGTTCAAGCTGAGTCGCGTCGTCTTTGTGGGAGATCGCGGTATGCTCTCCGATGCCAACCTGGATACCATCCTTGGTGCGGAGCTTGATTTCATCGTGGCGCACCCCTTGCGCAAGAACGCCTACGCGACGGAAGTAATCGGCAATCTGAAAAAAGGTTTCATCAAGGAAGGCGACCAGGAGCAGTACGGGCAAGAAATCCGTGAGGCCGTGCGCTTCGTGGTGGCCTATTCGCCGAAGATCGCAGCCGAGACGAGGGAAAACCGACAAGAGCGGCTTAAAAAGGCCGATCTCCGGATCCGGGAAATTGAACAAAAGCTCGCCAATCCATCAGGCAGGGGAAGAGCGCCAACCCTGCAGGGAAGCTATGACCGCATCCGTGATTATCTTCGTGATCGCAACCTGTTGGGCCTCTACGATGTTGAGCTCGCCGGTGGCAAGCTCTCCGTCAAAAAGAACCGAAAGGCACTGAACTGGGAGGCGACGATCGATGGTATGCTGATGCTGGAGACCACCGACTTTGAGCTGCCTCCGGAAGAGATCGTCAAACGTTACAAAGAGTTGGCAGAAATCGAACGGGGCTGGCGAACGCTGAAAAGCAGCCTTCTGCTCCGTCCGGTCTACCACTGGACCGAGCCGCGGATCCGAGCGCACATCTTTATCTGCGTCCTGGCTCTACAAATAGAACGGTGGATGCGTAACCGGCTCCAGACGGTATCTGTGCGAAAAGCGCTGCAGTCATTGCAGCAGATAAAGGTGGGGGAGCTCACGATCAACGGCAAGAAGCGCATGATGGCCACGCGGCCGACGGAGGAGCAGCGGGAATTCCTGCAGCGCCTCAAGGTGAAACCTATCCCGGCTCGGCTTGAGCCCACGGGGTTTGTAGTGTAAAAAGCCTCGTCCGGAAATCAGCAAATAGCTGATTATACAATGTTTTCGTTTGCAAAAGTGTCAAGCTTCGGGGATCTCACCGGATTTCAGTTTCTGGCCTGCGTTGCAGGCATGAGAACAGAAGCCGATGAGTTCGTTGCAGAAAGCAATGACCGCCGGGTCCTGTTCCCTGGCTGGCAGGAGCGCGTGTTCCCGGCTGATATCTTTTGCATTGGTGATGATGTGGGCAAGGAGAGGTGGGCATCTCCCGGGCTTTGCCCGCAACACCTGCCGCGATGGATTTGTTATTTGTTTTCAGAAAATTAAATCCGTGCTGCCTTGGTTAACCTCTTGACCATCCGACGCTTTCCCGGTATGTATGATCTGGGCTCGGGGCGGCTTGTCGGTGGTGTCTCCCCAGCCTGGCAGATGCTTTTTTCACGGCCGGGTGGCCGTTCCGTTTTTTCCATCTTTTCAATTTTTTGTTCGAGGAGGGATTTCCATGCGCAGCACACGTTGGCTTGTCGGCTTTGGTTTGTCCATGTTCCTTTCCTGTTCCACCCTGGCTCTGGCCTCCGAGGGCGGCGGCCATGGGGCGCCGGCGGCAGGCGCCGAGCCCAAGGGGCCCGAGGCGATGATCAAGGCGGTGGTGGACGGCAACGATTCCTTCAAATCCCACCACGACAGCCACTATTTCGACGCCTACCAGAGCGGCCAGGTGCCGAACCTGACGGTGGTGGCCTGTTCCGACTCCCGGGTGCACACGCCGCTCTTTGGCATGGACCCGCACAACAACATCTTCGTGATCCGCAATATCGGTAACCAGATAGCCACTGCCGAGGGTTCGGTGGATTACGGCGTGCGCCACCTGCCGACCTCGATCCTTCTGGTCATGGGGCACTCGAGCTGCGGCGCGGTGAAGGCGGCCATGGGCAACTACAGCCGGGAGACCGCCGGCATCAGAAAGGAGCTCGATTCCCTCAGGCCGGTGGTGGCCAGCGACGACGGCGAAGGGCCCTTCGAGGGCCGCTGGGCCAAGAACGTCGAGCGCAACGTCGACTTCCAGGTGGAGCAGGCCCTGAAACTCTACGCCGACAAGGTCAACCTCGGCCAGATGGCGGTGGTGGGCGGGGTCTACGACTTCAACGACAACTACGGCCGCGGCCGGGGCTCGCTGGTCATCACCAACATAAACGGCGAGAAGGAGCCCAATAAGCTGATGAATGACGCGGTGCTGAAAGAACTCGAAAAGGCCCAGGTGGTCAACCACGTGGGCAGCCTGGCACCCTGATCCGTCCGGGGCGGCGCTTTCTCTGGGCAGCGCCGCCCTTTTTCCCCGCATATGCAGCCACAGGACAAGCCGCCGATGAACCGCAGCCTGCGCCAGGAGCTCGAAGAGCGTGAGGCCGGGATCCTCTCCCCCTTTGCCTGCCGCAGCCGGGAGAGCCGGGGCCGCAAGCAGCCGGAGGAGGAATGTTCCATCCGGGTGGCCTTCCAGCGCGACCGTGACCGGATCATCCATTCAAAGGCCTTCCGGCGGTTGAAGCACAAGACCCAGGTCTTTCTCGCCCCGGCCGGCGACCATTACCGGACCCGGCTCACCCACGTGCTCGAGGTGGCCCAGATCGCCCGCACCGTAGCGGTGGCCCTGTGGCTCAATGGCCACCTCACCGAGGCCATTGCGCTGGGCCACGATCTTGGCCACACCCCCTTCGGCCACGCCGGCGAGAAGGTGCTCGCCGAGCTGCACCCCGGCGGTTTCCGGCATTACGAGCAGAGTTTGCGGGTGGTGGAGGTCCTTGAAAAAAAGGGCCGAGGGCTCAATCTCACCTTCGAGGTGCGGGACGGCATCCTCAAGCACTCCAAGGGCAAGCGGGCGGTGCTGCCCGACGACATCGCGGCTCTTCCCCTCACCCTCGAGGGCCGGGTGGTGCGGGCCGCCGACATCATCGCCTACGTCAACCACGATCTCGACGACGCCCTGCGGGCCGGGGTGGTGCGCGAGGAGCAGTTGCCGCCGGATATCGTCGGGGTGCTGGGCGCCAGCCATTCGGAGCGGATCGGCACCATGGTGAAGGACCTCATCTTCAGCACCCTGGACGCCGGCGGCGGCCAACTCACCATGAGTCCGGAGGTGATGGGGGCCATTGACGGGCTGCGCTCCTTTCTCTACAAGAACGTGTATGAAACGAGCACGGTGCACGACGATTTCCTGAAGGCCATGAAGATCATCCGCGAGCTCTACTATTATTTCCTGGAGCACGACCTGCCGAACAAGGCCGAGGACGAAGCCGACGAACTGGCCGATATCCCAAAGGAATGGCAGGTCTGCGACTTCATCGCCGGGATGACCGACCGCTACGCCCTCGACCTCTATGCCAGTATTTTTCTTCCCAAACCGTGGAGCGTCCTCTAAAATAAGCCATTTTTCCCGGCAGACTTTAGCGGCCCGCCGGGCCGTTTGTTTTTGGCAACTCTCCGGCAGCACCACTTCTTGCGACGACCGGGCCGGCTCATGGAGGCGGGCTAGTGGCCTGTGCGGTTAATCGTGACCGGGAATTGTTGAGCAATCGTGGTGCCTCGCAAGGCGCGAAAACGATGGCATAGCAGCGTTATGTCGAGTTTTTCGCAACACAGCGAGGGGCCGCGAGGGCCAACAATTATATG
>JBFHWX010000250.1:0-4038 GCA_041599275.1 Desulfobulbales bacterium | reverse complement strand
TAGCGTTCGAGGCAGCCCTGGACCTCGCTGGCGGTTTCCGACAGGTGGATGACGTAGAGCGCTCCGTGCTGGTCCGCCACCCGGCGCAGGCGGCTGAGCAGATCCGGCGAGCAGGTGTAGACCGCATGGGGGTCGACGGTGACGGTGACCAGGGGATGGCCCTGGTAGTCGGAGAACATCTCCTCCACGTACCGGTAGCCGTTTTCCAGGGGCCCGTAGCAGGGCGAGGGGAAATCGTAGAGCACCTCCCCGACCCAGGCCCGCATGCCGCTGGCGGCGGCGGCCCGGGCCACCTCCTTGGCAAAGAGGTACATGTCGCAGAAGCTCGTGGTGCCGGAGCGGATCATCTCGGCGCAGGAGAGCAGGGTGGAGAGGTAGACCATCTCCTGGCTGAGCTTGGCCTCCACCGGAAAGATGTGGTTTTCGAGCCACTCCATGAGCGGCAGGTCGTCGGCCAGGCCCCGGAAGCAGCTCATGGCGGCGTGGGTGTGGCAGTTCACCAATCCCGGCATGACGAGACACCCCTTGCCGCCCAGCACCCTGGCCGCCGGAAAGCGTTCCCGCAACTCGGCCGCTTCCCCCACCGCTACGATGCGGTCGCCGGCCACGGCCACGGCGCCGCTCGCCAATTCGGTACGCCGATCGTCCTGGGTAAGAACGCGGCCCTCGAGCAACAGGTCGACGTTGGGTGCGGCCATGGTTCTTTCTCCTTCAGATCGTGGCGGGGAGGCCGGCCAGTAGAGAAAAAATCAGCTCCTGCAGGCGGGGCTCGGCCCGCCGGGCGCTCTCCAGGATGTCTTCGAGCAGGATAGGCTGAAAATTATCGGGATCGTTGACGTTCGACACCAGGGACAGGCCAAGGACCCGCATCCCGGCGTGGATGGCGACGATCACCTCGGGCACCGACGACATGCCCACCGCGTCCGCCCCGCAGCTCCTGAGCCAGCGGGTCTCGGCCGGGGTCTCCAGGGAGGGGCCGGGAATGGCGGCATAGACGCCGCTCGCCACCGCCGGCAGGCCAAGGCGGGCCGCGCAGGAAGCGGCAAGCTCCCGCAGCTCGGCATCGTAGGGCGCCGACAGGTCCGGGAAACGCGGCCCCCACTCGTCGACGTTGGGGCCACGCAGGGGATTTTCCGGGATGAAATTCAGATGGTCGCGGATCACCATGATGGTGCCCGGCTCAAAGGCGGGGTTGAGCCCGCCGGCGGCGTTGGTGAGCAGAAGGATTTCCGCTCCCAGCCGGGAGAGAACCCGCAGGGGAAAAGTGAGTTCCCTTGTGCTGTAGCCCTCGTAGTAATGAAAGCGCCCCTGCAGTACCGCCACCCGCCGGCCGCCCAAGCGGCCGCATACCAGGTTGCCGGCGTGGCCGGCGACGGTGGAGCGGGGAAAATGCGGCAGCTCGCCGTAGGAGAAGATGCTCTCCGCCTGCACCGCCTCCGCCACCCCGGAAAGTCCGGTGCCGAGGACGAGAACGATCTGGGGCGGCTCGCGGAGGCGAGCGGCCAGGAAGGCGGTGGTCTCCTCAACCTGCTGGCGGTAGAGGTCGGTATCGAGCATGTTCTCGCTGTTCTCCTAGAGGGCGTGGCTGGTGAGGAAGTGCTTCACCGCCTCCACCTTCGCCTCCAGCACCTGGCAGCGGGACGGCCGCAAGGCGAGATCGGCGAACACCGGCGGCAGCTCGGGCTCCCGGCCGATGGCCTCCTTGACCGCGGCCCCGAACTTGGCCGGATGGGCGGTGGCCAGACACACCACCGGCACAGCCTTTTCCCGGTGCTCGGCGGCGGCCCGCACCCCCACCGCGGTGTGCGGATCGAGAAGATAGCCGGTCTCCTCGTGAAAACGGCGGATGGTGTCAATGGTTTCCGCCTCGCTTACGGAACAGGCCATGAAATCGGCGCGGATCCTGGCCTGCTCCCCCTGGTCGAAACCTATCCTTCCGTCGCGGCCGAAATCCGCCATCACCGCGCCCACCCGCCCGGCATCGCCATTGTACAGATAAAAGAGGTAGCGCTCGAAATTGCTCGCCACCTGGATGTCCATGGAGGGACTGCGGGTGGCCACCACCGTGCCCAGGGAATAGTCGCCGTGCTGCACGAAACGGGTGAGCAGGTCGTTCTCGTTGGTGGCCAGGATCAGGTGCCGGATGCGCTCTTCCCCAAGGAGGTTTTTGGCAACGTAACCCGCGAAGATATCGCCGAAATTCCCGGTAGGCACCGAAAAGTCGACGGGCCCGCCAGCTTCCACCTTGAGCCAGGCGTAAACGTAGTAGACCACCTGGGCGAGGATCCGGGCCCAGTTGATGGAGTTCACCGCTCCCAACTGGTGCTTGTCCTTGAAGGCGATGTCGTTGAAGATCGCCTTGACGATGGCCTGGCCGTCGTCGAAGGTGCCGCGCACCGCGATGTTGAAGACGTTGGGGTCGCAGACCGTGGTCATCTGCAGTTCCTGGATCGGGCTCACCCGCTTGTGGGGGTGGAGGATGAAGATGTTGATCCGCTTTTTGCCCCGCACCCCGTAGATCGCCGCACTGCCGGTATCGCCGCTGGTGGCGCCCAGGATGTTCATGCGGCCGCCGCTCTCTTTCAGAAGATACTCAAAGACGTTGCCGAGAAACTGCAGGGCCACGTCCTTGAAGGCGAGGGTGGGGCCGTGGAAGAGCTCGAGGATGTGGAGATCGCCCTTCTTCACCACCGGCGTCACCTCGGGGTGGGTGAAGGTGGCGTAGGAGCGCTCGACGAGCTCGCGAAGGTCCTTTACCGGGATATCGTCGGCAAAGAGTGAGAGGATGTCGAAGGAGAGATCCTGGAAGCGCAGGGAGCCGGCCCCGGCCGCTGCCCGCCAGCGCGCCACCGCCTCCTCCCCGGCCCGGGGCAGGGTCTCGGGCAGCAGCAGGCCACCGTCGGTGGCAAGGCCCATTATCACCGCTTCTTTGAAGGAAATGGGGGCGATGCCGCCCCGGGTACTCTTGTAGCGCATAACAGGTGACCTCTTGAAAAACGCGGGGCGGCCGGACCGCCCCGGGTATCAGCGACAGGTTTGGCAGTCTTCGATGAGACAAAATCCTTCCATCTCGTCGGGTTTGGCAAGCCCCAGGAGGTGGAGGAGGGTGGGAGCGATGTCCTTGAGCGCCCCGCCCGTTTTCAGCTTCTTGCCCCGGCAGCGGTCGCTCACCATGATGAAGGGCACCGGGTTCGAGGTATGGGCGGTGAACGGCCCATGGGTCTCCTCGTCGTACATGTGCTCGGCGTTGCCGTGGTCGGCGGTGATGCAGACGATGCCGCCGAGCTCCCGCACTTTTTCGACGATGCGCCCCAAGCACAGGTCCACCGCCTCGCAGGCCGCCACCGCCGCCGCCATCACCCCGGTATGGCCCACCATGTCGCCGTTGGCGAAGTTCAGTACCACGAGATCGTGGCGCTTTTCGTCCAGCAGCGCGAGCAGCCGGTCGGTGACCAGATAGGCGCTCATCTCCGGTTTCTGGTCGTAGGTCGCCACCTCCCGGGGTGAATCGATGAGCACCCGCTCCTCGCCGGGGAAGGGCTGCTCGCGGCCGCCGTTGAAGAAGTAGGTGACGTGGGCGTACTTTTCGGTCTCGGCGATGCGCAGTTGCGAAAGACCGGCGCGGCCCACCTCCTCGCCGAGGATACGGGAGAGCTCCTGGGGCGGAAAGACCACCGGCAGAGTGAATGTCTTGTCGTAGCGGGTGAAGGTGATGCACTCGCCCAATTTCGGCGCCGTGGCCCGGGGAAAGCCAGAAAATTCAGGGTCGGTGAGGGCATGCACCATCTGCCGGGCGCGGTCAGCCCGGAAGTTGAAAAAGATCACCGTGTCGTTGTCGGCTATGGAGCCCAGCGGCTGACCGGCCTGGTCGATGAGGACCACGGGCGGAATGAACTCGTCGGTTTCGCCGTTGGCGTAAGCCGCCTGCACCGCCTCGAGGGGATCGACGGCGGTCACCCCGCTGCCGTCCACCAGGGCCTGCCAGGCACGTTCCACCCGGTCCCAGCGGTTGTCCCGGTCCATGGCCCAGTAGCGCCC
>JBFHWX010000249.1:0-4050 GCA_041599275.1 Desulfobulbales bacterium | reverse complement strand
CCGGTGGGCCTGCCGAATTACGCGATCATCACCCGCGACTACCTGAACCTCAACGCCCGGATGGACTTCCACTTCACCATGGTGGACACGGTCTGCGGCCTGGACAGCCGCGCCAATTACATAAAATTCAGGTTCAAGGGCGGCGGCACCACGCCGCTGCAGCGCCGGCGCCGGATCCAGTGCATCGCCGAGATTCTCGAAGCGAGCGGCTTCTTCACCGACGTCCGCGACGATCTGCTGACCGCCGACCTCAAGGGCGCCTCGCGGCCGGTGCTGGAGGAAAAGCTGGTGATCATCGGCCGGCTCCTGGGCTTCACGCGCCTGCTCGACGCCGCCATGCAGAACGACCAGGCCCCGGCCCGGGCGGCCAAGGCTTTTCTGGAGGGCGATTACCGTGGCGGGGATCTTTTTGGCAATGAGGACATCCCCGAAACAAAGAGCGCTTCCAAGAGCTAAAAATGATGGATTCGCAGAAAGTCCCTCGTACCGCTGGAGATGGCTAAGTAAAAACTTTGATACACAAGGAGTGGTGGTGTCGAGGGCGCGGAGGCATACATACGGTATGTCGAGCACCAGAGATCCCGCTACGACGCAGGAGGTCGGAGTTTTTACGACGCCATCAAAAATATCAGGTGTGATAAAAGATGCGGGCCGGCAGTTCGACGGCGGTGAGCAAATTGCCGTACACCGCGCCGGTGTCGATGCCGATCCGGCAGTCGGCGACCAGGGGGGTTTCGAGCGGGGTGTGGCCAAAAACCACGGTCTTTGGCCCCTGGTAGGGGGTAGCCAGAAAATTCCTGGTTTCGCAGAGGGTGGGCAGGTCGTGGAGCGCAAGCGGCAGACCGGGCACGATGCCGGCGTGCACGAACACGTAGTCCCCGGTCTCCCAGTAGGGCAGGAGCGAGTCGAAGAAACGGCGGTGAGTTGCCGGCAGGAAACCGAGGTCGCGGACGGCGTGCAGGTTGGCGGCGCCGTAGCTCTCGAGCGTCGCCTGGATGCCGATCCGGTTCAGATAGTGGGGCAGCACCGGGTCGCCCGTGCGGTGGTATTCGAGCATGAGATACTCGTGGTTGCCGATCAGCGGCACGACATGCACGCCCGCTTCGATCAGCCCGCAGATCCGCTCCACCACATGCCGGCTACCGGGCCCGCGGTCGATATAGTCGCCAAGGAACACCAGGGTGTCGCGGCCCGGGTCGAAGGGCAGACGCTCAAGAAGCCGTGCGAACCTGTGGTCACAGCCGTGGATGTCGCCGATGGCGAAAATGCGGTTGCCAATTTGTTTTTCCATACGTTCTTTCCGTACCACCGGACTGGCGACCCGGTCCACCCCCATGATCCCCCTTGCGGCATGCGGTGGGCGGCGGACCGCGCTGAACGGCTCTCCCCCGCCTCCTATTCCTGCCCCGCCCCGAGAGCCTGACGCATTTTGCCAGCCAGCTCCCGGAGGGAGAAAGGCTTCTGCACGAAACACACGCCGGAATCCAGCACCCCCCGGTGGGCGATGACGTTGGCTGTGTAACCGGACATGAACAGCACCCGCACGCCCGGCTGCAGGGCCTGCAGCCGATCGGCCAGGTCGCGGCCGTTCATCTCCGGCATGACCACGTCGGTCAGCAGAAGATCGATGACGCCCCCGTGCGCGGCGGCCAGTTCCAGGGCCTGGCCCGGAGTCGACGCCGCCAGCACGGTGTAGCCCAGGCCCTCGAGCATACGCGTGGCAAGGGCAAGAATGGAGGCCGTGTCCTCGACCACCAGCACGGTTTCACCGCGGCCGGCCGGCACTTCAGTGCCTGCGTCCGCTTCGGCACGCCGGATCGTCCCCTCCTGGCGCGGCAGATATATCCTGAACGTCGTACCTTTTCCCGGTTCGCTGTAGACGTTGATGAAGCCGCCGTTCTGCTTGACGATACCGTACACCGTGGCAAGCCCGAGGCCGGTGCCGCGGCCGGTGCCCTTGGTGGTGAAGAACGGCTCGAAGATGTGCTCCATGGTCTGCGGGTCCATGCCGGTGCCGTCGTCGCTCACCGCCAGCAGGACAAAATCACCGGGTACGAAACCATGATGATTGGCACAATACGCCTGATCAAAGGTGACGCTGCCGGTCTCGATGGTGACCTTGCCGACCCCGGCGATGGCGTCCCGGGCGTTGACGCAGAGGTTGGCGAGGATCTGATCCACCTGGGAGGGGTCGACCAGCACCGGCAACTCGCCGGTTCCGGGAAGCCAGGCAAAGTCGATGTCCTCGCCGATGAGCCGCCGGAGCATCTTCAGCATACCCTCCACGGTGGTGTTCAGATCGAGGAGCTGCGGGCTCACCGTCTGCTTGCGGGCAAAAGCCAGAAGCTGCCGGGTGATTTCGCCGGAACGGCGGGCCGCCTTGTGGATCTCCTGGAGATCGGCGTGGAGTTGCGAGCCCTCTTCCGCATTGTCCAGGGCGAGTTCCGTGTAGCCGAGAATGACGCCGAGCATGTTGTTGAAATCGTGCGCCACGCCGCCGGCCAGCCGCCCCACCGATTCCATCTTCTGGGCCTGGACGAGCTGCTCTTCGAGAAGTCTTCGATCTGAAATATCGTGAATGATCGAATGCAGGTACTGTCTGCCGCCGATCAGTATCCCGCTCGAGAAGACCTCGACGTCCACGACGCTGCCGTCGGCCCGGCGGTGTTTGAACTCGAAAAGATTTTCCTTCGCCTTGCCGGCCGCCTCCATCTCCCGGCGCACCTGCTCAGCGGGCAAGGTGTTGATTTCGGTTATCTTCATGGAGCAGAGTTCCTCCACCGACCAGCCATAGAAACGCGCCGCCGACTGGTTGGCTTCGACGATGCCGCCGTCCTCGGGGTCGATGATGAGCTTCACCGCGGCGTGGTCGCGGAACAGGGAACGGAATTTTTCTTCGCTGTCGCGGAGGGCGGCCTCGCCCCGCCTTCTTTCGGTCACGTCATGGGCGAGTACCAGCTTGGCAGGCCGGCCGGCGTAGCGCAGGGGGTGGGTGGTGATCTCCACCTCGATCACCGATTCGTCCCGCCGGCGGTGCCGCCAGATGCCGGCCTTGTCCAGGCCTTCCGGGATGCTGGACATTTTCTCGAGCAATTCGGGAACATCCTCGGGCGGCCGGATATCGCGGATGGTCATGGCCAGGAACTCCTCCCGGCTGTAGCCGTAATGGCCGACCGCGGCGTCATTGACCGCCAGGAAGGCCAAGCTGCCGGTGTCGTAGATCCACATCGGATGGGGGTTGGATTCGAAAAGCTCGCGGTACCTCGCCTCGCTGTGCCGCAATTCCTCCTCGGCCCGCTTGCGTTCGGTGATGTCGACCACCGTGGTGATGAAGTAGAGCGGCCGGCCGCCGGCGTCGCGCTGCAGGGCGACGCTGACGTCGGCCCAGACATGGGAGCCGTTCCTGTGCACATACCTTTTCTCGAAACGCTCCGAGTCCCGCTCGCCGCGCAGCAGGGGGGCCAGCCGTTCAGTGATGGCGCCGACCTCCTCGGCAAGTGTCAGTTCCTGCCAGGTCTTGTGCAGCAGTTCCTCCGGGGTGTAGCCGAGCAGGTCGCAGAACGCCCGGTTGACGTGGATCTCGCCGGAGGGCAGGGTCATCGACTTGCCGACGTTTGCCGTCTCGAAGAGAGTGCGGTACCTGACTTCGCTCTCCCGAAGGGATTCCTGGGCCGCCAGCACCTGGTGCCAGCGGTCGGCCTCCCGACGCCGGGCCCGCTGCATGATCTCGCTCACCAGGCTGATCAGCAGACCGTCGGCCACCAGCATGCCCCACTGGACGATGTCGTAGCCCCGCTCGATACCAAAGCTCCCCAGCGGCGGGATGAACCAGGAGGCTTCGGCGGCGACCAGCGTCGTGGCAACCAGCCCCGGCCCGAAACCACCCAGAGCCGCGGCGATGATGATGGGCAGCACCATCATGATGAGCAGCGGCCGGTTGGCGAAGGACACGGCCAGTTCCCGGCGCACCAGGAGGGCAAGCATGGCAAGGGCCACGGCAGTGGCATAGATGATCCAGCGCGGCCAGTTCACCAGCCCGCCGGCAGCCCT
>JBFHWX010000248.1:0-4107 GCA_041599275.1 Desulfobulbales bacterium | reverse complement strand
GGCAGACGGCAGACCGGTGAGCAGAAGCGCGGCACAGAGCACTATCCCGAAATGTTTTTGCCAATCCTTCATGACGAGTCCTCCTTGTTCTTTCCAAAGGTTGATGGCGTCGCGAAAAGTCCGATCTCCTGCGTCGTGGCGGGATCTCTGGTGCTCGACATACCGTATGTATGCCTCCGCGCCCTCGACACCACTACTCCTTGTATATCGATTTTTTCGCTTAACCATCTTCAGCGGTACGATGGACTTCTTATGAGTCCATCAAGGTTCAGCCACCAGCTTTTTTCAAGATGCCCCCTCTGTGGGCGTCAATGCCATGTGGGAATGATTGACAGTAAGCATTTGCCATGCCAACCTGCAAGGACAAACTGGTTTGTGGACGCCATTTGTGAATAAATCGATTTATATCAGCTTGTTGTGCTGTGCGCGGGAGAAAGAATACGGGGCGGTTCGGCCTTTCGCCCGCCGGCAAGAAGGGTTTGCCTGGTCAGGGTGGACTGGTGGGATGTAGCCGCTGTTACCGCCATGGAAAGAAAGTTTACGGGGGCTTTCTTCACCTGCCTGCGTCATTGCCTTGCAGGGCCGATGGGCATGGCGTAGGATGGCGGTGCGCCGGCAGGTGCTGGGCGGTGGAATGAAACTTTCGAGGATGTTGGGTGGGGATGGAGGAGTTGGTCGGACAATATGACCTGGTGTCGCTCTTCGTGCTGAGCTTTCTGGCAGCCACCCTGGTGCCGGTGGGTTCGGAGTGGTTGCTTTCGGCCATGATCCTGAACGGCTCCGAGCCGGTGGCCGTCGTGCTCATCGCCACCGCCGGCAATTTCCTGGGGGCCTGCACCACCTACGGCATCGGGCTCTGGGGCGGGCCGTTCCTGGTGCGCCGCCTGCTCCGCATCGAGCCCCAGACCCAGGCCAGGGCCGAGCGTCTGTACGAACGTTACGGCGTCTGGAGCCTGCTCTTTTCCTGGCTGCCGGTGGTGGGCGATCCCCTGTGCCTGGTGGGCGGGGTGCTGAAAGTGGGCTTTCTGCGTTTCAGCCTTCTGGTGCTGACGGGCAAAATCGTGCGCTACGCCGCGGTGGCGGGGGTGATAGGCTGGTTTGTTTAGCCTTTACCCTCTGGCCTTTCTGCTTCTTTTCACCATTTCTCCCAGTGCACTTTTTCTTCCGCGTAGCGGCTGCGGGCTTCCGGTTGTTCGGCCGGCCAGCCCAGCGCGATGGCGCACATGGGGATGATGGGGGCGGGCAGGCCGAAGATTTCCCGGATCGCCTCCATCCGTTCGCGGCGCGGGTGGACGCCGAGCCAGCAAGCGCCGAGGCCGAGACGGGCGGCGGCCAGCAGGATGTTCTGCACAGCGGCGCTGAGATCCTGGAGCATGTAGGATTCCTGGCCGTCGTGGGCCCGGTTGAGGTCGCCGCAGACCACGAAGCCGGCCCCGGCCCGGCCCAGCATTCTGCCGTGGGGCAGGACCGCCGCAACCTTCTGGAGCATCTCGGGCCGGCGCAGCACGATGAAGTGCCAGGGGTCCTTGGCCACCGCCGAGGGCGCCGCCATGGCGGCCTGCAATAGATCGACCAGCATGGCCTGGGGGATCTCGCGTTCTTCGTACTTGCGCACCGAACGGCGTGAAAAGATGAAGTCAAGAGCGGGGTTCATGGTATTGCCTCAAGAAAAAAGTTTGCATGGTCGATGAAGGGAAGGGTGGAATCTGCCCGGGGCTCCGCGGGAAGGCGTCCCGGCCCGGCCCCGCGGGTCCGCGAGGTGGGCCAGTATAGCACGGCAGAAGAGTCCTGGAAAGCCGGAAGGGCGGTGGCGGGCTGGCTGCCGCCGGCCGGTTTTTTCGGTTGACATGGTTCCGGTCGGGGCTATAATGGCCCCTGTCTCCGGGGCAAAGGGCCTGCAAAACCGCCCCTCCCCCAAAAAAGATTTTTGTTTTTTTAAGACAGGTTGAAATCATCAAATTTTACGAACGGAACAGCAATGGACGAGCCTGGCCCTAGTTGCTTGCAGCACAAATTGCCGCCCCGCGAGGCTTTTATCGCCCCGCCGTGCGTCCGTCCGGCAGCCCTGCCGGAGGAACCGTTCGTGAGCCCCGCCGCTCGCTGATCCCCCCCCACGGTCCTCCTTTCGGTTGGCCGGCCCTTACGGCCGCATCAGACAGGAGGACATCATGAGCACCACCGAAATCGCGCCCGAGCTGCGCACGCTTCTCTTACTGAAGGACGACGCCACCCGCAGGGACTACTGCGCCGCTCTGCCCGACGCCACCCTTGCCGATCTGCTGCGCGAACTCGACGTCGCCGACATCTGGGATGTCCTGAGCCTGCTCTCCTCCCGGCAGCGGGCCGAGGTCTTCGGCCACCTCGATCTCGACCATCAGGTGGAGATCACCGAGAGCATCGGCGACGACGCTCTGGCCGATCTGCTCACCCACATGTCCGCCGACGAGCGGGTCGACCTCTTCAAGGAGCTGCCCGAGGAGTTGCAGGAGTCGGTCCTGCCGCTGCTTGCCAAAGCCGAGCGCGAGGACATCCGTAAGCTCTCCTCCTACTCGGAAGGCACCGCCGGCTCGGTCATGACCTCGGCCTACGTCACCCTGCCCTACGACATCACGGTCAGCCAGGCCCTCGAGAAGCTCCGGCGCCAGTGGCCGGCCAAGGAGACCATCTACTACGCTTACGTGGTGGACGCCAAACGGCGGCTCATGGGTTTCGTGTCGCTCAGGAAACTCATCTTTGCCAAGCCCGAGGCGCTCATTGGCAACATCATGCAGCCCGACGTCATCTTCGCGCACGCCAGCGACTCCCAGGAGGAGGCGGCCCGGATCATCGCCAAGCACGATCTCATCGCGCTGCCGGTGGTCAACGGCGGCGATGCCATGGTGGGGATCATCACCCACGATGACGCCCTCGACGTGGTCACCGAGGAGGCCACCGAGGACATCCTGCGGATGGCCGCCACCGATCTCGACGAGTACGAGAATCCCTCGGTGGTGGAGAGCGTGCGGCGCCGCACGCCGTGGCTGGTCATCAACCTGCTCACCGCCATGTGCTCGTCCTTCGTGGTTTCCCGCTTCCAGGACACCATTGCCAGCTTCGTGGTTCTGGCCGCCCTCATGCCCATCATCGCCGGCCTCGGCGGCAACGCCGGCACCCAGACCCTGGCTCTCACCGTGCGTGGCATCGCCCTTGGCAAGATTCCCCTCGCCCGCGGCTGGCAGGTCATTCTCCGGGAGGCCGGGGTGGGACTTCTGATTGGCTCCCTGGTGGGGCTTCTCACCGGTGCTGCCTCCTACCTGTGGTTCCACAACCCCTGGCTCGGCGTCATCATGTTCCTGGCCATGACCGCCAATATCCTGATTGCCGGCATCTGCGGCTCGGCCATCCCGTTGACCCTCAAGGCCCTGCGCCTCGACCCGGCCCTCGGTTCCAGCGTCTTTATCACCGCCGCCACCGACGTTTCCGGCTTCCTCACCTTTCTGGGGCTCGCCACTCTGCTGCTCGCCAGGCTTTAGGGCATTGCCGGTAGCCGACGGCTGGAACGCCTGAATTCATGGCCGTTGTGGTCGTGTGGTGGCTTCCCTGCCTGGCGTTCTGTGATTCTTGCTGCGAGGGGGCTTTACCGGAAAATCCTAAAAAAGTTGGAGAATGGAGCAGAAAACCGCTATCATGGGGCGGATGATTCCTTTTTCTCGCGCCCGGGTCTGGGGCGTTTCTTCCGGGGCGTCCATGACTTTCACCCGCAACGTCATACTGCAGTTCACGGTTTTTACCTTTCTGGTGGTGCTCGGGGTTTCCGCCGTCCTTGGTGTCGTACTCACCAACAGGATGACCCGGGAGGCCATCCTCCGTCATATCGACATCTATCCCCAGCTCATGGAGAGCATGGTGAGATCGCAGCCGGAGATGCTCGATTTCCTGCGGCAAGGGGTTCCCTCCGTCGACCACCACGAAACGCGCCATTATTTCGATGGCTTGCTCTATTTCGGCACGGTCTTCCGGGTTAAGGTCTGGAACATGGAGGGCACCATCCTGTGGAGCGACGAACCGGAATTGATCGGCAAGGCTTTTCCGAAAAACGACGACTTCGTTTACGCCGCCAATATCGGC
>JBFHWX010000247.1:0-4149 GCA_041599275.1 Desulfobulbales bacterium | reverse complement strand
TGGCCGAGGGGAAAGGCCCGGGCCGGGCGGCGGAGGCGATCCGGACCTGGAACGTCCGCTGGGGCAGGGAGGAGGCGGCCTGGCAGAAGATGATCCCGCTGCATGGCGCCTGATCGGCTGTTGTTTCGTCAACAAAAGAGATCAGTAATCGTCGACCGTCACTATCCCCGGCCCCAGCAGTGACAAGAAGCGGTTGGGCGTTTCGTCGCCCAGCAGCACCACCTGGTCGACGCAGCCGAGACCGGCCAGCAGCCGGGCCAGCTCTTTTTTCTCTTCACCAATTCCGACCACAAGGCAGTCGCCCCGGCGGCGCGCCTCTTCGTAGCGAACGGCGTCCGTGGCCCGCAGGGCATTGCCCCGGGCCATGGTGAAGACCATAATTTTACCCACCTGCCGCATGGTTTCCGCCACTGGGAGAAGGCCCTGTAGATCGACGATTTTTTCCTCGTCCCGCAACCGGTGCGGTGCCGGGCCCACGGTGTTGAAGCGGCTCCGCACCGTATCGAGCAGTTCGGGGTCGAGGGCGGCAAGACCGCACCCCGTCTCGAAGCCGGCCTCGGTTAGAATTGTGCCGTCGGGGCCGATCACCATGGAATGGCCGGCAAAGGCAAGGCCGTTCGGGCCTGGATCGCTGCCCGTGCGGTTGGCCGCCACCACGAAGAGCTGGTTCTCGATGGCCCGGGCCTGCAGCAGGGTGCGCCAGTGCTCGGTACGCACCTTGGGCCACTGGGCGGAGACCAGCAGCAGCCGAACACCATGGCCGGCCTGCAGTTTGGCCAGCTCGGGAAACCGCAGGTCGTAGCAGACCAGCCCCCCCAGGGGGCCGCAGGAGGAGGTTTGCGGCAGGGGCGGGTCGGCGGCGGGAACAAAGGAAATGTCCTCGCCCATGGGCACGAACAGGTGCTGCTTGCGGTACAGCACCTCGCTGCCGGTGGGAGTGGTGCAGTAAAGGGTGTTGTGGAATTTTTTTTCGGCGCCGACCACCGGCTCCGGCAGGGAACCGGCGAGAAAGACATCGTGCTCGGCGGCCTGGGCTTCGAGAAAGGAGAAGACATCCGGCAGCCTTTCCGAAAGGCGCGGCAGCTCCCGGTAGGCGAAACCGGTGGCCCACAGTTCGGGCAGGGCGACCAGCAGCTGGGCGCCGGCCGGCCTGTTCCGGCAGAGCGCGGCCAGGCCGCGTTGCACCTGGGCCATGTTGCCGTCGAGACCGGCGGGTTGCACGTCGATCTGCAGAAAACCGGCGTGGCTGAAGAACAGGGGGGAAGGAGAGGTTGGCATCGAAGGGCTCCGGTGTCGGGAAGAAACCAGTGCGGCCGGCTTGCCGTCCTGACTCCGCTGGCCGCGCACGATTTTTCCACTCTACCCGCCGCCGCCACCGGTGACAAGCAGCGGTGACGGGCCGAGGCGGGAACCGGTGAGTTGCTGCAAGAAAAGCAGGGAGGCGCCGGCAGTGCTGCGCCTCCCTGCTTTTTCTCCTTGTTGCCGGTTGTTTGTCAGTCGATAAGCGGCGGAATGATTTCCACCTCCCGGCAGAACACGTTGTTGGTTTCGTCGCTTTCCTCCACCTTGCCGCCCGGGTCGATACGGGCGCAGAGGTTGAGAGTTCCGGTGGGCGCCTGCAGCGGGATAATGCCGCCGATGTCGCTCCCCACCGGCGACGAGCCAAGCTCCACGTCGGTCATGGCCGGCAGGTCGGGGGTGCGGCTGACCCGGCCGCCTTCGAGCAGGCCGTCTTCGGCATAGGCCACCCCGGGCGGGGCGGGAACCGCGACCCAGCCCTCCGGCATGGAGGTGTCGGAGGAGAGCACCAGGTCGATCATGTAACCCTCCTTGGGGTTGCCCAGGGCGTCGATGGTGCCGGCGGCGCTGGCGCCACCGGCATTGCCCACCTTGATGTCGAGGATGGTGCCGAGATCGGTGCCCGGGATCAGGGTCGAGGACGAGAGGATGAGATCGCGGACCACCAGGTCGGGAAGCTCTTCTTCCCCGGTGAGCAGGACGCTTACCGCGTTTTCAAAGCTTGCCGAAAGCATGATGGGCGAGCCGGGCAGCGGCTCCATGAAGTGGATGATTTCGGCATTGCCGTTCTTCACCATGGCCCGGCCGATGGGGTGCATGCCGTCGTTGGTGTTCTGGAAGGCGGTGATCATCGCGCCCTCCACCGGGTAGGCGACCCGCATCCGGTCCACCAGGCGCTCGAGCTGGTGGTCGATGGAGAGCATCATCCGGTGGGGGTTGCTGGTCCACATCTCGAGGGTCGGGTCGCCGTAAGCGTGCCACATGATGAACTCGGCCGCCGCCGCTTCCAATTCGACCTCGCCCGCCGTCTGCGGCACCCCGACCTGGGTGAGCATGTAGATCTTGCCGTGGTTCAGGATGTCGGCCAGCCGGCGTATGGAGGTCGCATCGCCGAATTCCGGCGCCAGGTTTGGCCAGGTGGCGTCGAAGAAGCCGCGGGTCAGGGCGCTGTTGGCCCAGGTCGGGCTGTTGCGGTTGTCGCCCAACCCCCCGACCATGCCGCCGTCGGCCTCGAGCAGCAGCTCTTCCATGAAGGACTCGGAGGCCGAGCCGCTGTCGGTCTCCCGGTCGAAGAAGCCGGAAGCGCAGTTGACGCTGTAGACCACCGGCAGCAGGGGACCGTTGGAAAGGCGCCAGAAATCCCAGGTCTTGAAGCTGGGGTGGCCGAAGCCGGAGGAGCTGCCGTGGTCACGGTGCAGGATGAGGAAGCGCCCGTCGTTGAAGGCATCGGCCACGTCCACGGTGTCGGCGTTCCAGGCATAGCCGCTGCTCGCCCGCAGGTCGGCGGGCAGCAGGGCGCCGTTGCGGTAGCGGTTGGGGGTGGAGACCCCGGTGTAGGGCTGCTGGATCTGGTCGGCCGGGCAACCGCCGGGCGGCGGCTGCACCAGGCAGTAGCCGCCGTTGTCCAGGGTGGTCATGTAGAGGCGCTCGCCCTCTTTGCCCGCCGCCATCATGGCGTTGCGGGCGACCTCGGCGGTTTCCACGAAGGAGCGCTGGGCCCTGCCGTCCTGGCCGCCAAAGGGCGAGCCGTTCTGGTTCATGCGGCAGCACTGGAACTGGGCAGCCAGGCCGGCGGTGGTATAGAAGGGTGCACCGGCGGCCATGTCGATGTACGGCGGGGTGCGTTCGTAGTCGATGATCTTGTTCACCGCCAGTTCCGCCTCCGGCAGGCTGTCCACCGAGATGCGGCCGACCCCGAAGTCGGGAAAGATGTCGAAGAACCCCTGGGGGTAGATGGCATAGCCCCAGTCCGAACCGGTGCTCTCGTCGCCGCAGGAGCCGCAGTAGTCGCCGGCGGTGTCGTAGTCGGTGCGGGCCGGCGGCACGAATTCCACATCGCCCAGCAACAGGACGTAGGAGGGCCGCACCGTACAGGTGTCGTAGCGGTACTCGATGAGGTCGTCGATCTTGGCGCCGGTGTCGTAGAGGGTGCCACTGCCCACTTCACGCACCGTGGTGACGATCCCTTTTTCTTCCTTCCAATCGGCCAGAGCGTCGGCCGCTTCCCGGAAATCGGGGTGGGTGAGGACCAGCAGTTCCTCGCCGGCGCAGTCGAAGACGGAGAAATCGAAGTCCTTGACGAACCCGGCAACCGCCGCCTTGTTGACCACCGTTTGGCTCACCGCCTTGACCGGCTCCTCAAAGGGGCTCACCGTCTGTTTGGTGACGAAGAAACCGTCGCCGCCCTCGAAATCGACCTCGAAGGAAACCCCGTCGAAGAGCCGCAGTTCGTCGCTCGCCGGGTTGTACTGGCCGGCGGCGCAGACCACCTGGGCGATCTGCAGATCCCGGAAGGCGCCAAGCGGCGTAAGGCTGCAGGGAGTTTCCGGGTAGAAGGTGTTTTGCTGGTAGACTGCCTCGTTCTTGGCAAAGGGCGGATCGAGGAATTCGGGGTCCGGCGCCGGCACGTCCGCCGCTTCGGTCTGGAACGGGTGGAGATTGGCCAGGATGGTTTCGCTGACCATGGGAGGCGCCTGCATCCGCAGCCTGGCGGTGGCGCCCATGGGCACGGCTACGAGGCCCCGCCAGAAGGGCATCCCCGGCGTCCCCGGGATGCCGCCCAGGGGCTCGAGGCCGGGAAGATCGAGTTGCGACCAGGTTTCGCCGCCCGCCGTGATCGCGGTGAAGCTT
>JBFHWX010000246.1:0-4191 GCA_041599275.1 Desulfobulbales bacterium | reverse complement strand
CATGCCTCCCTTTCCCCTGTCGCTGCTGGAACATGGCAACGGCACCCTCGAGCTCCTGGCCGGCCGGGAGATCCTCGACGCGGCGGCGGCGGCCGGCGTTCCGTCCCTGCGGGTGGTCATCTCGAAGAAAAGGGATCTGGTCATCCGCACCGAGCGAAACGACCAGCGGGCACCCGGCAGTTTTCCGATCAACTTCGCGGGGCCGGAAAAAGTGTTCTATGCCGATCCGGATAGCGGTGAAGAGCGGGTCTTTCAGACCGTTCCCAGCCGCGGCTACAGCTCGTTTCTGCGTTTTGAGGAGCTGCCGCCCCTGGCGGCGCTGGACGGGGCGGCAGAGGGTGACCCCGATCTCGCCTGGCAACTCGTCCAATGGTACAGCTCCTGGTGCGACCGGGCCCGGGAAAGTGCCCTGGCCCTCTGCGTCCGGGAGTATGGCGAGATCACCGAGGAAACTATCCGCAAACTGCTGGCAAGTCGCTACCAGGAGGGCAAGGTCATCTACTTCGCCGCCTACCTCGAAGACATTTTGCCTCTCATGGAGCAGGGCGAGTTGGAACGGCCGCTGACGGTGGGCGGGGCCTTTGCCTTTTACCCCCAATGGCTTGCCGCCATGGGACTCGAAAAAACCGAGGGGCCGGGGCCACGGGTGGAAGATCTCAGCCGCGCCCTGTTTGCCGAGTATGCCGCGGGTTTCGGCGCCTTTTACCACCGCTTCCTCTTCACCGGGGCCCAGAGCGCCGGCATGGCCCACGATATCAAGAATACCCCCTACGGCGCCATGTACGGCCCCAACGTGGTGGCGAACGCCTTCAATACGGTGGCCACCAACAACCAGCTCCTGCGCAGCTCCGCCCGCCTCGACCTGCTGCTTCTGCTGGGCTTCTGCCTGCTTGCGCCGCTGGTCTACGGCGTGCTGGCGGCCCGGCTCAATTTTGCGTTTTTCCTGCTGCTCTTCGCCGGTCTGTTCTTTCTGAGCTACCAGCTCTTCGCCCAGGGAAATTTCCTGTTGCGCACCATGGAGCTGGCCGCCGCCAACCTTGTTCTCTTCCTGGCGGTCGCCGTCTTCCGGGTGCTCACCGAGGAGCGCGACAAGCAATTTTTCCGGGAAACCTTTGCCCAGTATGTTTCTCCAGAGCTGATCGACGCCATGTACGAGAACAGGCAGCGGCCGGCGCTGGGCGGCAGGAGCGACGTGCTCACCGCCTATTTTACCGATATCGCATCATTTTCGACTTTTTCCGAATACCTGACCGCCGAGCAGCTGGTGGAGCTGCTGAACGAGTACCTGTCGGCCATGACCGACATCCTGCTCGACGAGCAGGGTACCCTGGACAAGTACGAGGGTGATGCGATAATCGCCTTTTTCGGGGCGCCTTACCGCTTCGAGGACCACGCCCTGCGGGCTTGCCGCGCCGCGCTCCGCATGCAGCAGAATCTGGTAGGGTTGCGTGGCAGGTGGCAACGGGAAAAGGGTGCTGCCGACCGCAACCGCAAGGGGCTGCCTGCCTACCGCTGGCAGCCCGGCGACCGTTGGCCCAAGGTGGTGCACCGCATGCGGATGCGGATCGGCATCAACACCGGCGAGATCGTCACCGGCAACATGGGCTCGGCCACCCGCAAGAACTACACGATGATGGGCGACGCCGTGAACCTGGCGGCCCGCCTGGAGGCGGCGGCCAAACAGTACGGGGTGGGGATCCTGGTGAGCGAGGCGGTGTACGGCCATGAGTTCACCGACCAGGACGGCTCCCGGCGGCGGGTGGCGGAGTTCGTCGAGGCCCGCTTCCTCGACACGGTCACCGTGGTCGGCAAGTCGGAGCCGGTGCGGATCTACGAACTCGTGGCCATGAAGGGAGAGCTCAGCCAGCGCCAGCAGGAGCTGCTGGATTTCTTCACGGCCGGCATGGAGCATTACCTGGCCCAACGCTGGGCCGACGCCGAGGAGCTCTTTGCCAGGGCGCTTCTTCTGGAGGAGTACGCCGACTTCGGCCTGACCCCGAGCCTGGTCTTTGCCGAGCGCTGCCGAAAGTTCGCCGTCAAGCCGCCGGTGGAAGCGGGATTGGAGTGGGATGGGGTGCATCGCCTGACCTCGAAGTAGCGGGCGGCATGCCTATGGCGGCGGGGTGCCGGCTGCCGGTCCGGCGATGGCCAGCCGGCGAGGAATCAAAAAAAATCCAGTACCACCGGGCAGTGGTCCGAGCCCATGACCTCCTTGAGAATGGCCGCCCCCCGCACCCGGTCCTCGCTCTTTTGGTCGACGCAGAAGTAGTCGATGCGCCAGCCGATGTCCCGGGCCCGGGCGTTGAAGCGGTAGGTCCACCAGGTGTAGTGGCCGGGGCCGGGCTCGAATTTGCGGAAGGTGTCGATCCAGCCGGCGGCCAGCAAGGTGTCCATCCACTCTCGTTCGGGCAGCGAGAAGCCGGCGTTGTTTTCGTTTTCCTTCGGGTTTTTGAGGTCGATCTGCTGGTGGGCGACGTTGAGGTCGCCGCACAGCACCACCGATTTTTCCTTTTTCAATCCTTCGAGATAAGCGAGCAGGTCGCGGTTGAAGGCGAGCTTGTAGCCGAGCCGGGCCAGGCCGTGCTGGGCGTTGGGAAAGTAGCAGTTCACCAGGAAGAACGTTGCGAACTCCAGGGTGAGCACCCGCCCCTCCCGGTCGTGCTCTTCGACGCCGATGCCGTATTGCACTGCGACCGGTTCGATCTTGGTGTAGACCGCAACGCCTGCGTAGCCCTTGCGCTGGGCCGGGAACCAGAAGGCGTGGTAGCCGTCGATGGCGCGGAGAGAATCGGGCACCTGTTCCGGGGTGGCCTTGATCTCCTGGAGTGCCAGGATATCGGGGGCGAAGCCAGTTACGAAATCGAGAAAACCTTTTTTCTCCACGGCCCGGATGCCGTTGACGTTCCAGGAGACCAGGCGCAGGGGCTCTCGGGAAGAGGCCTGCCGCGGTTTGCCGGGCAGCCGCCGCGGGGTGACCCCCAGTTGCGGGCAGATCCCGGCAAGCGGGCAGATGTCGCAGGCCGGCCGGAGCGGTTTGCAGAGGCCCTGGCCAAAGGCCACCAGGAGCGAATTTATCTGCCGCCAGTAGCGCTCCGGCAGTTTGGCCCGCAGGGCCATTTCGGTCTCCAGTGGTGTTTTCGTTTGCACATAGCCCCAGATATTGGTGATCCGGTGGACATGGGTGTCGACGCAGACCGCAGGCTTGCCAAAGGCCACCGCCACCACCAGGTTGGCGGTCTTGCGGCCCACCCCGGGCAGGGTGACGAGGCGCTCGATGTCGTCGGGGATCTCGCCGCCCAAAGCCTGTATCGCTCCTGGCAGTTTCTTGAGGTAGCCCGCTTTGCTGGGGGCGAAGCCCACCGGCGCGATGAGTTTTCTGATCTCCTCTTCGGGCAGGGTCTCGAGGGCTTCGAGGTTTGGCGCCTTCTCGAAAAGACGGGCCGCGGCTTTGGCGGTCACCTCGTCCCGGGTGCGGGCCGAGAGGATGGTGGCCACCAGCACCCGGTAGGGATCGCGGGTCTGCACGGCAATGAGGTCAACCACCGGCACCGGGTAGTTCACCACCTCCACGGCCAGCCGGTCGAGGGCTTTTTCGATGGGAAAGGGCATGGGGATCACCGTTCCTTGTGTTGCGTTTCGCAACGTTCGTGTTTCTTTTTTAAATAATTTCGTGCTTGACATACCCGGTTCGAGAGCATTATGAATAGCGCACTTGCATGATGTGTTGCCGCCGCGAGAAGGTGCCAGAGCAACGGTTCATTGCTGGAATTTGGTGTTTTTCGGGCGCTGCCCGGCTCGGCTCGACACCTCTATTGCGGGTTCACGACAATTCGAGCGGTTTGTGCAGGCAGCAGGTTCGCTGCCTTTGTTTTTTTGGGCCAAGCCGGACCGTACCGTACTTTTTTTGCCGTTTTTTTTCTTTAGAAAAGAGAGTTGCCGAAGGGAGATGAGTGCCGGTCGAGCGGTGGTCGGGAATGCGGTTGCGCGCATTGCCTCTCCCGTTTTTCGGCGCTCCCGGGTGAAACTGCGGTGGCGGGCCGGCTTATTGAAAGAGCCTCTTGCAAAATGAACGTCGTGGCGAGATCAAGGAAAAAATTTCCTGAGCAAGGATGAGTTGTGAAATCGCCCGGAAGCGTAGCTGGGCTACGTTGAGGACGATTTCACAAGGAAGACGCCGCACAGGGGATTTTT
>JBFHWX010000245.1:0-4192 GCA_041599275.1 Desulfobulbales bacterium | reverse complement strand
GGCAAGCGAGCGGATCGCTGCCTCGTCGACTTCCGGGGCCTGCATCAGCTCGTGCATCCGCTCCCGCAACTCCTGGCGCTCGGTCCAGTGCTGCTCGCGGCGCTCCTTGGCGGTTGCCTGCTCCTCTTCGACGATCGCCTTGATCTGGGCCTGCTGCTCCTCGGTGAGGTCGAGGACCTTGGTCAGCATCTGCAGCCGCTGGCCGCCGCCGTCCTGAAAGCGGCCGTGGCCGGCCCAATCGCCGCCCGGGCCCATGCCCGGTCCCATGCCAGAACCCATGCCGAAGCCCCGGCCGGCCAGGGCGGCGCCGGCAAAGGTCATGGTGGTGAGGGTGATGCCGACAAGCGCGGTGGTAAGTAGAGTCCGTTTCATGGTACACCTCCTGTACTTCTGTGGTTGACTGCCTTGGATGCGAACGGCCCCGAACCTGGGTGCCGCGTCGTCTCCCGTTCTTTTCTCCCAGTGTACGCCGGAGCCCCCCACCCTGCAGTTAACTTAGGGTTAAAAGATGTAAAGTTTTGTAAAGCCCGATTACCCTTCTTTACGGAAACAAGCTGCTCCATGGGGTATGCTGGGGACACGGTCTTGATGGACCGCTGAACCGTTCGAGGAAAGACAAGCCATGCGTGACATCCTGGTCATCGACGACGACACCGAGCTCTGCCAGCTGCTCAGCGAGTACCTGACGCCGGAAGGCTTCCGGGTGACCGCCGTGCACGATGGCAAGCAGGGGCTCGAACAGGCCCTTGCGGGCGGCCACGACCTGGTGGTGCTCGACGTCATGCTGCCGGGGCTGAACGGCTTCGACGTGCTGCGCCTGCTGCGGGCGGAATCCCGGGTGCCGGTGCTGATGCTCACCGCCCGCGGCGACGAGGTCGACCGCATCGTCGGCCTCGAGATGGGGGCCGATGACTACCTGCCGAAGCCCTTCAACCCCCGGGAACTGGTGGCGCGGATCCGGGCCATCGGCCGGCGGGCGGAAAGTACTGGCGAAGCCGCGCCGGAGGTTGCCGAGTCGCCCCTTTGCCTCGGCGACCTCACCGTCGACCCGGGGAAGCGCCTGGTGCTGCTGGGCGAGGAGAAAGCGAGCCTCACCGCCGTCGAGTTCAACCTGCTCCTGGAGCTGGTCCGCAGCGCCGGCCGGGTGGTGGGCCGCGAGGAATTGGCCCGCAAGGTGCTCGGCCGCAAGCTCGCCCTCTTTGACCGCTCGGTGGACGTGCACATCAGCTCGCTCCGGAAAAAGCTCGGCCCCCGGCCGGACGGCTCGGAGCGGATCAGCACGGTGCGCGGCGCCGGCTACTGCTTCCTGCTACCGGACAGCGAGGCTTGAACCGGTGACGGCTTTGAGCAAGGGGACAAGGACTATCCACTTCCCAATGGCGATAGGCAACTCGTTGATATCGCGCCAGGACAATCAACATCGTCGCCGCCTCGCATCCATACCGTTCTCGAACGCCCGCGGACACAAGCAGAGGAAAGGGTCATGCGCTCCCTGTTTCTGAAAATCTTTCTCTCCTTCTGGGTCGCCATGCTGCTCATCGGCGGCGCCACGGTCTTTCTCGCCCTGCGCACCGACCCGGTGGCGGCGGAAAAGGCGCGGCTCGAGAAACGCTACGCCCACTTTGCCGAAGAACTGGTCACGCTCTACGAGGAAAAAGGGCAGATGGCCCTTGCCGCCCGGCTCCACGAGGTCGAGCAGAAACGGAAAATTTCGCTCTTTCTCCTGAAAAACGGCCACGATCTCGCCGCCAACCGCCCCCTGCCCCGGTCCATCCGCAACCTGTCCGCCGCAGCGCTAGCCTCGGGCTCGCTCCAGCACCACCAGATCCAGCACCGCCCTTTCTTCCTGGGCCGCGGCTTCGGCCACCGGCAGATGATGGGCCCGGCCCCGGAACCCGAGCCTGGCCTGCTTTTCGCTCTGCCGGTGAAAGACGCCTATGTGCTGGCCGGCCGCCTGGAGCCGCCGTCGCCGCTCGCTCTTCTTCTCGACCCCCAGCGGTTGGCGGTGCGGCTGCTGCTGGCCGCCCTCATCGCGGGAGCGGTGAGCTATCTGCTTGCCCGCTCGCTCACCGCTCCCATCGGCCGGCTGCGGTTGGCGGCCCAGGAGCTCGCCGCCGGCCGCCTCACCACCCGGGTCGAACCGCAGCTCGAGGCAACGGGTGACGAAATCGGCGACCTGGCCCACGACTTCAACCGCATGGCCGAACGGATCGAGGAGCTGGTCACCAGCCGCGAACGGCTGCTGCGCGACATCTCCCACGAACTGCGCTCGCCCCTCACCCGGCTCTCCATCGGCCTCGAGCTTGCCCGCCGCCAGGCCGGCACCGGGGCGGAGGAGAGCCTGGCGAGGATCGAAAAGGAAGCGGAGCGGCTGAACGAGCTCATAGGTGATCTCATCACCATCAACCGCATCGAAGGACTGGGGGAAACAGAGGAAAAAGAAACGCTCGATCTTGCCGGACTTCTCGCCGAGGTGGCGGCGGACGGCGATTTCGAGGCCCGCAGCCGCAACTGCCGGGTTCTGCTGAAAGGCGAAAGCCCGCTGCCAATCACCGCTTCGGCCACCCTGCTGCGCCGGGCCTTCGAAAACGTGGTGCGCAACGCGGTACGCTATGCACCGGAAGAGAGCGTGGTGGAGATCCGGCTCGCAAGAGAGGGAAAAACCGGACTGTGCACAATAACCGACCAGGGCCCCGGCGTACCGGAATCGGAACTCGAAAAGATCTTCCACCCCTTCCACCGGGTGGCCGACGCCCGCGACCGGCAAAGCGGCGGCACCGGCCTGGGACTTGCCATCGCCGCCCGAGCCGTGCATTTACACGGTGGGAAGATTTCAGCCAAAAACCGCCGGGAGGGAGGGCTAGAAGTTACCATCAGCCTGTCGCTTGAAGCAGCATAGCCTTCCGCCCCCCTTTTTCCCGCCCCACACCCTAGCAGTTTTTTTGCTTGCCTTTTCCTAAAATATAACCTTTTAATTTCTGTGCTTAAGAGCTAATGCCGCCTTTCCCTGGCACGGTCACTGGCCCCTTTCTGCAGGCCACCGAGACCGAACCTACTGTGTGTAACAAAACGGCATATGCTCGTTTTTCGTTTAGAGAAATGGCAATTGGCACGCAAAAGGTCGCAAAATCACATTCGAGCTACGAGATGATCGGAACAATGCCGCTCCGGAAAAGTCTGGACTTGCCACGTATCATTGCATTATGAATTCAATTCAAATACTTAAGAAGACACATGCCAGGTTAATTACATTTTTTAGCCTGCTGATGGCAGTTCTATTATCGCTACTGGTATCATTAATTTTTTTCTCAATAAGCATTTTGAGTGGAACGATTACATTTATATCACTATCGATTTTTATTTTCTTCATCATAAAAAAGAAAAATATTGCCAATGGAGAAGTAGACTTTATAGACCTTGACAACAAATCGATATATTTGATTGAACGAGGATTTCGATCATTTACTCATAAAAAAATCCACTTCAATAAATGGCACGGGCTAAAGCTAATAACAGTCCCACCACGGATTCGACATCAACCAAGATTTTTTAAAATTTTTGCACTTATTGACGAAGACGAAATCCTTATATTTCAAACGAGAAACCGAAGAGTTTTCAATAGAATTGCACAACGACTAATAGAACAATTCAATCCAAAAATATCTTTCAAAAGAGATACATTTTTATCCGAGGACTCTGGGTATAGCTTCGAAAACACTTCTTACAACTACAACTCAACACCAGGCACATACTTAGCCTCAGCAATATTATCATCACCACCGCTACTACTAATGGCATCTATTGACACCAACAACAAGTCAATATTTCAGCTTGTTTTACCAACTGCACTTGCAATCTATATTATATTTTCATTAAAACAATATATTGGGTCAAAAGCAGATCTAAAAAATCAGAACACTACTGCCTCTCCCAAAAATGAGAAATGCGCATAAGCAATGAGCCGACCACCACCAAACAAAACCAAAAACAGCAAAGAGCCAATCTTTTCTCGCCACTTAGCCATACGAAAGAATGAAGACATCATCTCCCAAAAAAAATCACATAAAAATAGCCACAACAACGATACTCGCAATAACACTTTATTGTATTGGAAGGAATCTATCCAAACCAGAAGCATCGACCTTGTTATTCATAGGATTCCCTGCAATAATTTTTGGATATTTCATAATAT
>JBFHWX010000244.1:0-4202 GCA_041599275.1 Desulfobulbales bacterium | reverse complement strand
CGGCTTTATCGACCAGAAGACCCTCGACAAGGCTCTGGAGACCCAGCGCCAGCGTAAACGCCTCGGCCAGATCTTTCTCGACATGGGGGTGATGGACGACGTGATGCTGGCCCGCGCCCTCTCCCAGCAATGCAACATTCCCTTCCTGAAGCTCGACAAGCTTGCGGTGCCGCCTGAAGTCCTGCGTCTGGTGCCGGCGGAAGATGCCCGCAGGTATCAGGTCCTGCCGGTGCGGTTGGTTGAAAAGCGACTCACCGTGGTCATGGTCGATCCCCTGGACGACGAGGCGGTGCGCGACCTGCGTTTCATCACCAACTGCGCCATCGAGGCCGCGGTGGCGCCCCAGAAGGTGCTCAACCTGGCCATCAACCACTTCTACAACCCCATCGACGTCGAGAACCAGGCGCCGGTGGGCGAGTTCGTGGCCAAGGCGCCCCAGAAGGTGATGTTCGCCGACGAGAACATGGAAGAAGAGGAAGCCCCGCCGGAAGAGGACGAAGCCCACGACCTGCTCACCAAGACCGAGCAGGTGCCGGTGGTCAAGTACACCAACGCCATCCTGGTGGAGGCCATCAAGCGCGGGGCGAGCGACATCCATATCCAGCCCGAGCAGGAAGGCACCATCATCCGCTACCGGATCGATGGCCTCATGCACGAGATCATGCGCATCCAGCGGAACATGCACCCGCCCATCGTGGCCCGCATCAAGGTGCTCTCACGGATGGACATCTCCATCCGCCACAAGCCCCAGGACGGCCGCTGCCGCCTGCGCTACGGGGGCAGAAAGTACGATTTCCGCATCTCGTCGCTTCCCACCCACTACGGCGAAAAGGTGACCATGCGTATCCTCGACGCCGAGGGCGCCGTGCTCTCCCTGGAGGATCTGGGGCTTTCGGCCCGGAATGCCGGCTACATCAACCAGTCGATCACCCGGCCCACCGGCATCATCCTGGTCACCGGCCCCACCGGCAGCGGCAAGTCCACCACCCTTTACGCGGTTCTGAAAAAGCTCAACACCCCGGAGGTCAACATCATCACCGTGGAAGACCCGGTGGAATACAACATGCCGGGTATCAACCAGGTGCATGTCAACGACAAGCAGGGCATCTCCTTTGCCGCCGGTCTCCGCTCCATCCTCCGCCAGGACCCGGATATCGTCATGGTGGGCGAGATCCGCGACCAGGAGACCGCCAAGACCGCCATCCGGGCCGGCCAGACCGGCCACCTGGTGCTCTCCACCCTGCACACCAACGACGCGCCGTCGGCGGTCACCCGCCTCACCGACATGGGGATCGAGCCCTATCTCGTGGCCGGCTCGGTGATTTCGGTTACCGCCCAGCGCCTGGCCCGCAAGCTCTGCCAGAAATGCAAGGTAAAGGGTTCCATTTCCCAGAGCACCATCGACATCCTCCACCCCCTGCTCGACGGTCATGCCGCCACCCCGGTCTTTTTACCGCGCACCGGTGGCTGTTCTGAATGCCACAACCAGGGCTACCGCGGCCGGGTCGGCCTGCACGAGGTGCTGATGGTCAACTCCCGGCTGCGCGACGAAATCGCCCGAGGGGTTCCCACCACGACGCTCCGCAACCTCGCCAGGAGCCAGAACGAGTTTCAGGAGATGATCTACGACGGCGTGCAGAAGAGCCTGGAGGGCCTCACCTCTTTCGAGGAGATTCTGCGGGTGACGCCGCCGCCGGAGCTCGACGAGGCGGCCACCCTGTAACTCCTACTCTTCTTCGGCGGAGAGAGCGGCGCCCAGGTACTCGCGGTTGAGCCGGGCAATGGCCCGGATGGAGATGGACTTCGGGCAGGCCCGCTCACACTCCCGTTCGTTGGAGCAGTTGCCGAATCCCAACTCGTCCATTCGGGCCACCATGGCCCTGGCCCGCCGCTTCCGTTCCGGCCCGCCCTGGGGCAGGAGCGAAAGGTGCGAGACCTTGGCCCCCACAAAGAGCATGGCCGCGGCGTTGGGGCAGGCGGCAACACAGGCGCCGCAGCCGATGCAGGCCGCCATGTCCAGGGCCTGCTCCAGCCGCTGGCGGGGAATGGGAATGGTGTTGGCGTCCGGTGCCGGACCGGCGTTTACCGAAACGTAGCCGCCGGCGGCAATGATCCCGTCGAGCGCCGAACGGTCCACCACCAGGTCCTTTATTACCCGGAAGGCCCGGGCCCGGAAGGGCTCGATCACCAGGGTGTCGCCGTTGTTGAAGTGCCGCATGTGGAGCTGGCAGAGGGTGGTGCCGGCCTGCTGGCCGTGGGCGTCGCCGTTGACCACCGCCCCGCACATGCCGCAGATCCCCTCCCGGCAGTCGTGGTCGAAAGCCACCGGCTCCTTGCCTTCCAGGGTCAGCTTCTCGTTGAGTACGTCGAGCATCTCGAGAAACGACATGTCGGTGGAGACACCGTCCAGGTGATACTCTTCAAGGCCGCCGGCAGGGCTTTTCGCCGCCTGTCGCCAGATCCGCAGGGTGAGGGCGATGGTCTTCACGTGTAGCTCCGGGTGCTGGGGGTGACGTCGCTGAAAGTGAGGGGTTCTTTGTGCAGCAGCGGCGGGCTCTCTTCGCCCCTGTGCTCCCAGACCGCCACGTGGGAGTAGTTGGCGTCGTCGCGCCGGGCCTCGTTTTCCGGGGTCTGGCTCTCCTCACGGAAATGGCAGCCGCAGGATTCCTTGCGCTCCAGGGCGTCGCGGATCATCAGTTCGCCGAACTCCAGGTAGTCGGCCACCCGGCCGGCCCGTTCCAGGGACTGGTTGAGGTCCTGGCCGCTGCCCGGCACCGTGACGTTCTGCCAGAACTCTTCGCGGATCGCCGGCAGTCGCTCGAGAGCCTGAAGAAGTCCTGCCTCGTTCCGCGCCATGCCGCAGGAGTTCCAGAGCAAAAGGCCCAGCTCGCGGTGGAAATCGTCCACCGTTCGCCGGCCGCCGACCGCAAGCAGGCGGTTGATGCGGGCGCCGGCCGTCTCCTCGACCTCGCTGAATTCGGGCAGCTCGACCCTCGCTTCATCCCAGGGCACACCGGCCAGAAAGTCGCCCACCGTACAGGGCAGCACGAAGTAGCCGTCGGCCAGACCCTGCATCAGGGCACTGGCCCCCAGGCGGTTGGCGCCGTGGTCCGAGAAGTTGGCCTCGCCGGCTACGAACAGGCCGGGGATGGTGCTCATGAGGTTATAGTCCACCCACAGGCCGCCCATGGTGTAGTGGACCGCCGGGTAAATGGCCATGGGTTGCCGCATCGGGTCGCTGCCGGTGATTTTCTCGTACATGTCGAAGAGGTTGCCGTATTTGCGGCGGATCTCCGGTTCCCCCAGGCGGCGGCTGGCGTCGGCGAAATCGAGGTAGACGGCAAGCCCCGTCTCCCCCACGCCGCGGCCGGAGTCGCATTGTTCCTTGGCGTTGCGGCTGGCCACGTCGCGGGGCACCAGGTTGCCGAAGCTCGGGTACTTGCGCTCGAGAAAATAGTCGCGCTCCGCCTCGGGTATTTCCGCCGCCGGCCGCTCATCGCCGGCTTTTACCGGCACCCAGACCCGGCCGTCGTTGCGCAAGCTCTCGCTCATCAGGGTGAGCTTCGACTGGTAGGTGCCGTGCACCGGGATGCAGGTTGGGTGGATCTGCACGAAGCAGGGGTTGGCAAAGCCCGCACCCCGTTTGTGGGCCCGCCAGGCAGCGGTGACGTTGGCGGCCATGGCGTTGGTGGAGAGGAAGTAGGCGTTGCCGTAACCACCGGTGGCCAGTACCACGGCGTGCGCTCCGTGGCGCTCGAGCTCACCGCTGATCAGGTTGCGGCAGACGATGCCCCGGGCCCGGCCACCGGCCACCACCAGGTCGAGCATCTCGCGGCGGGGCAGAACGGTCACCGTGCCGGCCTGCACCTGGCGCATGAGCGCCGAGTAGGCGCCGAGCAGCAGCTGCTGGCCGGTCTGGCCCCGGGCGTAGAAGGTACGGGAGACCTGGGCGCCGCCAAAGGAGCGGTTGGCCAACAGCCCCCCGTAGTCCCGGGCAAAGGGCACGCCCTGGGCCACGCACTGGTCGATGATGCAGTTGCTCACCTGGGCCAGGCGGTAGACGTTGGCCTCCCGGGAGCGGTAGTCGCCCCCTTTGACCGTGTCATAGAAGAGGCGGAAGACGCTGTCGCCGTCGTTTTGGTAGTTCTTGGCGGCGTTGATCCCGCCCTGGGCGGCCACGCTGTGGGCCCGGCGCGGGCTAT
>JBFHWX010000243.1:0-4203 GCA_041599275.1 Desulfobulbales bacterium | reverse complement strand
CAGGGAGTCCAGGTAGCGCCGGATTTCGGCGGCGAGCTGTGGCGAGTCGACCATGATTGACAGCTCGGAGTTGCTGCTCATGGCGGCGTGGGTCAGGTTATGGGAGCCCACCAAGACGATGTGCTGGTCGATCACCACCGCTTTCACATGGGTGGTGCGGCCGCCCCCGTCGTAGTGCACGGTGATGCCGGCGGCCTGGAGGCGCTCGGCGGCCCGGCGGTTGACGTTCTGCGACTTTTTTTCCCTCTCGTTGCGGTCGAGCAGTACCCGCACCGTCACCCCGCGCTTGCGGGCGGCGATCAGCTCGTCCACCAGCGCCATCGGCCGGTTGCCGCGGCGGTCATTTGCCTTGAAGAGGTACATGACGAGCAAGATGTCCTTTTCCGCGTGCCGGATGGCCCCGCGCAGGGCCTCGAAATAGTCGTCGTCGGCCAGCACCCGGATGGCCGCCTCGGCCACCGGTTGCTGGGCGGCCGGCCGGCCAAAAAAAGAGAAATCGGCCCGGGCTTCTGCTCCCTGCAGCAGCAAGAGCAGGGCGCAAAGAAAAAGGCAAAGCCACCCTTGGCGGCGGCTTTGCCTTTGTTGTTGCAACGGGGAAGTCATTTGTAGAAAATCAGGCCGGCCACCAGTCGGCGCCGATCCGCCGGATGGCGTTGAAGCCGCCGCCCAGCACCAGGGAGTCGATGCCGATGGAGTCGAGATAGACCTGGACCTCGGAGGAGCGGGTGCCGGCGTCGCAGATGATCACGAACTGCTGGTCGCGGGAGAGGTCGAAGAGTTCGGCCTCGGCCCTCCGGCGCACCTCGACGTAGGGCATGCCGATCCACTTGTCGCCGAATTTTTCGCTGAAGGGCTCCACCTCCTTGGGGTGGCGGATATCCAGCGCCACCCAGTGGGGGGCCTGGTCGAAATCATCCATCCAGGTCATGAAGTCCTCGATGCTCACGGTGCGCAACTGGCCGCTGGCGATGTTGTCGGCCACGTTGGCGGTGGCGTTGAGCGCATCCACCGCGGTGGCAAAGGGCGGCGCGTAGGCCATCTCAAGCACCGAAAAATCCTCGATGGTGGCGCCCTTGGCAATGAGCCCGGCGGCGGCGTTCACCCGCGCCAGCACCGAGTCGTTGGCCGGACCAAAGCCCTGCACGCCCAGGACCTTGCGGGTGGTGACGTCGAACACCATCTGCAGCATGATCACCGCCTGGGTGGGGAAGAAGTGGGCCCGGTCCGACTGGGCGGTGATCGCCACCTCGGCGGCGAAGCCCTCGGCCACGGCCTGGGCGTGGGAGATACCGGTGGAGGCGATCGAGCAGTCGAAGGCCTTCAGGATGAAGCTGCCCACCCAGCCGTTGAACACAGACGGGATGCCGGCCAGGTTGTCGGCCAGCACCCGGCCCTCGCGGTTGGCCAGCGACCCCATGGGGGCGAGGTTCTTCTTGCCGGTGACCAGGTTGGTGATCTCCACGCAGTCGCCGGCCGCGTAAATGTTCGGGTCCGAGGTCTGCATCCGGTGGTTGACCACGATGCCGCCGAATTGGCCCACCAGGAGCCCCGCCTCCCGGGCCAGCTCGCTTCTTGGCCGCACCCCCACCGCCATGATCACGATGTCGGTGTCGATCTCGCGCTGCCCGGTAACCACCCTGCAGACCCGGCCGTTTTCGTCTCCCACCAGTTCCTGGGCGCTCTCGCCGGTGTGAACGGCGATGCCCTTGTCGCGCAGGTGCTTTTCGAGCATCAGGGAAAACGAGCGGTCGATGATCCGGGGCAGCAGCTGGTCCATGAACTCGACCACCGTGGTCTCCACTCCCCAGAGGTCACCCAGCGCCTCGGCCATCTCGATGCCGATGGCGCCGCCGCCGATCACCACCGCACGGCCCACCTTGCCGCTGGCCAGATCCGCCTTCACCGCCACCGCGTTGTGCATGTCGCAGACGGTGTAGACGCCGCCGAGCTCCTTGCCCGGGATGGGCAGGATGTTGGGCGAGGCGCCGGTGGCCAGCACCAGTTTGTCGTAGGGAAGGTTCTCCGCGGTGCCGGCGGCCAGATCCCGCACCGTCACCGTCTTCGCCTGGCGGTCGATGGCGGTGGCCTCAGTGCGGGAGCGTACGGTCACTCCCTTGGCGTCGGCGAAGAACTGTTCGTCGCGCACCACATGAAAGCTGGTGGAGCGAAGCTCCTTTTCGTCGGAGACGTCACCGGAGACGTAATAGGGGATGCCGCAACCGCCGTAGGAGATGATCGAATCGCGGTCGACGATGGTTACCTCGGCCTCGGGCAGCAGCCGTTTTACCCGGCAGGCGGTTTTGGGCCCGGCGGCGACGCCGCCGATGATGACGATTTTTTCGCTCATGATTTTTCCTCAATTCGGACGAAAGGTATGGAAAGTGTGCGCGTTGGCACCGCTTCGGGTTTTCGAAACAAGCAGAGTAAAGGCTGTGCCCGGCCATGTCAATCGTTTCGGCCGGGCCGGGGCGCCGGGCCGAAGGGGGCGCTGCCACAGGGTGGGGCTGGTGAAGGGAATGCTGGCAGGCAGCTATGACCGGGGGGGGGCCAGTAGAGCCCGAAGTTTGCGGCTCAGCTGCGGCAGGCTGAACGGTTTGGACAGGAAGGTTTCGTCTTTGAATTTCTCGCTCCGCGCTTCTCCCGGATAGCCGGACATGAAGAGGATCTTCAAGCCCGGTCTTTCATTGGCGAGTTGATCGGCCAGGTCGTAGCCGTTGCCGTCGGGCAGCAGGATGTCGGTGAAGAGCAGGTCGATGGAGCCAGCGGTGGTGCGGGAGAGGGCCAGGGCATCGGCCACGTTGCCAGAGGCGAGCAGGGTGTAGCCGTAGGCCTCGAGTTGGCGGGCCAGCAGGAGCCGGACCGGTTCGTCGTCTTCCACCAGCAGGATGGTTTCGTGCTCTCCTGGCAGGGTCGCGTCCTCTGTTTCAGGGCCGTCGCCGCTCGCCGCTGTGGTCGGCAGAAAAACGTCGAAGGCCGCGCCTTCGCCGGGTCTGCTGCTGACGGCGATATAGCCGCCATGCTGCTTGACGATGCCGTAGACCGTGGCCAGGCCGAGGCCGGTGCCCTCACCCCTTTTCTTGGTGGTGAAGAAGGGTTCGAAGATCTTCTCCTGGATGTTGGCGGGGATGCCGCTGCCGGTGTCGGCAACGGTGAGCCGTACATAGTGGCCGGGCTGGGCGCCGTGGTGGGTATGGCAGAATTCTTCGGTGATGGTGAACGGTTCCGCTCCGATGTGGATGGTGCCGCCCTGGGGCATGGCGTCCCGTGCGTTCACCACCAGGTTCATGAGCACCTGTTCGAGCATGCCCGGATCGGCCCAGACGGTGGGCAGCCCGGCAGAGATCCCACCGGTGTCCATGGCGATGTTCTCTCCCACCAGACGGCGCAGCATCTTGGCCATGTCGTTGACCAGTCCCGGCAGGGCCACGGGGCGCAGTTCCATCTCCTGCTTGCGGCTGAAGGCCAGGAGCTGGCGGGTGAGGTTGGCGGCCCGCTCGCCGGCATTTTTCACCTCCAGCAGGTCGTTGTGCAGTTCGCTGCCCGGTGGAATCTGCTCGAGGGCGAAGCCCGCCGAACAGGTGATCACCGTCAGCAGGTTGTTGAAGTCGTGGGCCACGCCGCCGGCCAGACGGCCGACGGTTTCCATCTTCTGGGCCTGGACAAGCTGGACCTCGAGTTCCCGGCGCTGCTCCTCGGCGGCCTTGCGGCCGGTGATGTCCTCGATCACCGACACGAAATAGGCGGGGGCCCCGGCCTGGTCGCGGATCAGGGCCCGGGAGACGTTGGCGAAAACCACCCGGCCGTCCCGGTGCAGGTAGCGTTTTTCCCGCTGGGAGGTATCTCGCAGGCCGCTCAGGAACTCCCGGTTCAGCTCTTCGTAGGCCGGCAGGTCGTCGGGATGGGTGAGGTCGGAGACTTTGCGTGAAAGAAGCTCCTGGCGGCTGAAACCGGTCATGGCGCAGAAGCGGTCGTTCACCTCCAGCCAGCGGCCCTCGAGGTCGAGGAGCGCCATGCCCACCGCCGCCTGCCGGAATGTGGCCTGCAGCCGGGCGCGGCTCGCCCGCAGCTCCAGTTCGGCCTGCTTCTTTGCGGTGATGTCCATGAAGGTGACCACGGCGCCGATCACCTGGTCGTCCCGCAGCAGGGGGCGGCTGGTATACTGGATCGGGAAGAAGGAGCCGTCCCGGCGCTGGAAGAATTCGT
>JBFHWX010000242.1:0-4226 GCA_041599275.1 Desulfobulbales bacterium | reverse complement strand
GAGCAGCGAGGCCAGCAGATAGCCGAAGGGAGAATCGGCCTGCTCGGCCATGGCGGTCTCGGCCTCAGCCAGCAGTTGCTCGGAGCGGCCAGCCAGAATCGCGCAACGGGCCAGGTTGAACAATGGCGCGCTGGTGCCGGGGGCAAGTTCGGCGGCGCGGCGAAAACTGGCCTCGGCGGCCCCGTGCTCACCGGCGTTCATCTGCAGGGAGCCGAGCAGGTTATGGGCAAATCCATCCGCCGGCCGCGCGCTGGTTCTCTTGACCAACAATTTCCTGGCCTCCGCCTCATCGCCGGCCGCCAACTGGGCGCGCACCAGGGCTCCCAGCAGGGAATCAGACCCGGGCTCGCGCTCCAGGGCATGGTTTAGCAGCCCAATGGCCTCGGTCCAGCGTTCATTGCGGCCGAGCAGCCCGGCAAGCCTGAGGGTCACCCCAGAATGGCCGGCAACGATCTCCAGCGCTTCGCGGTAATACTCCTCCGCCGCCGCTGCTTCGCCCTTGGCCTGGTAAAAGTCACCCAGCTCGATCAGGATCGCCGGTTCACCGGGGTCACGGGCCAGGGTCTCGCGCAGGATCTGTTCGGCTTCCGGCCGTTTGCCCTGCAGGGCCATGATCCTGGCCAAGCCGATCCCGGCTCCGCGCTCGCCGCCGGCGACCTTCTGGACCTGGCGCAGCACGTCTTCGGCCAGCTTGAATTCCCGGTTCCGCACGTGGCTGTCGGCCAGCTGCAGGTAGCCGTCCACCGCTTCTGGTCGACCCTGCACCACCTGCCGGTATTCGGCGATGGCCTGGTCTGTCTCTCCCTTCAGCAGCCTGATGGCGCCACTCAGAGCGCGGGCGTCGAGATCCTGGCCGTTCTGCTTGAGCACCTCGGCCACCAGGCCTTCGGCTTCGTCCACCAGACCGGCCTCGAAGAGGAGCTGGGCCAGCTGGCGGTTGGCCAGGGGCCAGGCCGGATTCTTGGCATCGAGACTGCGGCACTGGCGGAGAAGCTCGATGGCGCGGGCCGGCTCGCCCTGCTGCAGGGCGATGTCCTTGGCCAGAAAGCGCAGCCGGAAACTGTTGGCGTGGGCGGCGAGCCCCTGCTCGAGAAAAGCGGCGGCGGCGGTGAACTGCCGGCGCGCCGCGTAGAAGGCAATCACCGCTCCCCAGCGTTCCTCTTCCACCTGGTCGCCGGCCAGTATGCCCTTGAGCAGGGCGTCGGCTTCGCCCTGCCGCTGGCGTTCCCAGAGAAACTCGGCAAGACGCAAGGCATGGGCCGGGTTGTCGGGCTCGAGCCCGGCGGCGCGGCTGAGTTCCTGCTCGACGCCGGAAAAATCGCCGGCAGCGAGGAAAAAGTTGGCAGAGGCGAGGGCCAGGGGCACCGAGCGGGCAAAGGCCTGCCGGCCCTTGGCCAGAATCTCGCCCTCCCGGTCGGGCAGCGCCAGCTGCCGGTAACTGGCGGCAAGCAGCAGGAAAAGATCGGCAGTGCTTTCCGGCCGCTCGAGCAGCGGCTCCAGAAGATCGCGGGCCGCCCCGCCCTTGTGGTCGGCGAGCAGAACGGAGGCCTCGAGGAGCAGGGCCTCGTAGTTGTCGGCCTGGCCGGCCAGAGCAGCCTCGGCCCGGGCCCCGGCTTCCTCGAATTGCCGGCCCATGAGCAGCAGGCGGCCCAACTCGACGTTGGCCCCCACGTGGTTGGGCGCCTTGGCCAGCACGTTCTGAAAAAATTTCACGGCCTGCTCAGGGTTGTTCTTGCCGAGGGCGGCGCGGCCGGCCATGTAATACCCTTCGACGAACTCAGGATCCGCCTTTACCGCGTTGCGGAAATCGACAAAGGCCTTTTCGTACTCCTGGCGGTCGAAGTTGTCCTGGCCCCGCTCAAAATACTTGCTGCGTTTTTCCTCGGGACCGGCGCAACCGAGGGCTGCGGCCAGCAACACGGTGGCGGCTGGCACAACGGCCCACCCACGCCATCTTCTCTTCCATCCGTTCACTCCGTTCACGGCACCCCCCTTCTCAAGGCAAAAGCATGCGCACCACCGGCGGCAGAAGCCGCCTCCCTGCACTCCGAGCCGCCGCCCGGCCTTCACGACGCGCCCTTACGCTGCAGCACCACGAGCACGGTTTTCAGCAGGATCCGGATGTCGTCGGAAAACCGCCACTGCTCGAGGTACTGGCAGTCGAGCTCGACGATCTGGTCGAAATCGCTCACCCGGTTGCGGCCCGACACCTGCCAGAGCCCGGTGATCCCCGGCTTGATGGCGATCCGCCGCCGGTGCCGGAGCTCATAGCGGGCCACCTCGTCGAGGGTGGGCGGCCGGGTGCCGACCAGACTCATCTCGCCGCGCAGCACGTTCCAGAACTGCGGGAACTCATCGAGGGAGGTCTTGCGCAGCCAGCGCCCCAGCCGGGTGATACGCGGGTCATTGTCGATCTTGAAGATGGCCCCCTGCATCTGGTTGCGGGCCAGGAGCTCCTGCTTGCGGGCCTCGGCGTCGGCGTACATGGTACGGAACTTGAAGACCTTGAAGACCCGGCCGTGGCGTCCCATGCGCGGCTGGCTGAACAGCACCGGGCCGGGCGAGTCGAGCTTGATGGCCAGCCCCACCAGGGGGTAGAGAGCGAAGAATATGGCGCAACCCACCAGGCCGCCGGCGATATCCAGCAACCGCTTGTAGAAGAGCCCGGCGGCGTTGAAGTTGGAGGTGGCAATGGTGAGAAACGGCACCCCCTGGCAGCGCTCCGCCGAGATCCGCAGGCCGCCCGGCCGCCAGAGGGCGGGCAGGATACGGACCGGCACCCCGGTCACCTTGCAGACCTCGATGGCCGGCCCGATATTGACCTCGCGGTTGCCGGACACCGCGAACACCACCTCATCCACCGGATATTTTTGCAGCACCCGGCCGATCTGGTCGATACGGCCGAGGCTGTCGCCCTGGGCCTCTTCGTCCTCCAGGGCCAGGCGGCCGATCACCGCATGCCCCCAGGAGAGCTGGCGGGACAAAAGCTCGGAAACCAGGTTGCCACGTTTCAGGTCCCCAACCACCAGGATCTTGCGGGCATTGAAGCCCCGGTTGGCAACGCGGGCGATGTAGAAGCGGGCCGCCAGCCGCAGGCCGGCGAGGCAGAAAAAACAGGAGCCGGCAAAGGCCAGCAGAAACTGCCGGGACACATACTCCCGGTCGTAAAAGTAAAGCGCCGTGGCCAGGCAGACAAAACTCACCACCACCGCCTGCCCCACCGAGAGAAGCAACCGCCGGGCGGACTCCGGCCGCTGTTCGCTGTAGAGCCCGAGCCGGCCCATCATGTAGTTGTTGACGAACATCACCAGCAGCACCATGCCGGCGAACACCGTCTCCCCCACCCCGAGCAGGCCGCCGCTGCGGGAGTGCTCGTAAAAAAAGGCAACATAGCCGGCGCCAATCACGCACAGGGCGTCGAGCACCATCAGGGTGTTGTTGAAGATATAGACCTGTTGCTGGATCATGCCCCCGTCCCCCTGCCGGCGCGAGGCCTCCTCCAAAGCCCGCCGGCGCGACCGTGCATTCTAACCGCTTTCATGGGTTCTCGCTACTCCGGAATGTAAGCGGGCAACTCTTTCCAGAGCAGCCCGATGAACCCGGCAAGCTGCTGCCGGCCGGCGCCTTGTCCGCGCCCGTCCGGCATTAGCTTGCTTCTTAGCAGCCGAAACGGTATGTTGGAAGATCAATCCACAACCAAGGAGAAGCACTATGGATCTTCTCGAAATTCCGCAGCTCTCAGACCTCAGCATCCCCGAAAAAATTCTCCTTGTCGAAGACCTGTGGGACAGCATTCCGGCCGCAGGCGTGGCCGTGGCCGACAGCCACCGGACAGAGCTCGACCGCCGCCTGGACCGACACCGGAAAAACCCCGGCCCCCTTCTCAGCCTTGCCGACCTCCAGGGCCGGCTCGCAAAGCGCTCATGAAATATTCCCTTCACTTCCTGCCGGAGGTCGAAGAAGACGCGTTCAGTGGTTTTTCCTGGTACGAAAGCAAATCCCCCGGGTTGGGCAGGGAATTTCTTCGAATATTCTACGCCCTCAGCCTCGAAGTGCAGCGCGCCCCGCTGCACTATCCAACAATACACGGAGTTTTCCGGCGCCGTCTGCTTCGGCGGTTCCCCTACGCCATCTATTTTTTGGTAGAAGAACACCGCGTGATCGTTACCGGCCTCTTCCACTGCGCCCGGGATCCGCGCCTGATCGAAGACCAGGTCGAGCGCCGG
>JBFHWX010000241.1:0-4431 GCA_041599275.1 Desulfobulbales bacterium | reverse complement strand
GGGAGAGCAGTGAAGCGACTGGAGATCGTGATCGAGCACGAAAAGATCGAGGCTCTGCTGCGCACCGCCCGGGAGAAGAAGATCGAGCCCGTCTGGGTCGCGTCCGGAGAAGAATCCGGCATGGGCTCGGTCTCCATGCTGGTGGAAAACGCCGAAAGCCAGAAGGTGATCGACGCCTTCTACGGCATGCTCGGTCCCCAGGGGCGGATAGTGCTCAGCGACCCGGAAGCCGTGCTGCCCTTGCCGGATCGCCAGGACGACCAGGGGCAGAAAGTGGCCAGGGAGGTGGCGACCCGTGAGGAGCTGTTCGAGGAGGTGGAAAAAGGTGCCCGGCTCGGCCCCCAGTATTTCCTCCTCGTTGGCCTCTCCACCCTGGTTGCCGCCATCGGGCTGTTGCGGGACAACGTGGCAGTGGTGATCGGTGCCATGGTCATCGCCCCGCTGCTTGGTCCCAACCTGGCCCTGGCCCTGGGCACCGCCCTGGGCGACGGCGAACTGACCTCGAAGGCCATCACCACCTCCCTTGCCGGCATCGCGGCGGCGGCCCTTCTTTCCCTGGTGATCGGCGGTCTCTGGCCGGGAAGCGTCGAAACCGCCGAGATCCTGGCCCGTACCGATATCGGCCTGGATAGCGTGGTGTTGGCTCTCGCATCGGGGGCGGCCGCCGCTCTGTCCTTGACCTCGGGGCTTTCCAGTACCCTGGTGGGGGTGATGGTGGCGGTGGCGCTTCTGCCACCGCTTGCCGCCAGCGGCCTGCTGGCCGGCCAGGGGCGCCTGCAACCTGCCGGTGGCGCCCTGCTGCTGCTTCTGGTGAACGTGGTGTGCGTCAACCTTGCCGCCAATCTGGTTTTCCTCCGCAAGGGCATACGGCCCCGCACCTGGCTGCAGCGCAAGAAAGCCAGCCAGTCGATGCGGCTCTCCCTTCTCGTCTGGCTGCTTTCGCTCCTTGCCCTGGTGACCGCCATCCTGTCTCGAAGGATGTAGAAAGAAGAGGCGGGAAGGGAAGGGCCTCGTCGGCAGTGAAAAGAGAGCGGTACGCTCAGACCACCAGATCGAGCTGCTGGATGGTGCCCGGTGTGCCGTCTTCCCGGAGATAGAGTCCGGAAGTGCGCACCGCTCCCAACAGTTCGTTTCCTTTGCCCCGCAGCCCGAAGCCGGTGTCGATGGCGCCCAGGTAGAGGGCGCCGATGCCTTTTTCGCCAAGAGCGACAAGCTGGTGGCTGTTATCGCTGGCAACGCTCCAGAGCCGCAGCTTGTCGAAGATGGAGTCGTTTTCGTCGATCCAGTTGTTGCCGTCCTGGTCGTGGGCCGACAGTTCGGCGAAACCGTCGCCGGTGGCCGGGCCGAAGAGTTCGGAGCCGTCGTTGACCCGGCCGTCGCCGTTTTTATCGAGGGCGAGAAAGGCCGAGTTGGAGATGAGCCGACTGATCTGGTCCTCGCTGCCGTCCATGTCGATGTCAAAGGCAAAGGTCTTTTCCGAAAGTTGGGCCGCGGTGCCGCCGAAGTTCAGCACCAGCGGGTCCTTGAGAGCGTCGCCGGCCCGAACCGTGAGGTTCTGGCTGCTCATGAACTCGTGGCTCATGGAGAGGGAGACCTCGAAGCCGATCTCGCTGCCGTCGGCGGTTTTGATCACTCCGCTGGCCGCAAAAACGCTGTGCTCGGCCTGGTAATGAGTTTCCGAGCGGTTATAGACCAGGCCCCAGCCCTGTTGGCCTCCTCCCCGGCCGTCCTGCGCCGTCCCTGGTGTTTTGCTGAGCTTGCCGGCCAGTTCCTGCAGTTCTTCGGCTTCGCCATGGAGTTTCACCTTGCGGATCTCGATCTTCCGGCCGGTGAGTTTTTCGATCAGCATCTTGAACACCGAAAGCCGCAGATCGGCCATCAGCTCCAGGCTCTCCTCGTCATCCAGGCCGGTTTCCGTCACTGAGGCGGCCTTGGCTCTCCGGGCTTCTTCCGAGACGGAAACGGCGTCGCCCTTGGGGTTGAACGGTGCTTTGGCCACCGGTCCGCCCCGCAGAGCGTCCTGGTTTGCTCCGGGCATGGGAGACGGGTCCCTGTCCTTCCAGACCCGAAGACTTTCCCGGGTTTCGCGGAATTCGAGGGCGTTGCGCTGGCTGGACATCTGGATGGTGGAAGCGGTGACGATCATGGGGCAGCCCTCCGTGGCTGGGTGGGTGTGAACAAAATGCCGGATCGATGGTTCTCCATTGCTTATCGGTGGACGACAAGCCGCCGTTTAGGGGTGAACGTGGGTATTGTACGGAAAATTTGTGGGATAGAAACGCCCGTGCGGAAAAAAAGGAGCTGGCTGCGGCGGGCCGCACCAATGGCTTGGGCAGACGCCTCCTTCTGAAGATAAAAAAGGAAGTGAATGTCTTACGCATTTTTTATATGTTATGCATTTTAAGGCAAAATTTGTTTTTGGCTGGGCGCTGTCGGTGCTTTGCACGGCGCGTTTTTTATGAAAAGGTTTCAGAGATCAAATACGTGATGGCTTTCCGGGTGCCTCAGGTTGTTGTGCTGTCGGTCCTGTTGTTGGCGGTCCCGGCCCTGGTTCATGCTGCCGGCCGCATTCTCTTTCCGCCGGCCGACGTCTGGTTGACCGGCGACTCCCTGCGGCTGGTCGGCCGCAGCGACAGCCAGACGGGTGAAGTTACCTTGCGGCTCAAGCAGACTTCGGGGCAGAGCGAGCTTCGTTTTCCCGTGGAAAATGGTGTTTTTTCAGGACTTGTCAGCCTCGATTCGGGCCTCAACGAGCTGCAGCTCGTGGGTGAGGCGAGCGAAGCTGCCCGGCGCCGGGTCTTCAGGGCCGCTTCCGCTGCCGGGGAGGGAGCGCCGGCCGGTTTTGTCCATTACCACCTGCACAGCAAGGGGGACGCGGCCGAAAACTGCTCCGGCTGCCATGAACGCACCCCCGAGGGGGCCATGCGTTATGACCGCCTGGTCCAGGACCGGTCCTGCTCCACGGCCAGTTGTCATCCCAATTTTTTACGCCAGAAATACCCCCACTCCCCCCTCGAAGGGGGGAGCTGTGCAGGTTGCCATAATCCCCACGGCACGTCTTCCCGGTTCTTCTTGAAGGCAGAGCGGGCCGCCCTCTGTTACTCCTGTCACGACATGGAACAGGCCCGTTTCGATCAGGAACACCAGCATTTTCCGGTGCGAACCGGCGAGTGCGTCGCCTGCCACGACCCGCACCAGTCGGATTTTCCCTTTCACCTCAAGCGGGGCTCCATCGCCGGCGTCTGCTCCGGCTGCCATCCCCGTTCCACCGAGAAATTCGCCGTGCCCCACGAGCCCTTCCGGGAGGGCGACTGCATCGCCTGCCACGACCCCCACGCCAGCCGGCACGCCAATCTGCAGTACGAAGACAAGAGCGAGATGTGCTTCCAGTGCCACGAAGACCGCCGCCAGGAACTTGAACTGCGCTATGTGCACAAGCCCATGGCCGAGGATTGCAAGCTCTGCCACGACCCCCATGGCTCGGCCATCGAATTCCATCTCCGTACCCTGAAGGACGGGGAGGGCCGCTATCTGACGGCAGAGAAACCCATTGCCGAGTCCTGTCTGGTCTGCCACCGAAAGCTCGATCCCGAGGTGTCGGCGGCCATCGAAGGGGCCAGGGTGCCCCATAAGCCGGTGGCCGAGAAAAAGTGCACCACCTGCCACACGCCCCATTCCTCGGATTTCCCAAAACTGTTGCGGGGACCCCTCGATACCCTTTGCTTTCCCTGCCATGCCGAGCTCAAAAAACAGATCGAAAACAGCGCCTTCCTGCACGGGCCGGTGCGCCAGAAGGACTGTGCCAAGTGCCACGCCGTGCATGGCTCCGATTCCCCCGGCATGTTGATCGCGCCCTTCAGCGCCGAATACTCAAGCGACTTCAAGGAAGAGTCCTACGCTCTGTGTTACAACTGCCACCTGAAGGACGTCTATCTCGACCGGGAGAGCATGGCCACCGGCTTTCGCAATGGCCGCCAGAACCTGCACTTTCTGCACGTCAACACCAAGGACGGCAGGGGCTGCATGGCCTGCCACGAGATCCACGCCTCCAACCAGGAGTTCCACTTGCGGGAGACCATTCCCTTCAAGAAGAGATTCACCATTTCCCTCAAATTCACCCGCGGCGAGACCGGCGGCGGCTGTGTGGTGGGCTGCCACAAACCGCGGGAGTACGACCGGGAGAATCCTGCCGGCGCCAGGTGAGGGAAAACGTCTTGATAATCCGTGTTTCGGAGATTTGCTTATGATGCGGGCTGTAACGAAATCCTTGACCAAAAGCGGCCATTGCAGGCGGTGGGCCGTGGTCCTCTCTTTCGCCCTGCTGGCGGTGTTGACGGTCTGGACTGGCACGATCCTGGCCGCCGACAATGTGTTGCGAAATTTCAAGATCGGCGAAAAGCTGCCGGGCTTCACCCTTGATCAGCTCGACGG
>JBFHWX010000240.1:0-4442 GCA_041599275.1 Desulfobulbales bacterium | reverse complement strand
TGGTGCCGGCCAGTGTTGCCAAAGGAGAAACAGACGGCTGGCATGAACTCTACCAGAGGCAGGGGATAACCGTCTCCTCGAGGCGGGATGCGGTCGATGGCCACACGGTCTTCCGGGCCGCAGGGGTGCTCGATGTCAACATCTTCGAGCTGCTGGCAGTGCTTCAGGACATCCCGCGCCGCACCGAATGGACCCACCGGTTGCGGGAGATCCGGGTTGTCTCCCGCTTCTCCGAAGAGCACCTGGTGGTTGCCAATCTCTTCGACCTGCCATGGCCGGCGGCCGACCGGGAATCGGTGATCGAGGTCACGGTTCTGCCCGATTACCAGGGCCAGCAGGTGGAGATCCGCTACCGGCACGCCGCCGGTTGGACGGAGCCGCCACCCGAGGGCACGGTGCGGGTGGCGGTGGTGGAAGGCACCACCCGGCTGCGACGGATCGACGAGTTCCGCACCGAGGCCGAATATCTCCTGAAGATGGACCCGGGCGGTTTCATCCCCTCCTGGGTGGCCAATCTCTTTATCCAGGAGGTACCGGTCCGCACCCTGGCGGCACTCCGCAACCAGGTGCTGCGCACCCGTGGGCAGTACGACGAATTCATTGCCCGCCACCGGCGCTTGGCTCGGGGAGCGGACGGTGAGCCGGAATGACCCTGGCCGGTTGTTTACCGTTCAAGCAACCGGCCGGCCAGCCCGGTGAGGGCGGTGCGGCTTTTTTCGAGCCAGAGCCCGCCTGCCGGCTCGCCCAACTCGGTCGGCGCCCGTTCGTAGCCCCGGTAGCCCAGCATCATGCCGTGCTTCTTCTTCATCTCGTCGCGAAAGAGCGGGTTGTAGGCAAAGTAGGTGAGCAGGCTCCACAGATCCTTGCTGTTGGTTTTCCTGTCAGTGGCCCGGCGCAGGATCTGGCCCGGGGTGTTGTGCAGGAGCCTGGCCTGCAGGCAGAGCTCGGAGAGGAGCTCGGCGCTCAGTTGCCGCGGCCGGAAGGCGGCGTGGCCGAAACGGTAATCGTCGTGCAGCCACCAGCGCCCGCCGTAGAGCAGGCGGCCTTCGGCCTCCATCCGCCGGTAGAAAGGAGTGCCGGGGTATGGGGTGAGGATGTTGAAGGCGGCAAAGGCGAATTTTTTCGAAAGTGCCCAGTCCACCGTTTCCCGGATGCTTTCTTCGGTTTCGAAGTCGTAGCCCAGCAGGAAGGCGGCCCACACCATGAGGCCGCTGGCACGGATGCGTTCCACCGCTCTGTCGTAGCCCCGGAAACTCGTGTTGCAGTCCTTTTTCATGAGCTTCAGGTTTTCGGCGGAAAGGGATTCGAACCCGATGACCAGCCCGGTGCAGCCGCTTTCCACCATGAGCTCGACCAGCTCCGGATCATGAACAAAATTGAGGCTGGCCTGGCCGGTCCAGCGGATGCCCAGGGGGACCAGAGCCCGGAACAGTTCCTTGGCCGCGGCAATGTCGGCGATGATGTTGTCGTCCACGAAAAACACCGTGCGCCGCTTCTGGTCGGCCAGTTCCGCCACCACCCGAGCCACCGGCCGGTGGCCGTGGCGGCGTTGGTAGATGAGGCCGGTGGCGCAGTACTCGCAACTGTTGGGGCAGCCGCGGCCGAACTGGCTGAGGGTGATGGGCAGGTAGTTTTTTCCATTGAAAACCGAATCTTTTACAAAAAAATCAGCAGCCACCGGGCCGGCCGCGGGCTGCCGGTAGAAGGGCTTCAATCCACCCCGCCGCAGGTCGGCGAGAAGCTGCGGCCAGGAGCTCTCGGCATCACCGCACACCACCGCGTCGGCGTGGGCCGCCGCTTCGGCGGGCAGCATGGTGGCGTGGCAGCCGCCTACCGCCACCGGCACTCCCCGTTGACGGAAGCGGGCGGCGATCTCGTAGGCCCTGCGGGCGGTGTAGATCTCGGTGTTGATCGCCACCAGGTCCCACTTCTCGCCGTAAGGCACCGGCTCGAAGCGGTCGTCGCACAGCACCAGCTCGCAGCCGGACGGGGTGGAGCCGGCCAGCACCGCAAAGGTCAGGGGCTCCATGCGGCCCCGGTCGTCATAGGGCCTGTTGTTCACCAGGCCCATGTTCGGTTTGACAAAGAGCACCCTCATTTTTTCTGTCATTTTCCCGTTTTCAAAAGGTCCTGACTCCAGAGACTGGCGCCGGTCTTGCTCCTGATGTCCAACCGCGATACCAGGTTGGCGGCCAGAAACGTCTTTATGTTGTCGATATTCTTGGCATTGGCATAACGGTCGGCAAGCCGCCGGAGAATCCCAGCCAGGCTGTGGAAACGGCAACGGGCCGCGGCACAGCCGGCGGTCAGTTCCTCTTCCCCCATGCCCAGGGGCCGCACCGTGGCCTGCTGCCAGCGGTAGTCCGGGTGCAGCCACCAGTCGTGATGGGCGAGACGGCCCTGGCTTCGCAGCCTGTGGTAGAGCGGGGTACCGGGCAGGGCCTGGAGCGGGTTGAAGTTGGCCAGAAAGAGCTTTTCGTCGAGCGCGAAACGAAGCGTCTTCATTATGGACTCGGGCCGGTCCTGGTCATAGCCGAAGACAAAGGTGCCGAACACCATGATCCCGGCCCGCCGTATCCTGTCCAGACGCCGGCGCAGCAGGGGAAGGCTGTTGCAGCCCTTGCCCATCTGCCGGAGGCAGTCTTCATGAAGGGACTCGAAGCCGATGGCGAGACTCTGGCAGCCGGAGCGGGCAACCAGCTCGAGAAAGGCAGGATCGTCGGCAAAACTGATATCCGCCTGGCTGCTCCAGGAGAGGCCCATGGGGATCATGGCCTCCAGCAAAGGACCCACCCTGGCCGGACGGGCGAGGAAATTGTCGTCCACGAAAAAGACCCGCCGGCCCGGCAGACTCTGCAGTTCCGCCAGCACCTCGGCCACCGGCCGGAACGACATGGCCCCGCCGTAGAAGGCCCTGATGGAACAGAATTCGCACGAACGGGGGCAGCCCCGGGAAAACTGCAGAAGGTGCAGGGGCAGGTATTTTTTTCCCAGGAATACCGTGCGGTTGGGCCTCGTCCCCGGCGCCGGCCCGGCCTGCAGGGGCCGGTAGAGCGGCTGCAACGTGCCGGCCAGCAGATCGGTGACCACCCTGGGCCAGGTGTGCTCGGCATCGCCCAGCACCACCGCATCGGCATGCAGCAGGCCTTCCTGCGGGCAGAGGGTGGGATGAAAACCGCCCAGTACCACCGGTATCCCCCGTTGCCGGTAGTGGCCGGCGATCTCGTAGGCCCGGCGGGCCGAAAAGGTGCAGACCGACAGGGCCACGCCGTCGGGTTTCAGGGAAAAGGGAATCTCTTCCAGCCGCTCGTCCACCACCGTCACCTCCACCTCCGAGGGGGTGAGGCTGGCCAGGATGGCGAGGGCCAGGGGTTCCATGCAGGCCGGGCTGCGGCGCCCACCCATGGCGGGTTTGACCAGCAGGAGATGGGGCCGCCGGCCGGTGGTAAGGGGTTTTGTCATGCCACGAGCTCTCCGTCGAAATGGTGCTGCCAACCACTCAGCCGGCTGAGCGCGGTGGGTTTCACCTCACCGATCCTCATGCCTTCCTCCACCAGCCTGCGGGTATACGAAAGGGCGCCGTTTTGCCGGATGCGAAAGACCCGGGCCGGACCGAGCTGGCCGTTTTGGCGGCAGAGCTGGTAGTTGGGGTTCTCGGCCATGGCCAGGTCGAGGCGGCAAGCGAGACCGGCGGGGAGTGCTTTTGTCTCGACAAAGAGCACGTACCCCCTGTTTCCGCTGCTCCGTTCCGGGGCCAGCATGGCGAAACGGCAAGAGCCGAGCAGGTCATCGAGAATTTTGCCGACCCACGCCCCGTGCAGCTTCTCGCCGCACAGGTCGGAAACCGCCTCGCCCCTGCCGGCAAAGCGCAGGCAAGGCAGGGCACCGGCAAAGCCCGTCACTTCGACAATGTCCCCCAGCCGGTAGCGGTACAGCCCGCCACCGGTGGTGACCACCACCTCGTACCGCTTTCCGGTACTCAGCTCATGGCAGAGAAGGCAATCGCCTGCCGGGCTCAGGAATTCGAAAAAATGGCAGCCCGCCGCCAGCACCGGATCGCGGCCGGGCAACAGAGGCACGGAGACGAAGGCCTCGGTGGCCAGCAACCCCTTCGCTTGCAGCACGGTTCCAGGAAAATAACGGCGCAGTTCATCGGCTGCGGCCCGGCTGGGGCCGTCGGCCCAGCAGCTTATCACCGCAAGCTGCGGCCACAGGCAGGACAGATCGGTGCCGCCCTGCCAGGTTCTCAAAATATCCCTGGCACGACGTGCCGCCAGGGGATTTCTGCTTGCCTCTAGTTCCGTCAGGATCTCCTGGTGGTGTAGCTGAAAAAAATCGCAGAGCCCGGTGAGCAGGGTAGGGCTCCAGACCGAGACCAGTCGCAGATTTTCCTCGGCCAGCAGGGCCAGCAGGAGGGCCCGCTGGTAGCGTTCCACCGCCAT
>JBFHWX010000239.1:0-4473 GCA_041599275.1 Desulfobulbales bacterium | reverse complement strand
GTCGAGCAGCACTGCGGCCGCCGCCTTGTCCATGGGCCGGTTGCCGGAGCCGCATTTGGGCGAGTGGATGCAGGACGGGCAACCCAGCTCGCAGCCACATTCTCTTACCGTACGAAGGGCAAGTTCGAGCAGCTCGACGATCTGGCCGAAGGCCTGGCGGGTGAGGCCGACGCCGCCGGCGTGCCCGTCGTAGATGAAGACCGCGGCCCGGCCCAGTTGCTCGTGAAAGGGCTGGGCGATGCCGCCCACATCGTTGCGGTCGCAGAGCACGAGAAGCGGCAGCACGCCGATGGCGGCGTGCTCCAAGGCGTGGATGCCGCCCATGAAGTGGTGCTGCCGCTGGACCACGGCCTGCTGCAGCTCGTCGGGGATCTCGAGCCACAACCCTTCCGTTTCGAACACCAGGGGCGGCAGGTGAAGGGGAACCGTGGCCAGCAGCTTGTGGCCCCGCACCGAGCGGCGCTCGTAGCCCACCACCCGGTCGGTGACCCGGACCCTGCCGAAATGACAGCGCAGGCGGCCGTGCTGCTCGGTGCGCTCGATGGCAAGGATTTCCGTCTGTTTCTCTCCCCGCGGCCGGGTGAAATAGGCGACCGAAGCGGGCTGCACCAGAACCTCGCCGGCCTCCAGGTCGAGGGTCTCCACCAGCCAGGTGGCGCCCCGGTGCAGGTAGACGGCACCGGGGTGGGTTTCCCGAAGCGAGCGGTAGAAGTCGATCTCACCAAGAGGAGCGCCGTCGCCCGGCCGCCGGATGATCAGGGTGCGGCCGCCGCCCCGCAGGTTGACCAGGCGCTGGGGGGAGCGCCTGCTACTGTGCAGGGTGCGGCCGTCGGCCGAGAGCAGGAGACCGGCTGTTTCCACAAGCCGCGAGAGGCAGGCCCGCACCGGTTCGGTCTGCAGCCAGGGCTCGTCGACCTCCAGCGGGCGCTCGGCGGCGGCGCAAACGAGATGCTGCTCCATGATGAAAGGATTGTCGGGGTTGAGCACGGCGCTTTCCACCGGTCGCTCGAAAAAATCCTCCGGATTGCGCATGAAGTGCTGGTCCAGGGCGTCCTCCTGGGCAACCAGCAGGATGAGGGATTCCCGCTGGGCCCGCCCCACCCTGCCGCCCCGCTGCCAGGTGGTCATGATGGTGCCCGGGTAGCCCACCAGGATGCAGATGTCGAGACTGCCGATATCGATACCCAGTTCGAGGGCCGAGGTGGTGATCACCCCGAGAAGCCGGCCGTCGGTCAGTTTCTCCTCGATTTCACGCCGCTCCTCGGGCAAAAAGCCGGCCCGGTAGGAGCTGATGCGGTCGGCCAGCTCACCCAGGCGGGCTCCGGTCCAGATCGAGATGAGCTCGGTCATCTTGCGTGACTGGCTGTAGACGATGGTGCGCAGGCCGCGGCGCAAAGCGCTTTCGAGCAGCAGGCAGGCGGCGTGGGCCGCGGAACCAAGCGGGTTGACGAAGACCACGTGCCGGCGGGCCCGGGGAGCACCGGACTCTTCGATGACTTCGACCTCCTGGCCGAGCAGCAGCCGCGCAAACTGCCGGGAATTGCCGATGGTGGCCGAGCACAGGATAAAACGCGGCGCCGCGCCGTAGAAGGCGGCAAGGCGCTGCAGGCGGCGCAGCACCCAGGCCATGTGGGAGCCGAAAACACCCCGGTAGGTATGCACCTCGTCGATCACCACGTAGCGCAACCCGGCCAGGAACCGGCTCCAGCGGTCGTGGTAGGCCAGGAGCGCCAGGTGCAGCATGTCGGGATTGCTGATCAGGATCTGGGGCGGCTTGTCGCGCAGTTTTTTGCGTTGGTAGCCGCTGGTGTCGCCGTCGTAGATCGCCGCCCGCGGCCGCATCGGCTCGGGCAACGGCGCGCAGAGCTCGGCAACGGCCCGCTGCTGGTCCTGGGCCAGGGCTTTGAGGGGAAAAAGGTAGAGAGCGTGGCCATCGGGCTCGGCCAAGAGAGTTTCGAGCACCGGCAGGTTGTAGACCAGACTCTTGCCGCTGGCCGTGGGGGTGGCCACCAGCAGGTGACGGCCGGCCCGCGCCAGGTCAAGGGCCTCGGCCTGGTGATGGTAGAGGGAGTCGATGCCCTGGGCGGCAAGCAGTTCCTCCAACCGCTTTGGCAGGGGGGCCGCGGGGCTTCCAGGGCGGGCGGCTACCTCGGGCAATTGCTTGTGGATGACCACCCGCTCCCCGAAGGAGGCCGACCCCTTGAGGGCCTCGAGATAGTCGGCGATGCTTCCGCCGCCTTCGCCGGCGGGGATCGTTTGTTCAGGCATGGAAGAAAGGAGCTCCTGGTGGCATTCCGAGCCGGTCGGGCTTTCAAGCCGGGAAAAGATGGCCCCATGGCGTTCCGGCCGCGGCTGGCGACGAAGAGCGCAACGAAATACGTTGACCTCCACCGCGGAACTCAGTAAATATCAGGTTTTTCGCGGCAGGGCCGCAGTTTGCGGGCCGCTGTCCGATGGGGCGTTGGTCCCGGACCGGGGTTTCACTCTATAGAACTCGGCCGCGGATGTAAAGAAGCGCGCGAGGAAAGTCTGGCCCGCCGCTTAAAGGCACAATCCGAAGGAGAATGCAGTGACCGTTGCAACCCTGGGCCCGGTGGGCTCCCAATCCTGGCAGACCGCTCGCCACTCTTTCGGCAAGGAGGCCGAAATCCGCTGCTTTCCGTTGGCCTCCGAGGTGGTGCGGGCCCTTTCCAGCGGCCAGGTCGAGCACGCCGTGATCCCCGTCTACAACACCCGCGAGGGTGAGATGCGGGACTACTTCCGGGCCATGGAAAAACTCGAGCGCGGCTACTGGTGTGACAACCTGGTGCTGCCGGTGCAACTCTCCCTGGGCAGCCTCGACCTCGAGTCGGAGCTCACCCTGCTCATTGGCACCTCCACCGCCCTGCGCCAGAGCGGCGAATACACCGCAGCGGCCTACCCCTCCGTCTCCCAGCTCGCGGTGGCCGATCCCGCCCAAGCCATGGACGAGATCTGCGGCCAGGGCGTGAAAGACCGGGGAGTGATCGACTCCGAGGAAAATCTGCTGGCCAGGGGTCTGGTCATCAGGCAGCGGGAGGTGGCGCCCCACAACCAGACCCGTTTTGCCATCATCGGCCCCAAGCTGGCGCCGCGCAGCGGCTACGACGCCACCGCCTTTCTGACCCGGCCCCTCAAGGACCGGGTCGGCCTGCTCTCCGACATTCTCGGCGAGTTCACCCGGCGTGGCATCAACCTGCTCGACATGCGCACCGAAAGCGACATCAAGACCCAGAAACTGCAGATCTACATCGAGGCCGAGGGCCATATCGAGGACGATTCCTTCGCCGCCGCCCTGCGCGCCATCGAACGCGATATCATCCACGAACCGGGCGCCATCCGGGTGCTGGGCAGCTTTCCGCGGGTGGACATGCGGCCCAAACATATCCGCTCGGTGGGCTTCATCGGCACCGGTGACATGAGCGTCTGGTTCGCCCGGCGGCTCGAAAACGAAGGCTACAAATGCCTGCTCTCCGGCCGCAGCACCACGCCGAAGCCCGAGGAGATGATCCCCGAGGTCGACGTGGTGGCGGTCTGCGTGCCGATCTCCGCCACCGCTCCCACTATCCGCGCCTATGGCCCGCTGCTGCGCGACGGCCAGGCCATGATCCTGTTGGCCGGCGAGGCCGAGGGCACGATCCAGGCCGCCCTTGAGAGCACCTCCCCCGGGGTGGAAGTGATGCTGGTCCACAACCTCTGGGGGCCCCAGGCCGCCACCATGAAGGACAAGAACGTCTCGCTGGTCCGCACCCCGCGCTCCGGCAGGCTGTGCTCCGAGTTCGAGGCCTTTCTCTACAAGCACGGCGCCGATATCAGCATGGACACCGCGTCGAGCCACGACCTGCTGATGGGGGTCGGCCAGAAGCTGCCTACCTCGGTGTCGGTGGCCCTGGCCATGACTTTGCGGCAGAACGGCATCGCCACCGAGCAGATCGGCTCCCACTCGACCCTGACCTCGCTCTACGGGATTCTCGCCATGTGCCGGATGCATACCCAGAACCCGCGGACCTATGCCGAGATCATGGCCACCGGCGGCGACGGCCGCAAGATCGTCCGCGATTTCATGGCCAACCTGGCCTCGATCACCGAACTGGCCGATGCCGGCGAGCGGGACGCCATCTGCCGGATCATCGAGACCAACCGCGACTACCTGACCCCGGCCTTTCTCGAAGCCCGGATGCGGCAATCCCTTGCCGTCGATGAAACCCTTGGTAAAATCATCGTATCCCGCTCCCAGGAGAAATAGCCCCGAGCACGTATTTTTCATTACCAGGATGAGGCAGGCCCATGGCCGGAGATCGAGGTCCCGACCGCAGACAGAGCGCCCGAGGCGACCGCTTCCTGCTGGCCGGCGATATTGGTGGCACCAAGACGAGCCTTGCCGTTTTCGCCGGCGTCCCTCCCCGCTTCCGCCGTGAATTCGCCGTCACCTACCCTTCCGCTTCGGCCCCGACC
>JBFHWX010000238.1:0-4551 GCA_041599275.1 Desulfobulbales bacterium | reverse complement strand
GCGGACTTTTCCCGGAGCGGGAACATGGGGTCGAGGTAAACGATTTCCGGCTGGAGCCGGCCTTCGGCAATTTTTTTTAGAATCTGCAGACTGTTGCCTGGGGCAAGCGCCATGCGGCTAATGGTGGCTGCCAATCCGGGGGCGTGGGCCGCCTGCTGCAGACCCGTTTCCAGGAGCAGACTGAGCACCGCGGACTGTTCCACCAGCAGCACCCGGCAACCGAGGTGGGCCATGATGAAGGCATCGCGGCCGAGGCCGGCGGTGGCGTCGATCACGAAGGGAGCATGGCCGCCTTTCAGCCCCAGGGCCCGGCCGATTCCCTGGCGCCGGTCGCCGCCGTGTTTGCGGCGATGGGTGAGGGCAGGGGCGGTGAAATCCACCCGCACCGGACCTGGGGCGCCGCGGCCGGTCATCTGCAGGGCATAGCCCGCGGCTGAAACCACGATCAGCAGTGGAAAATCCGTGCTTGTCGGCAAGACAAGGGAGAGGCCGAGGCGTTGGGCAAGCTGCCGTGCCTCTTTGTCCAGCTCCGTACCGGCGGCGGCCACGGCCAGGGTTCCGGTCGCAGGCAGAGTGGTCGGCAGGGCCGGCAGGCAGAGTTCGCTGGTCAAGGACATGGCGGCAAGTATCCCCCGGGCCCATGGTCCGGCGGTTGGTAGAGAGTTTCTTTCTCCTTCTTTTACACGAAGAGACCATAATGGATTTGCATTACAAAGCACAGCCGAAAGTCGTGGCCATCATCCCGGCCCGCTACCAATCCAACCGTTTCGAGGGCAAACCGCTGGCGCTCATCGCCGGCAAGCCCATGATCCAGCATGTCTACGAACGGGCCAAGTCGGTGAGCCTCCTTTCCCGGGTGGTGGTGGCCACCGACGACGAGCGCATCCGCGACTGCGTGCTTTCCTTTGGTGGCGAGGCGGTGATGACCCGCTCCGACCACGTTTCCGGAACCGACCGGTTGGCCGAGGCGGCAACGGTTCTCGAAATTCCCGAGCAGGACGTGGTGGTCAACATCCAGGGCGACCAGCCCCTGTTTCCACCGGAGGTCATCGAGCAGGTGGCTACGCCGCTTCTCGAGGATCCCGCCCTGCCCATGTCGACCCTCATTTACAAGATCATCCGGGAAGAGGAGATCCAGGACCCCAATCACGTCAAGACGGTGTTCGACCGCAACGGCCGCGCCCTCTACTTCTCCCGCTCGCCCATTCCCTTTCAGCGTAATCCCGACGAGGAGATTCCGCCCACCTATTACAAGCACCTGGGATTTTATGCCTACCGCAAGGGCTTTTTGCTGACCTTCGTCGGCCTGCCCGAAGGGGAGTGGGAGCGCTACGAGAAGCTCGAGCAGCTCCGGGCCCTCGAGTACGGTTACGCCATCAAGGTGGTGCTCACCGAGCACGACTCGGTGGAAGTCGACACCCCGAAGGACGCCCAGCGGGTGGAGGAAATCATCGGCGGTGGCGCGAAGGCTTGATTCTTGAGGACACTTAAAACAACGAACAACCATAACGATAGGAAGCAAACATGAGAAAAAAGATTACCATTATCGGTTCCGGCAATGTTGGTGCCACCGCGGCCCATTGGGCCATGGCCCGGGAGCTGGGTGATGTCGTTCTGCTCGACGTGGTGGAGGGTATCCCCCAGGGCAAGGGTCTCGATCTTTTGCAGGCCGGTCCGGTGGACGGCTTCTGCTACCGGATCGCCGGCAGCAACGATTATAAGGACACCGCCGGCTCCGACGTGGTGATCATCACCGCGGGCCTGGCCCGCAAGCCGGGAATGAGCCGCGACGACCTTCTCGCCAAGAACGTGGCCATCGTCAAGTCCTGCGCCGAGGAAGCGGTGAAGCATTCGCCCGACTGCGTGCTCATTGTGGTCACCAACCCGATCGATGCCATGGTCTACACCGCCTTCAAGATTTCCGGGCTGCCCAAGGAGCGGGTGATCGGCATGGCCGGCGTGCTGGATTCGGCCCGCTACCGCACCTTTCTCGCCGAGGCCATCGGTGTGGCGCCCAAGGACGTGAACGCCATGGTGATGGGCATCCACGGTGATCTCATGCTGCCGTTGGTGCGTCTTGCCAACGTGGCCGGGGTGCCGGTCACCGATCTGCTTTCCGAAGAGAAGATCGCCGAAATCGTCAAGCGTACCCAGCATGGCGGCGCCGAGATCGTCAACCACCTGAAGACCGGCAGTGCTTTCTACACCCCTGGTCTGGCCGCAGTGGAGATGGCCGAGGCCATCCTCAAGGACAGCAAGCGGGTGCTGCCCTGCGCCGCTTACCTCGACGGCGAGTTCGGCATTTCCGGCTGCTTCCTGGGCGTGCCGGTGGTGCTCGGCAGCCGTGGGGTCGAGAGGATCGTCGAGTTCGTCCTCACCGAAGAGGAAAAGGCGGCGCTTGCCGAATCGGTGGCAGCGGTCCACAAGCAGATGGCGGCCACCGGTCTGTGAGATAAACAAGGGGGGGCGTTATATGCCTGAAACCACGGGGAGAGGCAGCACAGTGACCAATTCCGGCATTGCCGGGCTGCTCCACCGGCTCGAGGGCGCCTCGTTCTCGCCCCTCGATCTGCTTCCCCGCCAGGGGCTTGCCGAAAAGCTTCTGCTTCTCGAACTCCATGGAGTGCCGGAGGTGGGCAACCACATGCTCACCGCCGGTCTCCAGGACCTGCTCGACAACCTGCGCGGAGTGCCTACCAGGGATGTCAAGGTGGTGGTCCTCGGCGGCGGCACCGGGCTCTCCAACATCATCGGTGGCGATAGCCGCAATCTTGCCTGGAAACGCTCGCCGTTCAGCGGTATGAAGGAGCTCTTCCCTGGGACCCGGGCCGTGGTCTGCGTTACCGACGACGGCGGCTCCACCGGCGAACTGCTGAAAGACCTGCCGTTCGTCGCCCTGGGCGACATCCGCCACGTGCTGCTCTCGTCCCTGCGCCGCGATGGACTGCAGGAACGCTACGGCCTCGGGAACGAGGAATGCGACCGGCTTGCGGCCCAGCTCTACGACCTTTTCAACCACCGCTACGACCAAGGCGCGCCGCCGTCAGTCGATGCCCTGCTGGCCGAGGCCGGCATCGGCTCTGCGGTGCTGCCGGCGGCCATGGAGAAGGGCGTGCGCCGGTACCTGGAGGTGCTTTTTGCTTCCCCGCAATCGGCAAATCTCCTGGGCCGCCCCCACTGCCTCGGCAATCTCATCGTGGCGGGGGCCATGCTCCAGGCCCATGCCGACGAAAGCGGCTTACTGCCCATTCTCCCTGTCGACCAGGAAGTCCGCCATGCCGCAACTCTGGCCGGGATCAACGCCGTTGCCGAACTGCTCGGCTGCAGGGTGGACACCGTGTTGCCGTGCACCACAACCCCCGCCGGCCTGCAGGTTCTCTACACCAACGGTGTTCTGGTAAGCGGTGAATACAAATCCGGCAATGCCCGCCGCGGTTACCCGGTTGACCGGGTTTTTGTCCAATTTTACGATGAACCGGTGGTACCGCGGGCAGTACTCGACGCCCTGAGCGAAGCCGATATCGTGGTGCTGGCGCCGGGCAGTCTCTTCACCAGCATCATCCCCATCCTCCAGGTGCCGGCCATCGCCGACACCATCCGTGCCAACCGGCATGCCTTGAAGATCCTGGTTACCAACCTCTGGGTCCAGAAAGGGGAAACCGATCTGGTGCATGACGCGCCGGGCCGCCGTTTCTACGTCTCGGACCTGCTCACCGCCTATCACCGCAACATCCCCGGAGGAGTGCGGGGGCTCTTCGACCAGGTGCTGGCCCTTGGACTTGAAGAAATCTCGGCCAATATCCTGCAGCGCTACGCTGTCGAGGACAAGGTACCCATATATCTCGACCGGGAGAGAGTAGGGGAGTTGGGCTTTCAGGCTATCGAGGCCGGCATCTATTCCCGCTATGCACTGCAGGAGAGGGGGGTGCTGCAGCATGACCCGCACTCTCTGGCCCGTTCGGTGCGTACGCTCTGGGCTCTGCACCGCGCGGCTGCCGTGGAGGGCTGCGTGGTGAGACGTGATTTTCCCCAGGCCATGTGCTCTTCCACCCCACTCGTCAACAGACTGCGCCTACCGTCCCGGCGCTGGCAGGAGCTTGGCCGGCAGCTTTCGAGGTTCGAAATAGGTATAGACGATGCGGGGTTGATCCGGGAGGGAATCGGACCGAAAGCGGTCAAGCGGGAAATCCTCGACATACTTTGGCGGCATCCAGATATTCCAGAAAGCCATTTCGACAACCTGGACAGAATCTGTCTCGTGGATCCGGCGGAATGGCATCGCTGCCAACAGTGGGACAATGTCTTTTCCTTCTACGAACCGGAGAGGGCGGAAATAAAGATACGGGCCGATGTGTTTAGACATCTAAGGAGATTCGAGATAGCTTTTCTGGTGGCTCTTGGACAGTCAGTTCTTGGTGTTTATGCAGGCGAAAAAACAATGACTTCCATCGAAAAACAGGGGGAGGAGCTGGGCAAGGTGTACAATCTTCGCCTGCTGCCATTGGCTGCACGGCGCACCGCCTTGTCAACGGTTGAGCTTCACCGCTATCT
>JBFHWX010000237.1:0-4558 GCA_041599275.1 Desulfobulbales bacterium | reverse complement strand
TGGAAGACCTCAAGGGCGGTGAGATAGGTGCTGATTTTGACACCGCCGTCGCCCGCCTCCATGCGCCGCACCGAGGAGACCGAAACCCCCATCATGGCGGCGGCCTGCTCGATGCTCTTGTGCCGCCTCTTCCTGGCCAGGCGCAGGTTTCTGCCAATGGCCAGAAGTGTTTCCACTACCTGTGCTGTGCTCATGATGTGCTCATATCTGATGTTTTATATGCTTTTTGTGTATCAAATATGACATGAAAAGTCAAGGGCAGGGCGATCGGTCAAGGAAAGCGGCCGGCTGGCGGGATGTGGATTCCTGGTTGCAGGATGGGGCTCCGTTGTGGTTGGTTGAGGGAAGGGCAGTTTGCCGGCCGCCGTTTGCCGGAAACTGGAGCCGGGCGAGGGCGCCGGTGTGGTTGTGCTTCCCGGTCCGTTCTGCCTGTCCCGTGGTTCCCGCCTGTCTTGGCGCCAGGCCCGTTGTCTTGCCGCATTTGGCGGGTTAGGTTGTGCGAAAAATGATATAGCAGTCTTTTTTATTTTGTCGAGCGGCCGCTTCTGGCCGCGGTGAAAGCAAAAACGGGCCGGCTGGAACCGGCCGCCGGCTCATTGGACCGTAACGCATTCTCATGGGAGGATCTCAGATCATGCATGACAAGAAAGAGCTGTGCAAAAAGATCGTCGAGTTGTATCCGGAAATCGGTGAATGCGGCATCGACGTGGCGGCCGACTGGGACGAGGAGAAAAAAGTCTGGGTCATCGACCTCAAGAAGGGCGGGCACAAGCTCAAACACCACCTGGAGGTGCCGGATGCCGACGCCTGCCTGGACGGCCGACAGTGTGTGTCCCTGGGGCTCGAGATTGCCCAGCTCCGGAAGAACATCGAGGAAGAGCAGTATTGAGTTGAGCTGGCGGTCTGCTTTTCCTTTGAGGGGCAGGGGCGGGCGAGCCGCGGTGTTAGCTCCGTGGTGCTCTGTTCGGGCGGACGGTGCCAGCAGGGCGGTCCGGACCTGATCGGCCGGGGCGACTTCGCAGATCTTCCTGGTGGCCTTGTGCGGTTGAACGTGACCGGGAATTGTTGAGGAATCGCGGTGCCTCGCAAGGCGCGAAAACAGAAATGCGGCCGTTTCCGGCCGTGCCCCTCCCTTGAGCTCACCGGAGAAAAAATCATGACCGAGCAAAAAAACAGCCGGTCCCACGACCTTCTGCTGGTGATCGGCGGCGAGGCCGGCCAGGGATTGGTGACCATTGGCCAGTTGCTGTGCCGGGCCCTGGTCCTCGAGGGCTACGAAATCGTCGTGGTTCAGAGCTATCATTCGCGCATCAGGGGCGGCCACAACACTTTCAGCATCCGGGTCGCCACCTCGCCGGTCGAGGCGGCCGCCACCCGCATCGACCTGCTGGTGGCGCTGACCGAGGAGACCGTCGCCGCACACCGGCCTGAGCTCGCCGAGAAGGCGCTGGTGCTGGTGGACGAGGCCTGGAAGCTCGAGGGCGAAAAGCTGCTTGCCGTGCCGTTTGCCGGCCTGGGCGCGGAGAAGGTGTTCAACGTCGCCGCCTTCGGGGTTCTTGCTTGCCTGCTCGGCCTGCAGCGCGGCCGTCTCGAAGCCCTGCTCGACAAGACCTTCGGTCGCAAGCACGCGGCGCTGCTTCAGGAAAACCTGCAGGCCTTCGGGCGCGGGTACGACTGGGCCCAGAAAAACGGGGCGGCTTTCGAACCGCTGGCGCAGGCCCCTCAGGACCGTGGCCCCCGCATGGTGATGAACGGCAACGAGGCCATTGCCTTGGGCGCTCTGGCCGCTGGTGCGAAGTTTGCCTCTTTCTACCCGATGACCCCGGCCACCTCGATCCTGCTGACGATCATTGCCCATGCCGATGCCATGGGGCTGGTTGTCGAGCAGGCGGAAGACGAAATCGCCGCCCTCAACATGGCCCTGGGCGCCGCTTTTGCCGGGGCTCCCGCCCTGGTCGCCACTTCCGGCGGCGGCTTCGCCCTGATGACCGAGGCCGTCAGTCTGGCGGGCATGACCGAAACGCCGGTGGTGGTGATCGTGGCCCAGCGGCCTGGCCCGGCCACGGGCCTGCCGACGAGGACCGAACAGGGAGACCTCGAGTTCGTCCTGCACGGCGGGCACGGCGAGTTTGCGCGGCTCGTCCTGGCGCCGGGTTCGGTGGAATCCTGTTTCGAGCTGACCCGCCGGGCATTTTTCCTGGCGGAGGAATACCAGACGCCCTGCTTCGTGCTGACCGATCAGTACCTGGCCGACTCGTACCGGGCGGTGCCGCCGTTTTCCGTCGAAGGCCTGGAACCGGTGCGGCCGGGCAGTGATCCGCGGTCGGTGTCCGGAACCTACGAACGGTATGCGATCACCGGCGATGGTGTGTCGCCGCGCCTGTTGCCGGGCCTGTCGACCCATCTGGTGGTGGCTGACAGCGACGAGCACACGAGCGACGGTCACATCACCGAGGATCTCTCGGTGCGGGCCGAGATGGTGCGCAAGAGACTGCGCAAGCTCGAAGGCATCCGCCGGCAATGGCTGGCCCCGGAATATGACGGGCCCGCAGCGCCGCAGCAGCTTCTCGTCTGCTGGGGCTCCTGCCGGGGCGCGGTGCGGGAGGCCGCCCGCCACCTGCGGCAGGCCGGCAAAACGGTGGCCACGCTTTGTTTCGAGCAGGTCTGGCCGCTGGTGGAGGAGCGGATACTGCCGGTTCTCGAGCAGGCCGGCGAGGTCGTCTGCGTCGAAGGCAATGCCACCGGCCAGTTCGCCCGCCTGCTGAGGCGGGAGACCGGCTTTGCGATGCACCGCACGGTGCTGCGCTACGACGGCCTGGCCATCACCCCGGACTATATCGTTGACCGGTTGCAGGCCTCCGGGTAGTGAAGCGGAAACGATTGTAAACAACGCGGACGAGGAGCGGGCATGGTGGACAGCAGGGATTACGGTGAGTTTGAAACGGCGTGGTGCCCGGGGTGCGGCAACTTCGGGCTTCTGAGAGCACTCAAGAGGGCACTGGCCGCCTGCGGTCTCGAGCCGCACCAAATTCTGCTGGTGTCCGGCATCGGCCAGGCCGCCAAGGCTCCGCACTATCTGCGGGCCAATGTCTTCAACGGCCTGCACGGCCGCTCCCTGCCGGTGGCGACCGGCGCCAAGCTCGCCAATCCGGGGCTCACCGTTATCGCCGAGAGCGGCGACGGCTGCATGTACGGCGAAGGCGGCAACCATTTTCTGGCAGCCCTGCGCCGCAATCTCGACATCACCATTCTGGTGCACGACAATCAGGTCTACGGTCTCACCAAGGGGCAGGCCAGTCCCACCTCCGCCGCCGGTTTCGTCACCAAGGCCCAACCCCGCGGCGTCTTCGCCAACCCGTTCAATCCGCTGGCGGTGGCGGTGGCCATGGGCTGCGGCTTCGTCGGCCGCGGCTATGTCGGCAGGCAGGACGAACTCATCGAACTCATCGCCCGGGCCATCCGCTACCGCGGCACCGCGCTCGTCGACATCCAGCAGCCCTGCGTCTCCTTCAACCACCTCAACACCTACGACTGGTACAACGCGCGCTGCCAGCCCCTGGCCGACGACTACGACGCCGGCAATTTCGACCTGGCCCTGCGCACCGCCCTGGAATCCGGCTTCCGGTTGCCGGTCGGGGTCCTTTACGAAAAGGAAGGGCAGGCTGTTTTCGAGGACAATTTTGCGGTTCTGAAGGAGAAAACACCGCTCTGCCAGCGTCCGACCGACTACCGGCAACTGGCCGCGATCATCGAGTCCTACACCTGATTGCGCCTCCCCGGAAGAGACCGTTGCCTCCGAAGCGCTTTTGTTTCTGCACCGGCCTTGCCCTCCGTCCCGTCGACCTGTCGCACGAAAACATTGTCTTTTCCCCGCTTCTTTTTTAAGAAGAAAAGCATGAAAGCTCCTCTGCCGGAAAACGAGAAGAAGCGCCTGCGCGCTTTGCGCGATTTCAACATCCTCGATACCCTGCCAGAACCCGCCTACGACGACATCACCCGCATCGCCTCCCATATCTGCGGCACCCCCATCGCCGCCATGAGTCTGGTCGATTCCGAGCGCCAGTGGTTCAAGTCGTCCATCGGTCTCGATGTTCCGGAAACGCCGCGGGACATCGCCTTCTGCGCCCATGCCCTCCTGGAGCCGGAGCTCTTCGTGGTGCCCGACGCCACCCGCGACGAGCGCTTCCGCGACAACCCGCTGGTCACCGGCACGCCCCATGTGAAATTCTACGCCGGCGCGCCCCTGGTAACCAGGGACGGCGAGGCTTTAGGCACCCTCTGCGTTATCGACCGCAAGGCCCGGGATCTCGACGATGAGCAGCGGACCGCGCTCTCGGCCCTCTCCCGCCAGGTCATGGCCCAACTCGAGCTGCGCCGCCACCTGGCTCTCCAGCGCGAGCACCACCGCGAGCTCAGGGAATACCAGGAAAAACTCGAAGACGCCAATGCGCAACTGGCCAGGGAAACGGTCACCGACGACGTGTCGGGTTTTCACAACACCCGTTTTCTGCACCGCTATCTCGACAGCCAGTTGGGGGCCGCCGAGGAGACTGCCCAT
>JBFHWX010000236.1:0-4609 GCA_041599275.1 Desulfobulbales bacterium | reverse complement strand
GGTCCTCGAGAATGCGGCCGATGCCTTCGATCTGCCCGGCAATGTACTCTATGCGCTGGACCGCCGTCGCCTGATCGCTTTCCTCGCTGGTGAAGTCCCAGGGCGCCCGGCGCAGATCGGCGGCCAGCGCTTGCAGGCGGTCGGCGGTGAGGGGGTGGGTGGCGGTGCGGCGCTGGTATTCCTGCCAGGCAGCCTCGCTGGCGAAATCACCCCGGCCTCTTCCCAGGTGGGCCATGGCCATGAAGAACTGCACCATGCCCACCGGCGCCACCCCGATCCGCCGCATGATGGTGTTGGCGAACTGGTCGGCTTGAGCCTCGTTGGCCTGGGCCTGGGCGGCAGTCACCCCAGGACCGTAGCCGGGATGGTGGTAATACAGATGAGCCAGCTCATGGGCCATGATCCAGACGATGGCCGACTTGAGCGCCTTCTGGGAAACGTCGTCCATCACCGGGTCCGATTTCCAGGCATCCCTGGGGATGCCCAAAGCTTCCAATGGGCCAGGGAACCTGCCGCCCGCAAAGCTTGCCGGATCCCGGTAGCGGAGCATGGCCAGATAGTCGCCCACCAGTTGCAGGTCGAGGCCGTTGGAGTAGAGAGAGGCCCAGGCCTGGGTCAGTTCGTCGAAAAAACGAATGGACAGCACCGGCAGGCTGATGGTGGAGCCGCCGGCAAAGAACTGCAGGGGATGGTCGCGCAATTCCCCAGGGCCGCGCAGGGGCAGGTCGAGATTTACCGGGCCCACCTGTAGCCGTTCCTGGGGCGTGAGGCGGCCGAGCACCAGATTCTCGAAATTCCAGCGGACGTTGTCGCCATATTTTCCCTGCCAGTGGCGAAGCTCGCTCTCCGGGTAGAGATCGCCGAGGCCCCAGGCCCCCTGGGCAGAGCTGGCCAGCGCCAGAAAAAAGGAAAGAAGAAGAGGGAACAATTTCATGGTGCGCTCTGCCTCTTTTCAAGGGGGGTGAAGGAGCTGCCGACCTCCTGCAAGCCGGCCGGCAGCGGCCCGAAGGCGCCGGCCTGAACCCAGCCGGCAAAGGCTTCGGCATCACCCCATTTTTCGTCCCAGACCCGAAGCAGCAGGCTCCCCTTAATGCGGGGCAGGGCGTTCAACAGGGCGGCGCTGTCGCTTTCGGCAAGGAGGATGGGGCTTCCGTCAGCCACGGCCCGGCCAAGAGCCTCCTCGAGCTTTCGCAGGCTGAGGAGATCCCGCTGGACAACGGCGCGCTCGGCGCTGTGGCGCTGCGTCGTCTGCCCGGAGCCGATGTAGGAGAAGCTCGATTTCGAATCGGCTGCCGCCGGCCTGGTTTCTGCGGCCTGTTCCTCTGCGGGAGCGGACGAAGGCTGCCGATCGAAAGAAAGGGTCTTGGCAAAGGAGGTCAGCACGATGGCGGTGCCGAAGATGGCGAAAAACACCCCAGGCCCGACCCGGCTCACATACACCGAGATGTCGCCGGGCAGCAGCAGCTTCATCCTGCCTTCCTGCTCCTCCCGCCGCTCCGGCAGGTTCATGAACAGCCTGTAGCCCAGGTAAATGGCCAGGGCGCCTATGAGCACGTTGACCAGGCGTTCCAGGGCCCGCCAGATCAGGACATTGCCGGCATCGAAGAGTTCCATTTCTCGCCCCCTTGTCGTTGAACCTCTTGTAAAGAAGACCGGCAGAGAATTGACCTTGCCTGACTTCCTGACTTTTTATTACCCTTACTGCTGCAGACTTGCCCAGTCAAGACCATTCCCCAAGGGCTGGGGTGCGGCATATCTGCTTTCGCCACGCCTGGGCACCGGTGCTGTGCGTGGCTGCTTTTCGGCGATCTCCGGCCCATGTTGGCCTGCAGCGCCAAGGATTTTCACGAACCCGCCGTTCGTGAGCACGGCAGGGGTCACTTTGCGCCGCTGTCTTTCACCAGAAAGGGTCATTTGTCCAAGCTGATTGATACGTGTTCAAGCTGGTTGCAACAAACACTTTGCTTGCAAGACGGCTGCCTGTGCGGCAACTATACAATAGACGTTTTTAGCCTATGGTGGAAGTCAGGCAAAACGCTCCGAGTCTGAACTTTTTAAAACGCCAAGCACGAGGAGGGAAAGACATGACCACGAAAAATCGCACCATCACTGAAAAATCACTTTGGGACGATGCCCGCCTGATGCTGGCCAAGGCCGAACGCGACGGGGTCGAGACTGCCTGGGACCGGTTGGAACAGCAGACGCCGCACTGCACCTTCTGCGAGTTGGGTACAACCTGCCGCAACTGCGTCATGGGGCCCTGCCGGATCAGCCCCAAGAAGACCGGCAAGATGCAGCGCGGGGTGTGCGGCGCCGACGCCGACGTGATCGTCGCCCGTAACTTCGGGCGTTTCATCGCCGGCGGCTCCGCCGGCCATTCCGACCACGGCCGTGATCTCGTCGAGGTCCTGGAGGCGATTGTCGAGGGCAGAACCAAGGATTACCATATCCAAGACGAGCAGAAGCTGCGCCGCATCGCCGAGGAGCTCGGCATCGTGACCAAACGCCGCAAAACTCTGGCGGTGGCCCGCGATCTCATGGACGAACTCTACGCCGATTTCGGCAGCCGCAAAAAGGAGCTCGGTTTCCTCTGCCGGGTGCCGGAAAAACGCCGCAAACTTTGGAAAAAACTTGGCATCACGCCGCGCGGCGTCGACCGGGAGATCGCCGAGATGATGCACCGCACCCATATGGGCTGCGACAACGACGCCGCCAACACCCTGCTGCACGCGGCCCGCACCGCCCTGGCCGACGGCTTTGCCGGCTCGATGATCGGCACCGAACTCTCCGACATCCTGTTCGGGGTGCCGACCCCGAAGATGGCCAAGGTCAACCTCGGGGTCCTGAAAAAGGACGAGGTCAATATCCTGGTGCACGGCCACAACCCGGTGGTCAGCGAGATGATCGTCGCCGCGGCCAACGATCCGGTTATCCTCAAAAAGGCCAGGAAAGCCGGAGCCAGCGGTATTAACGTCGCCGGTCTCTGTTGCTCCGGCAACGAGATCCTGGCCCGCCAGGGCATCCCCATGGCCGGCAACCACCTGATGACCGAGCTGGCCGTGGTAACCGGCGCCGTCGAGGCGGTGGTGGTCGACTACCAGTGCATCATGCCGAGCATGGTACAGGCTGCGGGCTGCTACCATACCAAGTTCATCACCACCGCCAACAAGGCGAAGTTCACCGGCGCCATCCACTTCGACGTGCGGCCGGAAACCGCCATGGCCCAGGCCCGGGAAATCGTCACCCTTGCCATCGATGGTTTTTCGAAGCGGGATCGCAAACGGGTGGAAATCCCGGTGGCACCGGTAGAGATCATGACCGGTTTTTCCAACGAAGCGATCCTCGCCGCCCTCGGTGGCAGCCTGACGCCTCTCCTGGAGGCGGTGAAGGCCGGCAAGGTGCGCGGCTTTGTCGCGATCGTCGGTTGCAACAACCCGAAATTTCAGCAGGACTCCTGTAATGTCGGGCTCGCCAAGGCGCTCATCGAAAAAGATATCCTGGTCCTGGTGACCGGCTGTGTGACCACCGCCGCCGGCAAGGCCGGCCTCCTGGTGCCGTCGGCCATCGAGATGGCCGGCCCCGGTCTGCGGGAAATTTGTGGTGCTCTCGGTATTCCGCCGGTCCTGCACATGGGCAGTTGCGTCGACAATTCGCGCATCCTGCAGCTCTGCTGCCTGATCGCCAACGAATTGGGGGTCGACGTCTCCGATCTGCCGGTGGGGGCCTCCTCGCCTGAATGGTACTCGGAAAAGGCCGCCGCCATCGGCCTCTATGCGGTGGCCACCGGCATCTACACCCATCTCGGCCTGCCCCCAAATATCCTGGGCTCGCAAACGGTGACCGATATCGCGCTCAAGGGCCTGGAGGATCTGGTCGGCGCCAGCTTCGTGGTCGAGCCCGACCCCCTGCGAGCAGCTACCTTGCTCGACGAACGGATCAGGCGCAAGAGAGTAGGGCTCGGTCTGTCGCCCTGAGCTTGGAATCTGGTCTTGCGGCGGGGAGAAAAACTCCTGCGCACGGCAAGGGCAGGTGAAACGGGATGAGACAATGGCGTCGTCTGCCGCGGATGGCCTCCCGGCTTGACGGTTTTTTCAAAGAGAACAAGGAGGATGTAGGATGCGAAAGCGGATGATGGCCGGGGCTCTCTGCCTCTTTTTGGTGGCGTTTGGGGTGGTTTCCGGAACCCAGGCGGCAAAGCGCGACGACGACGCGAAATTCGCCGAGCACAAGGCGAAAATGCTCGAACAGCTCGACCAGCGCATCGACCGGGCCCTGCGCGAAAAGAACTGCGTGCAGAGCGCCGCCGACAAGGACGAGGTCCGCGCCTGCCAGCAGAAGTACCGGGAAGACCAGCGCCAGGAGCGGGATGCGGATCGCCAGGAACGGGATGCGGATCGCCAGGAGCGGCAGCAGCTCAAGGAAGATCGCCAGCAGGAACGCCAGGACAAGCGCGAAGAGCAGCGGAGCCGCCGGGACGAGCGGGAGGAGCGGGTAAAGGAAAGGGTGGAGCGGCGCGACCAGACCACTCTCTGAGACAGGCAACCCCGTGCGCTCCGCCGCTCTGTTTCCTGTTCTCCGCGCCTGCCTGCTGCTGCTCCTGCTGCTGGTG
>JBFHWX010000235.1:0-4797 GCA_041599275.1 Desulfobulbales bacterium | reverse complement strand
CAGCAGGTCGTCTTCGCTCATGCGCAGAAACGAGTCGTCCCGGCCCCTTTCTCTGATCAGCCGGTTGAGCCCGGCCTGGTCGCAGATTTCGCCCAGGCGCCCGGTGTAGAACCGGTGGATGACCCGGTCGTCGGCCACGATGCCCCGCTGCCGCAGCCGGTCCTCCAGGTCCTCGAGGCGGGCGACGAGCTTCTGGTTGTGCTCGAGGAAACCGTAGCGGCCCTGCAGGCCGCCTTCGACCAGGGCCGCCTGGATGAAGATTTCCCTGGCCTCGTCGCGGGCCGTGTCGCTCACCCGGGCGTAGCTCACCGTGCGTTTTGCCACGATGGGCAGACCGAAGAGGGTGACCCGCTCGTCGGCCACCACCTGGCCCCGGTGCTTTTCCCAGCGTGGCGCCGAGAAGGTCGAGCGGCACAGGGAGCCGGCCAGGGGTTCGAGCCAGTCCGGGTCGATGGTGGCCACGGTGCGGGCGAAGAGCTTCGAGGTCTCCATGAGCTCGGCGGCCACGATCCACTGGCCCGCCCGGTTGTACTGGCCGGAGCCGGGAAACACGGTGAGCTCCTTGCCGCGGGTGCCCTGATAAATATTTTTTGACTTTTTCAAGCCGATGTTGCGCAGGAAACCACTCAACACGGCCCGGTGCACCGCATCGGGATGGGCCGGGTCGGGGTTGAGCGGAAAATCTTTTTCTTCCCTGAGCAGGGAGAGAATCTGCTCGTGGATGTCGCGCCACTCCCGCATGCGCTGGAAGGAGAGGAAATTGTCGCGGCAGAAGCGGCGCAGGCGGCTGCTGCCGCCCTCACCGAGCACTTGTTGGTAGGCCTGCCAGAGGGCGAGGATCGACAGAAAATCCGAGCCCCCAACCGCCCACCGGGCGTGCGCCGCGTCCGCCTGCTTTTCCTTTTCCGCCGGCCGGCTGCGCGGGTCCTGGATGGAGAGGGCGGCGGCGATCACCGTGGCTTCGGCCAGCGCTCCCTGGTCCCTGGCCTCGAGAAGGATGCGGGCGATCTGCGGGTCGAGGGGCAGCCGGGCCATGAAGCGGCCGCGCCGGGTGAGCCGCTGATCCTGGTCCATGGCGCCCAGCTCGGTGAGCAACCGGTAGCCGTCCTGGATCGAGCGCGGCGCCGGCGGGTCGATGAATGGAAAGCGGCCCGGCTCGCCGAGGCCGAGGGCCGCCATGCGCAGGATGACCTCGGCCAGGTTCGAGCGCCGGATCTCGGCCAGGGTGTATTCGGCCCGGTTCGTGTAATCCTCTTCGGCATAGAGACGCACGCAGATGCCCGGCCCGGTGCGGCCGCAGCGGCCCCGCCGCTGGTCGCAGGAGGCACGCGAGATGCGGACCACCGGCAGGCTCGTGGTGCGGGCCCGCGGGTTGTAGGAAGCGACCCGGGCAAGGCCCGTATCCACCACGAAGCGGATGCCGGGCACGGTGACCGAGGTTTCGGCCACATTGGTGGCCACCACGATCTTGCGGTGCGGCGCCGGGTGGAAGATCCTGTTCTGGTCGGCGGCGGAGAGACGGCCGAAGAGCGGCAGGACCAAAGTTTTGTCGGCAAAGGAACCGGAGAGCAACTCGACGGTCTCCCGGATGTCGCGCTCGGTGGGCATGAAGACGAGCACGTCGCCGGGCCCCTCACGCCGGCAGAGGTCGCGCACCGCCTGGGCCGCGGCCTCGACGTGGGAGAGTTCGCCGGTCTCGTCGTCTTCGTTTGCCAGGGGCTGGTAGCGGACCTCCACCGGGAAGCCGCGGCCGGCCACCTGCACCACCGGGGCATCGCCGAAGTGACGCGAAAACTTTTCGGTATCGATGGTGGCGGAGGTGATGACCAGGCTGAGGTCTTCACGCTGTTCCAGGAGTTTTTTCAGATAACCCAGCAGAAAATCGATATTGAGGCTGCGCTCGTGGGCCTCGTCGATGATGATCGTGTCGTATTCGGAAAGCTGCGGATCGGCCTGGGTCTCGGCAAGCAGGATGCCGTCGGTCATGAATTTGATCCGGGTTTCCTTCTGCAGCTTGCTCTGGAAACGGATCTTGTAGCCCACCAGTTGCCCGTGCTCGCCCAGTTCCTCGGATACCCGGGCGGCGGTGGCGGTGGCGGCGATTCTCCGTGGCTGGGTGCAGGCGATTCTCCTGGTCCGGCCGCGGCCGGCCTCGAGGCACATCTTGGGAAGCTGGGTGGTCTTGCCGCTACCGGTTTCACCCGCCACGATCAGCACCCGGTGGCGGGTGAGGGCGGCGATGATCTCCTCGCGGTGGGCGGAGATGGGCAGCTCGGCCGGGTAGGAGATGGCCGGCAGCTCCAGGGGCGGCTGGGGCTGGGGGGGGCCGCCGGCCCGGGGCCCGCCCGGTGCTTGCCGCCGGCGCCGCCGGCCTCGGGATTGGTGCTGATCTGCTCTTGTGTTGCTCATGTCTCTACGCTATTCTGGCTGCACCCCATGCCGCCCGGGAGGGGCAAGGCGGCCTGAAGCGTGGTTCGAAAACCCTTTATGGTACCAGATCCGCCTGGAAATTGCTCCGTTGTTTGAGGGCGGCCGGGCCGTCTTCTTCTTTCTTTTCTTCACCGGATTCCGCCATGCCCGACACTTTCGCCCCCATTTACCTTGATGTGGCGGTGGCGGCACCCATCGAGCAGTCCCTTTCCTATCTGCCGCCGGCGGACACGGAGAGGAGCGGGCTGCTGCCCGGCATGCGCCTCCTGGTACCACTGGGCGGCCGTTGGTTGACCGGTTATCTGTTGAGCGTCTCCACCAGGAAACCGCCGGAAGCGGAGAAGATCACCCTGCGGCGAGCGGCACGCCTGCTGGACGACGAGCCGGTCTTTCCGGCCGCACTCATTCCCTTCTACCGCTGGGTGGCCGATTATTACCAGTACCCGCTGGGCGAGGTGATCCGCACCGCCCTGCCCGGGGGGCTGGCGCCGGTGAGTGGCCGGCGTTGCCTGCTCACCCCCGAAGGGCGGAAACACCTGGCCGGCTCCGAAGAGGTGGGCGGCCTGCCCTGGTGGCCAGGTTTTTTCGAGAAAGGCGAGCTTTCGCCGGCGGAAGCGAAAAAAATCCGGCGCCGTTCCAGGGACAACCGGCTGCTCGAGGGCTGGGAAAGAGCGGGGTGGGTGGCGGTCCGCCACGAGTTGACCGGCGCCACCACCCGGGTCCGCACCGAGCTCTGCTACAGGCTTTGCGGCACCGCGCTCGGTGCCGCAAAAGATGCCGACCTTGCCCGCTCCCTGAAACCCTCCGAGAAAAAAACCATGGAGCTGGTGCGTTCGCTTCTTCTTGCCCAGGGTTTTGAAGAAAGCGAGCTCCTGCCCCGCCGCGACCTCCTGAAGACCTACCCCGGCGCTGGCAAGGCCGTGAAGGGCCTCATCGACAAGGGGCTTGCCGAGCAGGTGGAGCGGGAGGTGGCCCGCGATCTCTTTGGCGAGCGGCCGCCGCGCTACGAGCCGCCGCCCCGGCCGACGGCGGAGCAGCAGGTGGTGCTCGATCGTTTGCTGCCGGCGGTTGGCGAAAAAAAATTCAAGACCTTTCTGCTGCATGGGGTAACCGGCAGCGGCAAGACCGAGGTCTACCTGCGGGCCGCCGAAACCGCCCTCGAACAGGGAAAAAGTGTTCTCGTGCTGGTACCCGAGATCGCCCTGGCCACCCAGCTCGAGGGCCATTTCCTGAGCCGCTTCGAAGGGCAGGTGGCACTCCTGCACTCGGGGCTTTCCAATGCCGAGCGTTTCGACCAGTGGCTCCAGCTTCTGCGGGGCAGGAGGCGGGTCGTGATCGGCGCCCGCTCGACTATTTTTGCGCCGCTCACCGACCTGGGGCTTGTCATCGTCGATGAGGAGCACGACGGCGCCTACAAGCAGGAGGACGGCCTCCGCTACCAGGGCAGGGATCTCGCCGTGCTGCGCGGCTCGCTGGCCGGGTGCCCGGTGCTCCTCGGTTCCGCCACGCCGTCGGTGGCCTCCTATCACAACGCGCTGGCCGGCAAGTACGAGCTTCTCGAGATGAAGCAGCGGGTCGAGAACCGGCCCCTCCCCGAAGTGGATCTGGTGGACCTGACCCGGGTGCCCACGGTGTCCGGCCAGCCGCCTCTCTTTTCACCGCCCCTGGCCGCGGCCCTGCGCGATACCCTGGCCCGCGGCGAACAGAGCCTCGTCTTTCTGAACCGGCGGGGGTTCGCCAACCTGGTGATCTGCCGGGACTGCGGCCACTCGGTGCAGTGCGGCAAGTGCCACGTCACCCTTACCCTGCACAAGGGCCGCAACGAGCTGCTCTGCCATTACTGCGGCCACCGGAACCGGGCCGACATTGTCTGCCCGGCCTGCGGTTCCGGCGCCCTGATGCCGGTGGGCTTCGGTACCGAACGGGTGGAGGAGGAACTGGCCCGGATTCTGCCCGCCGCCCGGATCGGCCGGCTCGACCGGGATACCGGGGCGAACCGCACGGATTTTCTACAGATATTAAAGGAGATGCACGCCGGCAATTTCGATATTCTGGTGGGCACCCAGATGATCGCCAAGGGCCACCACTTTCCGCGGGTTACCCTGGTGGGCATCGTCTGGGCCGACGGTGGTCTCTCCATCCCTGATTTCCGGGCCGCCGAACGCACCTACCAGCTTCTTTCCCAGGTCACCGGCCGGGCCGGTCGCGGCGAGAGGCCGGGAAGGGTGATCGTCCAGACCCACCAGCCCGGCCATTACTCCATTACCCTGGCCCGGCGCCACGACTACCGCTCCCTTTATGAAAAGGAAATCGGCCTGCGCCGGTCTTTAGGGTACCCACCCTTTGCGCGCCTGGTGAATTTACGGT
>JBFHWX010000234.1:0-4808 GCA_041599275.1 Desulfobulbales bacterium | reverse complement strand
CTTTGCTGCCTACTGCCTACTGACCACTGCCTACTTGTTTTTCCCTCTGCTGCCTACTGACCACTGCCTACTTGTTTATTGAATTGACTTCATGAGCCCGACGAGCATAGCGGAAAGTTGCCGCGTCTCCTCGATCCAGACCTTCGCAGTGTCTTGAGGGATATACCCTATCTCAAGGCCTATATAAATCTGGGTTCGCAACTCACCACAAGAACCCTTCGCGTAGGACAGAAAATGTTTTCGTTCCTTTGCCGACACCCGCTCCATGCCCTCGGCAATATTGCTCGGAACCGACAAACCGGCACGAGTCACCTGATCCCGAAAGGAGAAATCCTTCAGGTCAGCCATCTCCCTGTATATATTGGCACTCAAACGAGCCGCCCTTTTCCATACTTCGAGGTCTTCAAAACCCATGGTCGCTAAATAGTCGTCGCAAGTTGGCAAAACAACGTTAGTTGGCAATTGGCAAAAAAAGTTTAGCTGAACTCGGCAAAAAAGCAAAAGCGAGCAGTTCGCAGTTGCCCTTGCTGCCAACTGCTGACTGACCACTGCCTACTTTACTGACCACCGTCAGCTCTGCCGTAAACATCGTCGAAGCGCACGATGTCGTCCTCGCCCAGGTAGGAGCCGGACTGCACCTCGATGAGCTCGAGCGGGATGCGGCCCGGGTTCTCGAGGCGGTGCATGGTACCGAGCGGGATGTAGGTGGACTGGTTCTCGGAAAGGATGATCTCCTGGTCGCCGTTAAGGACCCGGGCGGTGCCGCGCACCACGATCCAGTGCTCGGCCCGGTGGTGGTGAAGCTGGGAGGAGAGCCGGGCGCCGGGCTTGACCACGATGCGCTTGACCTGGAAGCGCTCGGCCAGGTCCACCGTCTCGTAGGAGCCCCAGGGCCTGAGCACCTTGCGGTGGTGCACGGTTTCGGAGCGGTCCTCTCGTTTCAGGGCATCGACCAGCAGCTTGACGTCCTGGGCCCGGTGGCGTCCGGCGACCAGCACCGCGTCGGCGGTTTCCACCACCACCAGGTCACGGACCCCGAGCGCCGCCACCATCCGGTGGCCGGCATTGACGTAGCAGTTTGCGAGCTCGCGGCCGAGCACGTTGCCACTGAGCACGTTGCCGTCCTGGTCGGCTTCGGCTACCTCGAGCAGCGCCGACCAGGAGCCCACGTCGCTCCAGCCGCAGTCGAGGGGCACCACCGCGGCCCGCTCGGTCTTCTCCATCACCGCGTAATCGATGGAATCCGCCGGCGAGGCGGCAAAGGCTTCGGCGTCGAGGCGCACGAAGCCCAAATCCGCAGAACGTCCTGCATGGGCCCGGCGGGCAGCGGCGGCCATCTCTGGAGCGAACCGTTCGAGCTCTTCCAGGTAGACCGAAGCCCGGAACAGAAACATGCCGGAGTTCCAGAAGTAGGCGCCGCTCGAGACATACTCCTCGGCGGTCGGCCGGTCGGGCTTCTCGACGAAGCGCTCGACCCGGTAGACGGTTTTCGCCTCGTTGAATTTTTTGCCCCGGGCGATGTAGCCGTAGCCGGTTTCGGCGTGGGTTGGCACGATGCCGAAGGTGATCAGGCTTCCTGCCTCGGCAAGGGGCACTCCCTGCGCCACGGCAGCGCGAAAGCTTGCGGCGTCGCGGATCACGTGATCGGCGGGCAGCACCAGGAGCAGCGGATCGGAGCCGTCCGCCATGGCCTCCAGGGCCGCCACCGCCACCGCCGGCGCCGTGTTGCGGCCCACCGGCTCGAGCACAACGGTGCCGCCGGCGTGGATCTCCCGCAACTGGTCGGCGGCCAGGAAACGGTGCTCGTCGTTGCAGACCACCAGCGGCGCCCCCACCCCGGCAAGGCCGGCCAAACGCCGCACCGTGTCCTGCAGCATGGTCTCGCGCCCCACCAGGGCCAGGAACTGCTTGGGGTAGAGCTGCCGGGACAGGGGCCAGAGCCGGGTGCCGGAGCCGCCGGCCAGGATGACGGGTACGAGAGAAGGGGTGAGACGCGAGACGGAAGACGGGAGACGAGAAGGACCCGAATTTGGCTCCGTTTTTTTCGATGACATCGGCTCTGTCCTTGTGGCTTTTTTCACCATTGAAACCGTTTGAACGGCTCAAACCGTTTCAACCGTTCACCTCTTGTCAGTCTGCCGGTTGACCGGCTATCCAGCTGGCCAACGACCTCTTGTCTCACCTCTCACGCTTTTCCCTCAGTCCCCAGCACTCAGCCCTCAGTCCTGAGGTAGTTCCCTACTTCACCAATTCCTGCAGAAACGGCAGCAGGGTGGGGCGCAGTTCGGGGCGCTCCAGGGCAAAGGCGATGTTGGCCATCTGGAAGCCGGCCTTGTCGCCGCAGTCGAAGCGGCGGTCCTGGCAGAGGTGGCCGAAGATCGGCTGCTCGGCGAGCAGCTGGCTCATGGCGTCGGTGAGCTGGATCTCGTTGCCCTTGCCGGTCTCCTTGCCGCGCACCTTGCGGTCGAGGATCGCGAAGATTTTCGGGGTGAGGATGTAGCGGCCGATGATCGCCAGGTTGCTGGGCGCTTTCTCCGGCTCGGGCTTTTCCACCAGGCCCTTGATCTTGACCAGGTTGTTCATCGACTCCTCGATCTCCAGCACGCCGTAGCGCGACACCTCTTCCTTCGGCACCTCCACCACCGCCACCACCGAGGCCCGCAGCCGGTCGAACTCCTTGACCATCTGACCGAGGAGCGGCACGTCGGCCTGTATCAGGTCGTCGGCCAGCAGCACGGCAAAGGGCTCGTCGCCCACGATGTTCTTGGCGCACCAGATGGCATGCCCCAGGCCGAGGGGTTCGCTCTGCCGGGTATAGATGATGGTGCCGGTGGGCGGCACCAGGCTCTCGATCTCCTTCAGGAGCTCCTTCTTGCCGCGGGCCTTCAGGGTCTCCTCGAGCTGGTAGGCGCGGTCGAAATGGTCCTCCAGCGCCCCCTTGCCGGAACCGGTGACGAAGATGATCTCCTCGATGCCGGCGGCCAGGGCCTCCTCCACGGCGTACTGGATGATCGGCTTGTCCACCACCGGCAGCATCTCCTTGGGCATCGCCTTGGTGGCGGGCAGAAAACGGGTGCCGAGACCGGCCACCGGGAAAACTGCTTTGCGGATTTTCATGGGTTTTGTTCCAAAAAGGTGAAAGGTTAAAGGTTAAAGGCTAAAGGCTAAAGGCTAAAAAGGCTCTAGCTTGCTTTGGCAAGCTTTTTCTACGTTTTTTCTTTGCCTTTGGCCTTTAACCTTTAACCTAATCACCGCAAATACCCCTGTTCCTCGAGATAGAGCAGGACTTCCTGGGCCGCCTCGGCCGGGGTCATGGTCGAGGTGTCGATGGTGAGCTCGGGGTTCGACGGCACTTCGTAGGGGTCGGAAACCCCGGTGAAGGCCGGCACCTTGCCGGCCCGGGCCCGGGCGTAGAGGCCCTTGCGGTCGCGCTGTTCGCAGACCGCCAGCGGCGTGGCCATGTGGACCTCGATATAGCCGCCGCAGCGGCTGATCAGCTCGCGGTTGGCCCGCCGGCTCTCCTCGTAGGGAGCGATGGGGGCACAGAGGGCGATGCCGCCGTTCTTGGTGATCTCGCTGGCCACAAAACCGATGCGGGTGATGTTGAGGTTGCGGTGCTGCCGGGAGAAATTGAGCTCGCTCGACAGGTTGCGGCGTACGATATCGCCGTCGAGCAGGGTCACCGGCCGGGCCCGCATCTCGAGGAACTTGACGAGCAGCACCCGGGCGAGCGTCGACTTGCCGGAGCCGGAGAGACCGGTGATGAAGATGGTGAAACCCTGCTTCGAGCGGGGCGGAAAGGAGCGCTTCAATTCCGCCACCACCTCGGGGTAGGAGAACCAGGAGGGGATCTCGAGATCGTACTCCAGGCGGCGGCGCAACTCCGCCGAGGAGATCTCCTTGACGTTCATCTCCGGCGCCACCTGGGAAGCGGGCACGTACTGGGCCTTGTCCTCGACGTAGACCATGCGCTCGGCCGGCACCATGACGATGTCGGTCTCGGCCTCGAACTCCCGCACCAGCTGCTGGGCGGCGTGCAGCGGGTAGAAGAACTGCTGGCCGTTCGCCCCGCCGGCAAAGGGATCGGCGTGGTCGTCGGCGACGATGAAATGGGTGCAGCCGTAGTTGCGCTTGACGATGGCGTGCCAGAGAGCGGAGCGCGGTCCGGCCAGGCGCTTGGCCATGGGCAGCAGGCCCAGCATCACCATGTTCTTCGGAAACTTCTTCTCGATCTCCTGGTAGCAGCGGACCTGGGTGTAGTGGTCGAGGTTGCCGTGGTCGCCCATGGCCACCACCGGCTGCAGGAAGATCGAGGCGCCCACCTCGCGGGCGGCGTGCAGCACACTCTCGCGGTGGGCGCAGTGCAGGTATTCCGAGGTGTGGAAGCCGATCACGTGGCGCCAGCCATTGAGCGCGAAGCGGCGGTGGGTCTCCGCCGGGCCAAGCCTCAACTCCTTGAAATCGTAATGGATCGGCAGGTGCAACCCCTCCAGGGAACCGGACACGTACCAGTCGTGGGTGGAGGAGAAAAAGGCGGCCACCCCGGGGTGGCTGTCCGGCTCGTCGGTGCCGAACACCAGCCGCGCCTCGCGCGCCTTGTCCGGCTGCCAGACCTCGCCCACGGTGAGCACGGCGAGCAGAAAGCCCTCGGGGTCGTTGAGCGCCAGGGCGGCACCGGGCGCCAGCCCCGCGGCCACCTTTTCCGGCACGTCGAGACAGACCGGCATCGGCCACACCGTGCCGTCGGCCAGGCGCATGGAGTCGAGCACCGAATCGTAGTCGGCCCGGCCCATGAAGCCGGTGAGCGG
>JBFHWX010000233.1:0-4904 GCA_041599275.1 Desulfobulbales bacterium | reverse complement strand
CGACCACGCAGTGCTGGTCCTGCCCGGCGAGGATTCACCGGTGCTCTGCCGGGAGCTCGTCTATACCGGGATCACCCGGGCGCGGCGCCGCTTCACCCTGGTGGGTCCGGCCCTCGAGCTGTTCGCGGCAGTGGCCGGACGGAGCAGCCGCAGGCTCTCGGGGCTGGCGGAAGTGCTTCGCGCCTGAGCCTTGTTTTTTTGCAAGTCGAGAAACCAGATGCCGGTCAGGTGGGAAAGGGGTAGGCTGAGGCGATGGGCTGTGCCCGGAAAGGACCACCCGGAAAAGACCGCCGAAGGAGAGACCAGGCTGTGACCAGGATCAGACAAAAGGCCTTTGCCAACCGGATCGAGGAGTACGTGGCCGACAGCACGGCTTTTCGCCAGCGCCGCTTCGACTCCTCACTCTTTTGCGTCGATCCCCACGGCGCTGCCGGTGGCGGGCCGCTCATGCGGGGGCTTTGTTTCGGGTACCACATCGGCCTGGTGATGTTTCTTCTCGGCCGCTCCTTCGAGGGGTTGCGGGACAAAACAAGGCCCCGGGCCTTTGCCGTGGCGGTCGCCGGGGCCATGCAGGATTTTGCCGAGCCCTTTGCCGACGGTGACCTGAACTGCTTTCCCTACCCCCACTTCCTGCTCCACAACCTGGAGCAGCCCACTCTGGCCGCGGTGCTCGCTCAGTTCGAGACCAACAGCCGGGTGCTTCATGAGACCCTGGCCGAAAGATCCGACTTCCTCCTGCGCCATCAGGGGCCGAGGGAGCTCGACTGCGGGCTCAGCATGCGGATGGAGGAAGGTGTTACCGAGGATTTCTACGGCATCTGCTGCTATATCAGCCGCAGGGAAGAACAAAATCCCCACGGCACCGATTCGACTTACATCGCCAAGGCGAGTTTCTTCCTCGACACCCGGCTCCGCGATGTCTATATAATTACATTACAAGGACAGCGCATTCACCGCGGTGACCGGCAGCGCAGCCAGGGTTACGCCCGGCTCGGCGCCCGGCTCGGCATGGACCCGAGGGCCTACCTTCTGCACGAGCTCTGCGCTCTGGCCGCCGAAGAGGGCTACCAGCGGCTGCGGGTCATCCGGCCGGCCGGCCACCCCATGCACCTCGAGGGCCACGAAGGGTTCATGGCGCGGTACGAACCGGTGGTGCGGCAGGCCGGCATCGCCGGCGAAAGCCGCTGCTACCTCGAAACTTTGTTATGAACCTCTTGAAAAATGAACGTCGTAGCGAGATCGAGAGAACAATTTTCTGAACAAGGATGAGTTGTGAAATCCCCCGGAAGCCTAGCTGGGCTGGGTTGAGGACGATTTCGCAAGGAAGACGCAGCTCAGGAAATTTTTAACCGATCGGAGTAGATGTTCATTTTGCAAGAGGCTCTTCATGAAACGACAACCGAGAATGGAGGTTATCCCAATGAAAAACGCATTTTTTTCTCTTCTTGCCATCGTGATGACGCTCAGCCTGGCAGGCTGCGCTTCGAGCCGCTCGGCCAACGTCTATTCCCGTGACCAGGCCCGTACCGCCCACACGGTGCAGTTCGGCACCGTGCAGGCCGTGCAGCAGGTGCTCATCGAAGGCACCAAGAGCAATCTCGGCACGGCAACCGGCGGTGTGGCCGGTGGTGTGCTGGGCAGCACCGTGGGCGGCGGCTCCGGCCGCACCCTGGCCACCGTGGGCGGCGCCATTGCCGGCGGGCTGGCCGGGGCCGCCATCGAAGAACAGGCCACCCGCCGGGCCGGTCTGGAAATCACCGTGCAGCTCTATTCCGGCCAGACTTTGGTGGTGGTCCAGGAGGCCGACGAGCAGTTCTATCCCGGCGAGCGGGTGCGGCTGATCTCCGGCAGCGACGGCACCACCCGGGTGCGGCATTGAGTTTCTGGTTGGTTTCGCGAGAAGGTTGCATGGGAAAAGCGGCGCTTCGGCGCCGCTTTTCCCATGGAAGCCAAATTCGCCTTGTTTCGCCGAAAACAGGCGTTTCCTGACTGCTCTTTTTGTTGCCTGTTCTCTGTCCGTCTGTTAGAATCCGTCATTACCTTGCCTTGTGGGTCACCAGTTGGGGAAGGAGGATGGCAATGCTCATCAAAGTGATGTACCAGAACGACACCTACGACATGGTCAAGCCCTTTATGCTCGACGAGCTCATCGCCCACGCCCGGATAAAGAAGTTCCTTCGTGCTTCCGGTTGGGTGGAGATCGGTCTCGATCCCATCCGCGGCATCGGGGGAGGGGCTTACCTCGGCAAAGAGCGCCGGGAAGAAATAGCGAGCGCGCCGGAAGCCTTGCGTTCTACCGTCTTCGTCTGACCTCTTCGCTCCACCCTGCCTGTATCGACCGGCATCTCCCCGCCATGTCCCTTCGGTTGCGGATCGCCCCATGTGTTGCCGTGGCTATCCCCGGCGCCTTTTCTTTTTTCCAGCCGTTTCTCCAGCGCCAAGGGTTGACGTGTGCGGAGTAACATGGTTTCTTTGAAAAAATCCTTTTGTTGCACGATCAGGCTGCCAGTTTCACAAAAAACCTGAAGAAAAAATCTCGAGGAGGAAAATATGGAAGGTTCTCTGGCCACGGTGGGCACCGTCATTTCGGTTTACGGCTTGAAAATCATCGCCGCCATCGTCATCTACATGGTCGGTAAGTTGGTGGCCAAGTTTCTGCGGCACATGACCGAACGGTTGATGATAAAATCGAAGGTCGAGCCGACCCTGGTCAATTTCGTCAGCAACCTGGTCTATATCGCGCTTCTCGCCTTTGTGATCATCGCAGCCCTCGGCAAGCTCGGGGTGCATACCGCCTCCTTCGTGGCGGTGCTCGGCGCCGCCGGCCTCGCCGTCGGCCTCGCCCTGCAGGGCTCGCTCTCCAACTTCGCGGCCGGCGTGCTGCTCATCTTCTTCAAACCCTTCAAGGTGGACGACGTGGTGGAGGTGGCCGGCATCGTCGGCGTGGTGGAGGGTATTTCCATTTTCACCACCGAACTGCGCACCCCGGACAACAAGCTCGTCATCATCCCCAATTCCAAGATCACCGCCGACAAGATCGTCAACATCAACGCCAAGCCCACCCGCCGGGTGGACATGGTCTTCGGGGTGAGCTACGGCGACGATCTCGACAAGGTGAAAACGGTCATCCAGACGGTGCTCGAAGAAGACGAACGGATCCTGAAAGAGCCGGCGGCCACCGTGGCGGTCAACACCCTGGCCGACAGCTCGGTGAACCTGGTGGTCCGGCCCTGGGTCAATACCGCCGACTACTGGAACGTCTACTTCGACCTCACCGAGAAGATGAAGAAACGCTTCGACGCCGAGGGCATCTCTATTCCCTTTCCCCAGCGCGACGTGCACATGCACGAGGTGAAGGGGTAGGCGAGTCTGTTTTTTGTCTGAAAAAAGATGCAAGCGGGGGGCGCCTTTTAGGTGCTCCCCGTTTTTTTTTGGGAATGATGATCTTGATTGACCCGCAAAAAGTCCATCGTACCGCTGAAGATGGTTAAGCGAAAAAATCGATATACGAGGAGTAGTGGTGTCGGGGGCGCGGAGGCATCCATACGGTATGTCGAGCACCCGAGATCCCGTTGCGCCGCAGGAGATCGGACTTCTTTGAGTCTGCGCTTACCGGCGACGCCATCATGATCTTGGCTGTCCGTCGGCTTGCCGCCGGGCCCGGGCTGCTTCAGGAGACGGGTGGGGGCAGCAGGGCAGAGAGCTCGGTCAAGGAGTCGATCACCGCATCGGGCTCCGCCGTGCGGATGTCCAAGCCGTGGTTGTAGCCGTAGCCGAGGCAGACCACCGGCATGCCTGCGGCCCGGGCCGCTGCCACATCGTTCACCGAGTCTCCCACCATCAGAGAGCGGTTGGGCGGAACTTTGCATGTAGCGGCGGCGTGGAGCAGGGGCGTGGGGTTCGGCTTTTTTTGGGGCAGGCTATCGCCGCCGAGCACGATCCGGAAATGGTCGCGGATGCCGAGGGCGTGCAGCAGGGGAACAGTGAAGCGTTCCGCCTTGTTGGTCACGCAGGCAAGCAGGATGCCGCGGCCGGCGAGCCAGGCAAGGCCCTCCTCCACCCCGGGGTAGAGGCGGCTTCGCCGACAGTAGTTGGCTCCGTAGATTTCCATAAAGAGGGGCAGGGCGCGCTGGAAAAGTGCTTCGTCCGGCTCCCCGTCCATGGCACCAACCAGTGCCCGGCGCACCAGGCGCCCCACGCCGTTACCCACCCAGCGCCGCACCTTGTCCTCGCCGGCCTCGGCCATGCCCAGCCGCCGGAGCATCTCGTCCACCGAAAAGGCGAGATCGGGCACCGAATCGACCAGGGTGCCGTCGAGGTCAAAGATAACCAGTTCGGGGGTGGGAAGTATCAAGGGATGAGTCATGTGGGGGCCGGTTGCTGGAAGAGAGGCTGCAGGGGCTTTTCTTATGAAGATACGGGCCGCCCGAGAGGCTTTTACCTGTTGGATTACCCTGACATAGGTAATGTGACTAAAAATACCGAGGGCCAGGTACGGCCGATCCGCTCTTTCTGATGGAAGGGGGGAACAAAAAGTGGAACTTTCTGGGTTGCCAAAAACGGCGGAAGGAGTCCCGGCAAATGTCTGTAAAGTTCGGTATCACGCATGATTCACCTCCAAGGTTGTGGGAGACGAATGTAGCATGAAATTCCGAAGAGATAAAAGGGAACGGGTGCTGCGCTACGAGATTGATGGGGGTCTCTTCGCTCCGCACCCGTCCTTATATATGGCGTCATGCTCACCGGGGGACATGGTGTTTCCCCACTTAAAACCCGGAAGAACCGAAAAAAGGTTGTGCTTTTGTCAAGATTAAAGATTTGACCCCATGTGTCTTGCAGATTAAAGATTTGACCCCATGTGTCTTGCCAAGATTAAAGATTTGACCCCATGTGTCTTGCCATGT
>JBFHWX010000232.1:0-4912 GCA_041599275.1 Desulfobulbales bacterium | reverse complement strand
TCACATCGGTGAAACAAAACTTTCCTAACCCTGGCAAGGCTTTTTGTCAATGTCATGAAGTAACAGTAAAATGCCAGTTTTTGCCTGGTGCCTGGCGCCGGGATGTGGGTAAAATCATCACTCCAGACAAGGTTTTGCGGTAACAGCCTGTTTGGTAAAAAAAATACTTGCTTGTTTTTTTAGGGGGGATTGACGACCTCTCTCTTGCTCCCCTGCCTCTCACTCCCCCGGCACCAGCCCGATCAGCTTCCAGCCGGCGGCTGGTTTTGGTGTGCAATCGGCGGTGAAGGGGTGCAGGCGGTGTCTGGGGTCGAGGGCGAAGAGCGGCAGGGCGGCGGGGTTTTTCTTACAATATTCGGCAAAGCCGAATTTTTCGGTGAGGATGGTGGTGCGGATCTCGGCGCCGCGGCTGAGCTGCTCGGCCAGGTCGGCGTAGGTTTTTCCCGGCGAGAACAGGGATCTGATGCAGAGTTTGCTGGTCACCCGGCGGTTGGCGGGCAGGTTTTCCTCGCAGCGGGCCGGCAACACGAAGATCTCCCGCTCACCGAACTCAAAGCGGTAGTGGGCGGCGGCCAACTGGTTCATCCGTTCCGTGGGGGAGATGCCCAGCAGGCGGCCGATGCCGGTGAGGTTCAGGTGGCGGTCGGCGTGGTCGGAAACCGGGTTGCCGTAGTAGGTCTCGAGGCCGGCCATCTTGGCCTTGGCGATATTGTCCCAGTTGGCCTCGGCCAGCAGCACCCGGAAGCCGTTGTCCTGCAGGGCTTTGGCGATGGAACGGGCCACGATGTCGGCGCCGATCACCAGAAAACCGTGGGGCTCGGGCTCCGCCACCCCCAGCAGGCGGGCGATGGGGCGGGCGGTGAGGGACTGCAGGACCACGGTGCCGATGATCACCATAAAAGTGAGCGGAACGATGAGCCGGGCTTCGGCAAAACCCAGGGGCTCGAGGCGCAGGGCGAAGAGCGCCGCCACCGCCGCCGCCACGATGCCGCGCGGCGCGATCCAGGCGAGGATGTGGCGCTCCGGCCATTTGAGCTTCGAGCCCAGGGTGGAGATCATCACGTTCAGGGGCCGGGCCAGGAACTGGATGGTCAAAAAGACGCCCACCCCGCCCCAGCCCAGTTCGACAAAATCGGCAAAGCGGATGCGGGCGGCAAGCAGGATGAAGAGAAGGCTGATGAGCAGGATGCTCATGGTCTCCTTGAAGTCGAGGATCTCCTCGACGTCGATGCCTTTGGTGTTGGCGAGCCAGATGCCCATCATGGTGACGGTGACCAGGCCCGATTCCTCCTGCAGCAGATTGGAGCCGGCAAAGGCGGCCAGCACCAGGGCAAGGGCGGCGACGTTGCGCAGGTATTCGGGCAGCCAGTGGTTCCGCAGCACGACGCCGAAGCTCCAGCCGCCCAGGCCCCCCACCGCCAGGCCCACCCCGAAGATGCGAACCAGGGCCAGCACCGTGTGGCCGAGGCTGTCGTGGCCCATGGCCGAGGTGACGATGAACTCGTAGACCAGCACCGCAAGGGAAGCGCCGATGGGGTCGATGACGATCCCTTCCCAGCGCAGGATGTTGGAAACCGCGCCGGTGGGCCGCACGGTGCGCAGCATGGGCACGATCACCGTGGGGCCGGTAACCACGGTAACGGCGCCGAGCAGGAAGGCCATCTCCCAGGAAAAGTCGAGCAGCAGCCGGGTGGCGACGGTGGTGATCAGCCAGGTGGTGAGCATGCCCCAGGAGACCATGTTCTGCACCACCCGGCCGAGGCCGGTGATTTCCTCCCACTTCAGGGTGAGGCTGCCCTCGAAGAGAATGACGGCAACGGAGAGCGAGATGAAGGGGAAGAAGAGCTCGCCGAAGATCTTGTCCGGCTCCAGGATGCCGAAAAGCGGCCCGGCCGCCATGCCGGCAAAGAGCAGGAAGATGATGGCCGGCAGCTTGACCCGCCAGGCCAGCCATTGACAGGCAATGCCGGCGGTGACCGTGGCGGCGAGGGTGGGTCCGATGAGATCCTGCATGGTTGTGTCCTTGTCGGTTGGCAAACGCTTGGAGGGGTAGCAAAAACTCCGGTCTTCAGGGTCGTGGCGGGATCTCGGGGGCTCGACATGCCGTATGTCTGCCTCCGCGGCCTCGACGCCACTACTCCTCGGAGTCTCGCAGGCTCGCTTGCCTGTGTCTCAGTGTTTCCGGAGTCTGCGCTTGCCTGCTTAGCCATTTCCAGCGGTACGATGGACTTTCTGCGAGTCCATCAACGCTTGTCTTTTTCGTGTTCTGCGGCCGTCCGCCGGTCACTGCCGGAAAGCCGGAGGAAGAAGGGGCAATCCCCGGGCTGGTGGCCGGTGGAAGGACACAGCATCCATCACCCGGCGGGTGGTTGTCAAGGGGGAGCCGCCCTGCAGCGTTTTAGCAACTGGCGGGTCAGGCGGATCGCCTAATCCCTTTGCTTTTTCGGCGCAGATCTGCTATCTTGCCCCTCTTTTCGCTTGAAAGACCCGCAACAGGGCCATCTTCTCTTCAGGCGTTCTCACCGCACGGTCCTCATGGCGAGGAGGTGCGGTTTTTTTATCCGCTGGCCGCGGCAGGCGCCGGGTTGGCCGGCAGTTCGGAGGTTTTTACAAAGCATGATTACAGCCACAAACGTTTCCCTGTCCTATGGCAAGCGGGTGATCTTCAAGGACGTCACCATCAAATTCACCCCGGGCAACTGCTACGGCCTCATCGGCGCCAACGGCGCCGGCAAGTCGACTTTCCTGAAAATTCTGGCCGGCTCCAGGGCCCAGGACCACGGCGAGATCTCGGTGGGCAGCGGCGAGCGGATCGCGGTGCTCAACCAGGACCAGTTCGCCTTCGACGAGGAAACCGTGACCAGCACCGTGATCATGGGCCACCGGCGCCTCTACGAGGTGATGGCGGAGCGCGAACGGCTCTACGCCCTGCCGGAACTGAGCGAGGCCGACGGCATCCGCTGCGGCGACCTGGAGATGGAGTTCGGCGAGATGAACGGCTACGACGCCGAGGCCGAGGTGGCGGTGCTCTTGAGCGGCCTGGGCATCCCCGAAGAGCTGCGCGCCAAGAAAATGAAGGAACTCGAAAGCGGCGAAAAGGTGCGGGTGCTGCTCGCCCAGGCCCTGTTCGGCAACCCCGACATCCTGCTGCTGGACGAGCCCACCAACCACCTGGACCTCGCCTCCATCGCCTGGCTCGAGGACTTCCTCGGCCGCTTCCAGAACACCGTGATCATCGTCTCCCACGATCGCCACTTTCTCAATCAGGTCTGCACCCACATGGCCGACATCGATTTCGGCCGCATCACGGTCTATGTCGGCAACTACGATTTCTGGTACCAGGCCAGCCAGCTCTCCCTGCGACAGCGGCAGAACGAGAACAAGAAGATCACCGCCAAGGCCGACGAGCTGAAGGAGTTCATCCAGCGCTTCAGTTCCAACGCCTCCAAGGCCAAGCAGGCCACGGCCCGCAAGAAGCTGCTCGAGAAGCTGACGGTGGAGGAACTGCCCGCCTCGTCCCGCAAATACCCGTACATCACCTTCAAGCCCGAGCGGGCCTGTGGCGACGTGATTCTCGAGATCAGCGAGCTTGCCAAGGAGATCGACGGCGTGCCGCTCTTCCGGGACTTTTCGCTGTCGGTCAACAAGGGCGACAAGATAGCCTTTGTCGGCGCCAGCGGCCTGGCCCGCACCACGCTTTTCCAGATCCTGGCCGGCGAACTGGCGCCGGACAGCGGCTCCTTCCGCTGGGGCCAGACGATCACCAGCAGCTATTTCCCGAAGGAGAATTCGAGCTACTTCGACGCCGACGCGCCGCTGGTCGACTGGCTCGGTCAGTTTGCGCCCCCCGGCGAAGGCCAGACCCAGACTTTTGCCCGCGGCTTTCTGGGCAAGATGCTCTTTTCCGGCGACGAGGCGATGAAGCGAACCAGCGTCTTGTCCGGCGGCGAGCGGGTGCGCTGCATGCTCTCTCGTCTGATGCTCTCGGGGGCCAACGTCCTTCTGCTCGACGAGCCCACCAACCACCTGGATCTCGAGTCGATCACCGCCCTCAATAACGGCCTCATCAGCTATCCCGAGGTGGTGCTCTTTGCTTCCCACGACCACGAGTTTGTTTCGACCGTGGCGAACCGCATCGTCGAGCTGGCGCCCGGCGGCATCATCGACCGGATGATGGGCTTTGATGACTATCTGGAGAGCAGCGACGTCGCCCTGCAGCGGGCGGCGCTCGGCTGTTCTGGCCAGGGACTCCGTCTCTAGTGGCCTTGTGCGGTTAATCGTGACCGGAAATTGTTGAGGAATCGTGGTGCCTCGCAAGGCGCGAAAACGAAGGCATAGCAGTGCTATGTCGAGTTTTTCGCAACACAGCAAGCGGCCGCGAGGACCAACAATTATGAGACAGGATTAACCAAACAGGCCACGAGGCCGGAGGCAAAGCAGTTTCTTGCCGGTGGCCGGCTCCGCTCAGGGGGTGGCTGCCTTCTTCTTCGGCCGGCGCAGGTAGAGGGTCTCCACCTTTTGCCGGGCCCACGGAGTTTTTCGCAGAAATTTCAGGCTGGATCCGATGCTCGGTTGGTGACTGAAACAACGGATCGCGATTTTTCTGCCCAACTCTTCCCAACCGTAATGTTCGACCAGGGCCCGCAGCATGGCCTCGAGGGTGACGCCGTGCAGCGGGTCGGCGCTTTTGCCGTTTTTCATGCGGTTGCCTCCTCTGTCTTTCCATAACCAACCGTCCGCAGTCCCCGGCCGGCTGCCGCATCTCGTGTTGTGCCGCCGTGCCGCGCCGGTGTTGGCCGACCCAAAATATCGGCCGTCCTCGGGCAAGGGCTTTGCCCCGTGGCGCCGGTTCTTCTCCGCCGTTTTCTGCCGCATGGCGGCAGGGCTCTCCGCCGCCTGCCCGGAAAACCGT
>JBFHWX010000231.1:0-4914 GCA_041599275.1 Desulfobulbales bacterium | reverse complement strand
TGAGGTCCTGGTAGGCGGCGCGGCCGGTCTCGGAGTCGGAGCCCGCCGCGGTCCGGTAGTGCTCCTTGGCCCGGGTCCGGTCGCCGCTCTGCTCGAAGGCGAGGCCCAGGGCCCGGTGGCCGGTGGCGGTGGGCAGGAGCTGCACCGAGCGCTCGAGGTCGGTGCGGGCGCCGTGGGCGTCGCGCAGCTCGAGCCGGGCCATGCCCCGCCGCAGGTAGGGGTAGAAGTAGTTTGGGTTCAGGTCGAGAGCCCGGTTGTAGGAATGTACCGCTTCCCGCGGCCGGTCCATGGCGGCCAGGGCATCGCCTTCGAGCCCGTAGAAGAGCCCCTCCCGGGGCTCGACGGCAGTGGCCTGGCGGGCGAGATTCAGGGCCCGGTTGTAATCCTTGTTCTTGATGGCCTGGCGGCCTTCGTCGTAATTTTTATAGCCGTCCCGGGTGCGGAGCAGGTGGGCGATGCGCGCCTGGTACTGCTCGGCGCCGACAAAACCGCCGCGGGGCATCTGGGAGGCGGCCTGGCGGTTCGCCTCCACCCGCTCCATGGACGGCGGGTGGCTCGAGAACAGACCTGAGAGCCAGTCCTGGCGGCGGCTTTCGGCAAGGCGTACAAAGGTCTCCTGCAAGGTCACCGCGGCCCAGGGGTCGTAGCCGGCCCGGGCCATGTACTGCATGCCGTAGAAATCGCCCTCGCGCTCGGCGTCGCGGCCGTATTTCTGGTTGACCAGGCCGGCGGCGAGCTGGGCCGAGCCCACCGCCAGGTTGGCGAATTCGTTGCTCTGGGCCGCAATGCCGGTGGCCATCACCGCGGTTTGCAGCAGCATGCCGCGCTCCACTCCCTTGGCTCCGTGCCGGGCCGCGGCGTGGACGATCTCATGGGCCAGCACCGCGGCAAGCTCCGCTTCATTGCGCAGCTCGACCAGCAGCCCCCGGTTCACCGCGATCTTGCCGCCGGGCAGGGCCCAGGCGTTGGGTGTGCCGTTGTTGAGCACGGTGAACTCGTAGGGCAGGGGCCGGTCGCTCACCCGGGCGAGCTTCTGTCCGACCCCGTTCACGTAGCGGGAGAGTTCCGGGTCGACGGTGAAGTCGCCGCCCTGCATCTGGCGGCTCGGCAGGTACTGCTGGCTGCCGATGGCCACCTCCTGGCCTTCGGGAATGAGGGCAAGCTCGCTCTGGCCGGTCACCGGGTTCACCGCGCAGCCGACCAGGGCGAGGCTTAGGAAGAGAAGAAGCAGAAGAAGAACGCGTTGCATGCCGGGTGCTCCTCGTAGTGAGCTGCAACCGCCGCCCAAATGGTGGCGGTTTTGTTGGAAAAATGAGATGGCGTCGCGAAAAGTCCGGTCTCCTGCGTCGTGGCGGGATCTCGGGTGCGCGACACCACCACTTCTTGTCTATCAAACTTTTCGCTTAGCCACCTTCAGCGGTACGCAGGACTTTTTGCGACGCCATCACCTCTTAGAGCCTGGTTTCTTCCACCTGGAAGAGGGTGCAGTGCTTGCCCACGGAGCCTTTCTTGACCCAGATGCGGGCCATGGGCACGGTTTCGCCCTCGATATCGACGATGTTCTGCAGCTCTTCCACGAAGCTGATGTCGCTGGTCTGGAATTCGTAGTAGGAACTCATGGTGCCAAAGGGATCGGGCACCAGGATGACCTTGTCCTTGTCGATGGGGTGCTTCTGGGGAGCGCCGGAATAGGGCACGTGGGTTTTGCGCAGGTTGGCGAAATCCTTGGGGCGCTTGTAGGTGGTCAGTTCGAACTTTTTGGTGGCCTGGGGAAAGTTGGCGATGGGCATGAACGGTTTCCTCTCTTGTCGGTAATGAAATAGACAGCGGCACGACCGGACACGGCTTTCATTGTAGCACCGCGGGCGGGAAAAACAAGCGGCGGAACGCTTCAGTCGCCGGCCTGGGCGCGGCCGCGCTCGACGTTCACCAGGGAGAGAAAAACGAGCCCGGTGACGAAGAAGGCGGAGAGGGCGAGGATGGAGAGCCGGGCCGAACCGGTCCAGGAGGCCACCAGGGCGAAGAGAAGGGGGCCGAAGATAGAGGCGAATTTGCCGCTGATGGCATAGAAACCGTAGAACTCGGCGTGGTGGGCGGCCGGGATCAGGCTGCCGAAGAGCGAGCGGCTCACCGCCTGGGAGCCGCCGAAGATGAGGGCGATGGCGACGCTCAGCACCCAGAATTCGGCGGCAGTCTTCATGAAGAAGGCAGAGACCGTGACCCCGCAGAAGAGCACCAGGGTGGTGGCGATCACTTTCTTTGGCCCGAACCGTTCCGCCAGCCGGCCACAGAGCAGGGTGCCGGGCAGGGCGGTGAACTGCACGAGCAGGAAACAGCCGAGGATGGCGGACTGGCTCATGCCCAACTCCTCGCGGCCGTAAACCGCGGCCACCACGATGATGGTCTCGATGCCGTCGTTGTAAAAGAGAAAAGCCAGGAGAAAGAGGAGCAGATCGCGGAAACGGCCCAGGCGCACCAGGGTGGCCAGGAAGTTCGGCTGCTTGCCGGTGGTGGCGGCGGCCGGCTGGCGTACGAAAAAAAAGAAGGGCAGGGCGAAGAGAAACCACCAGAGGCCGGTGAGCAGGAAGACGAACCGGGAGGCGGCGGCCGGATTGGCGAGCCCAAAAAAATCATGAAACTGGATAAGGGCGAAGGCCACGGCCAGGAGCAGGCCGCCGCCGCCGTAGCCCCAGGCGAAGCCCCGGGCCGACAACCGGTCGAGTTCGTGGGGGGCTGCGAGTTTGGGCAGGAAGGCGTTGTAGAACACGTTGCCGAGGGCAAAGCAAAAATTGGCGGCGATGAACAGCCCCGCCGCCAGCAGGTAGGCGGAGTCGCCGGCCCCGGCCAGCAGAGCGGTGGCTCCGGCGCCGGCCACGCAGAAGAGCAGAAGCAGGAGCCGGTGGCGGTTGTGGCGGTCCGCCAGGCAGCCCAGCCAGGGAGCGAAGAGCGCCGCCAGCAGCATGGAGAGGGATACCGCGTAGCCCCAGAGGGCGGCGGCGGGCAGCCGGCGGCCGATGCCGAGGGCCGAGAGGTCGGCGCCGCCCTCCGGCACCAGGGAGACGAAGTAGACCGGCAGCACAGTGGAGAGCACCACGGTGGCGAAGCCGGAATTGGCCCAGTCGTAGAGGCACCAGCCGAGCCAGGATCTTTTTTTCGGGTCGGAAGAGAGCACGGTGGTTTTTCCGCGGGATGGGCGGTCAGAAAACCTGGAGCTCGATGCTGAAACCCATTTCCGCCGTTGCCTCGGTGGACCGCCAGGAGCCGCTCACCGGGGCGGCAAGGGCGGGGTGTGAAGCTGCGGCGGCCACCAGATGGCGGTCGGACACCGCCAGGCCGTGGCTGGGGTCGTAGCCCCGCCAGCCGCCGCCGGGCACATACACCTCGGCCCAGGCGTGCAGGTGGCGGTCCGCCATGTCGGCGTCGCCTTCCTGGTAGCCGCTCACGAAACGGGCCGCCAGCCCCAGGTGCCGGCAGAGGGCCATGAACAGCAGGGCCAGGTCCCGGCAGGAGCCGGTTTTTTGTTGGAGAGTGACCTCGGGGGCGAGGGGCGGACCTTCGAGACGTTCCATTACGGTCCAGTCGGCGTACAGGGTGGAGCAAGCGAGGTTGAGGAAATCGAGGCTGCGGTTTGCCGCCTGCCGGGCAAGGCGCGCGGCAAGGGCCGCCACCTCGGGAGAATCGCTCAGGGGAGCGAGGTGCGGCGCGAGCGCCGCGCCTTCCCTTTTGCCGTAGGATCCCGGCAGCTCGAAGAAATCCGGCGCCGTGACCAGGTAGGAGAAAGGGTTCGGGCAGCGGGCTGCCGCCTCGAATTCGGTGCGGATAACAAGGGTTTCGGTGAGTTCCTCGAACCACAGCGAAACCGCCCGGTTGCCCTCGGCGTCGAGGAATTCGTGGCTCCCGGCGGGGCGTGGCTCCACATCGAAAGAGAAGGAAAAAAGCTCCTGGCAGCCGTCGGTGCGGGGAGTGAGCCGCATGATGTGGGGCTCGAGGAAGACCGGCTTCGAATAGCGGTAGCGGGTCTCATGGCTGCCAACGAAGCGCATTGCTCAGCCCTGCTTTTGGGAACAGTCGGAGAGTTTTACCAGGATGCGCTCGATCCACTCCGCCGGGATCTCCTTGATCGAGCGGCGCAGGTGCTCGTCCCACCAGGTGGAGAGGTGGGCCAGGTCCTCCTGGCGGAAGCGGTGCTCGATCATCTGGAAGGAATCGCGGCAGTAGAGCACGATGTCCACCGGAAAATCGACGTCGGCGGCGGAGATCCGGGTGGAATCGAAGGCGAGGCAGCCCACCCGCACGGCAAAGGCCAGGGAGTCGTTGTAGGTGAAGGTGCGGTCGAGCACCGGTTTGCCGTAACCCGGCACGCCGATGATCTGGTAGGGGGTTTCCTGGCCGATTTCCACCCAGTTGCCCTCGGGGTAGACCAGGTAGAGGGTGTGCTCGCGGTCGTTCTTCATCTGGCCGCCGATCAGGCAATGGATGTTGAAGGGCAGGTTGCTCTCTTTCAGGTATTCCTTGTCCTCGGCAGAGACCCGGCGCAGTTCCTGGGAAAAGGCGTTCACCACCTTGAACATGCGGTTGAAGGGCTCGGTCCGGGTGTCGAGCTGGTCCTCGAAATAGGTGAGGATCTTGTCCCGCACCGAGCGCAGCCCCGAGGTCATGAGAAAGAGCGAGCCGCCGCCGTGTGCGATGACCGAGAGTTTCTTGGCCTGGGTAAGCACGTTGCCGGAGGTGATCAGGGTGTCGGCGATGCCCACCAGGCCCTCGTGGGTCCGCATGCCGAGGCAGAAGGTCATTGGCTGGCTCCCGAAGGGTTGTCCCCGGAAAGGGGGTGCAGTGCGAAGTAGGTCTCGGAGATGACGACCCCCGCATTATTCAGGTCAACCTGGAAGCGGTCAAGGAATTCGTGCAGGCCGG
>JBFHWX010000230.1:0-4920 GCA_041599275.1 Desulfobulbales bacterium | reverse complement strand
GCGGTACTGCACCTGACCGGCCCCCTTGGTGTTTCTGAGGCGTTGTCTTCCTCGCCGGGCTTCCTATTTGCGGACCGCGAAGCGCTCTTCCTTCACCACCATGTCCACCACCGGCAGGGTGGGCACCGCGGTGAGGCCGTAGGTGGCCTCGAGGTCGATGTCCTTCGGCACCGCGCCAAGCAGGGCTTCGGCCACGCCCTGGTCGGCCTGGCGGTAGCGGAGCTTGGCCTCGATGGCCACGGTCTTGCCGCCTTCCGGCGGCCGGATGCCGTAGTGCACGTCCTTGTAGCCTTTGGGCGGGATGGTGTCGTGCCGGGAAAAGGCGGTCACCTCCCAGGGGTCGATGGCAAAGTGGAAGTTATCGGCCATGCCGTCGGAGTTGAAGAGCCGGGTGTCTTCCGGCAGCTGGCCCTTGGTGTCGAGGGTGCCGCTCGAGAACAGGACCTTGCCGTCTTCGTTGCGGGCGGTCAGCTCGAGCCACATCTGGCGGACGTTGGTAAGCGAGGTGGGCAGGTTGTGGCCGGCCCGCACGTTCTTCACCCGCACCTTGATTTCGGCGAGCGTTCCTTCGCGGTAGACCGGGCTCACCTCGAGTTCCGCCGCCGCCTTTAAACGGGCCACGGCCATCTCGTATTTTTCCGTGATGTTGGCCGCCAGTTCCTCGTCGCCTGCCTTTCGGGCGGCGCCGGCCGCCAGGTGGTAGAGCAGGTAGTTGGCGCCGTTGAAGTAGTGGCGGTACTGTCCTTTTTCCGGCTTCTGCAGATTGTCTGCGGTGCGCAGGAAGGTTTCGGTGTCCACCATGTGGCAGTCCTGGCAGAGGATGCCGCGCTGGGCGTAGGGGCCGTGTTTCCACTCGAGGTAGGTGGCCTCCAGCGGGAAGTGGGACTCGTAGTGGTAGACCTGGTGGCAGGAGGCGCAGAGTTCGGCCCGCAGGTGCAGGGGGGATTCCTGGCATTCGTGGAAATCCTCGCCGCAGCCCTCGAAGGCAGCTTTGGGGCCGCGCTTGATCTTTTTCGGGCCTTCCAGGGTGTCCACTCCGGGGGTGAGGATCATGGAGCCGTTCTCCGGCTCGTGGGAGGGTGTTTCCCAATGGGTATGGCCGCTCACCGAGTGGCAGATGTCGCAGGACACCCCGGCCAGGGCCATGGGGCTGAGCCCTGCCAGGCCAGGGCCCTTGATCTCGCCGGTCACCACCCCGGCCGGCGAGTGGCAGCCCTCGCACTGGCGGGAGATCTCGTGGCCCACCGCCTTCACTGCCTTGTTGAGCTCGCCCTGGTAGACCGGATCCTTGAAGGCCAGGGCATGCACCGAGCCGCTCCATTCCCGGTACTGCTGCTCGTGGCACTCGCCGCAGGTCTCCGGCGGGGTAAAGGGCACGTTGCTCTTGTTGTACTTGATGAGCGACGGGTAGAGGGGGTACTTTTCGTGATCCACCGGGAAGACGTCGCTTGCCGCCGGGGCCAGGCCGGCGAGGCCCAGGGTGAGGGCGGCGCTGCAGCAGAGTATGGTTTTCTTCATGCCTGTTTCCTCCTTCTCGTTGATGGTTGACGGGAAAACGAATGCACTTCGAAAGACCCCGGACCGTCTGGGGAATTTTCACGACCGGAGAACGCCGTGTGGACCGGCTTGCCTGTTCGGCGCGCCCCTTGGAAGGCGGCGGGGCTGAATGGGTATTCATTTTTTTGTTTATCATCCATCTCCCTGTGAGTCAATCCCATTTGGGAGGGGTGTGTGTTTTCAGTCTGCGACAATTTGTCAGGTGCTGGCTTCGGGCAAGGGATCTGCGGTGAAAGGACTTGACCTGACCGGTGATTTTTCTGATGATGGGATCAGGTGCCCGCCGCTTTGGCCGGTGCCTGTCTTTTCCGCCGTTTTTTACGGCGCACCGGATAAAACGAACCGACTGGCCCCGCCATGACCTTCCGCCGTTTTTTTCGCTGGTTTCTCATTCTTCTGCTCCTTGCCACCGCAGCCTACCTCGTCTGGCTGCGGCTGCAGCCGCGGCCGGTGCAGGTGGTGGTGGCGGAGGCCAGGCGGGGCACGGTGGAGCGGCTGGTGGCCAACACCCGGGCCGGCACCGTGGAGGCCTGCCGGCGGGCCGACCTCTCGCCCGGCACCGGTGGCCAGATCAGCCTGTTGCCGGTGCAGAAGGGCGACCGGGTGGCGGCGGGCGAGCTCCTCGTCGAGCTCTGGAACCGTGATCTCGAGGCCCGGGTGCGTCTGGCCGAAAGCGAGCTGGCCGCGAGCCGGGCACGCCTTCTTGCCGCCCGGCGCCAGCGCGCCGCCGCCGAGCGGGAGCTTGCCAGGCTCGGCCCCCTGCATGGAGCCGGGGTGGTGGCGGCTGAAACCTACGACCGGGCCGAGACCGAGGCCGACATCCGTCGGGCCGAGGAAGAGGCGGCCCGGGCCGCTGAAAAGGCGAGCGCTGGCCAACTCGGGGTGCTCGAAGCCGAGTTCGAGCGCACCCGCCTGGTGGCACCCTTTGCCGGCATCGTGGCGGAGATCAACGGCGAGGAGAACGAGTACGTCACCCCGTCGCCGCCGGGGATCGCCACCCCGCCCACGGTGATCCTGCTCGACACCTCCTGTTTCTACGTCACCGCCCCCATCGACGAGGTGGACGCCGCCGCCATCAGCGTCGGCCACGAGGCCCGGGTAAGCCTCGACGCCTTTGGCGAGCGGCTCTTTGCCGGCCGGGTGCGGCAGATCGATCCGTACGTGCTCGACCGCGAAAAGCAGGCCCGCACCGTGGACGTGGAGGTGGAGTTCCTGACCCCGCCCGAGAACGCCGTGCTGCTGGCGGGCTATTCTGCCGATGTCGAGATCGTCCTCGAGCGCCGCGAAAATGCCCTGCAGGTGCCGACCCAGGCGCTGCTCGACGGCAACCGGCTGTTCGTTTTCGACAAAGCGAGCGGCCTGCTCCGGAAGCGGCAGGTGGAAACCGGGCTTGCCAACTGGGAGGTCACCGAAATCGTCTCGGGCCTCGAAGCGGGGGAGCTGGTGGTACTCTCCACCGACCGGGCCGGGGTCGCGGACGGGGCCAGGGCCCAGCGCGAGGCGGAAAAGTGATCCGGCTCGAGGGGGTGGAGCGGGTCTTTCCGGTGGGAGGCGAGGAGGTGCACGCCCTGCGAGAGGTCGATTTCGCCGCCGAAGCCGGCGAGTACATCGCCATCATGGGGCCGTCCGGCTCCGGCAAGTCGACGCTTCTCAATATCCTGGGGCTCCTCGACCGGCCGGATCGCGGCGTCTATCTGCTTGACGGCGAGCCGGTGAGCGAGTTCGACGAGCTCCGCCAGGCCGAGGTGCGGCGGCACCGCATCGGCTTTGTTTTCCAGTTCTTTCACCTGGTACCGCGTCTGTCCGCCGCCGACAACGTCGAGCTGCCCCTGGTGCTGGCCGGTGTTGAGCCCGTTGAGCGGCGCCGGCGGGTGGCCAGGGCCCTCGAGGCCTTCGGTCTTGCCGAGCGGGCCCGCCACCGGCCGGACCAGCTCTCCGGTGGCCAGCGCCAGCGGGTGGCCATCGCCCGGGCGACCGTCATGGAGCCTTCGGTGATCCTGGCCGACGAGCCCACCGGCAACCTGGACCGGGCCTCGGGGGGCGACGTGATCGAAATCCTCGAGGAACTCAACCGGGGCGGCATGACGCTCATCATGGTGACCCACGATCCGGAACTGGGCCAACGCGCCCGCCGCACCGTGCGCATGGTGGACGGCCGGATCGATTCCGACTCCCGCCGCGGGTAGCCGCCATGCAGGTCGAGGATCTCTTCTCCTTCAGCTTCCGGGCCGCTGCCGGCTACCGCGGCCGCACGGCGCTGATGCTGCTGGCCATGGCCATCGGTGTTGCCTCGGTGGTGGTTCTGGTGTCTTTGGGCGAGAGCGCCCGCAGGTTCGTCACCGAGCAGTTTTCCTCCATGGGCACCAACCTGCTCATCGTCCTGCCCGGCCGCTCGGAAACCGTGGGCGGCCCGCCGCCGCTCTTGGGCATCACCCCCCGCGACCTCACCCTGGAGGACGCTTTCTCCCTTTCCCGTTCCCCCGCGGTGCGCCGGGTGGCGCCGGTGGTGGTGGGGGCGGCGCCGGTATCCTGGCAGGAGCGGGAGCGCGAGCTGATGATCCTGGGCTCCACCCGCGAGGTTTTTGCCATGCGGGGCCTCGAACTCGCCCAGGGCGTCATGCTGCCGGCGGGCGATCCGGAGCGGGCGGAAGCGGTCTGTGTGCTCGGCCACAAGGCGCGGCAGGAGCTCTTTGGCTCCGGCTCGGCCCTCGGCCGCAAGGTGCGGATCGGCGGCCGGCCTTTCCGGGTGATCGGTGTGCTCCGGGAAAAGGCCAAGAGCCTGGGCGACGAGTTGGCCGACGTGGCCATCGTGCCGGTGGCCGCGGCCCAGCAGCTCTTCGACACCGCCTCTCTTTTTCGGGTGCTGGTCGAGGCCGAGAGCGACGAGGCGATCCCGCTGGCAAAAGAATTCATCCTCGCCACCATCCGGGCTCGCCACGATGGTGAGGACGACGTCACGGTGATCACCCAGGACGCGGTGCTCGCCGTCTTCGACCGGGTGTTCAGGGCACTTACCGCGGCGGTGGCCGGCATTGCCGCCATCTCTCTGGTGGTGGCCGGCATCATCATCATGAACGTGATGCTGGTGGCGGTCTCCAACCGGCGCAGCGAGATAGGCCTCCTCAAAGCCCTGGGCGCGCCGCGCCGGCAGATTCTCGCCCTCTTCCTCACCGAGGCCGGGCTGCTGTCGCTGTTTGGCGCTCTCTGCGGCCTCGGGGTGGGGGCGGCCGCCGTCTATGCGGCGGCCTGGTTCTTTCCCGGCTATTCCATTGGCCTTGCCGGCTGGGCGCCGTTCGCCGCGGTGGGGGTTGCCATGGCCACGGGCCTTCTCTTCGGGGTGCTGCCGGCCCGGCGGGCCGCGCG
>JBFHWX010000229.1:0-4939 GCA_041599275.1 Desulfobulbales bacterium | reverse complement strand
GGTCAGGTATGCCATGTCGAGGTCGTCGACCGGTGAGTAGAACTGGGCCGTCATCGGATCCTTCAGGGCGTCGATGTCGCTGGGGGCGCCGAGCCAGAAGCCACCGCCGGTATAGTTGTACCAGTGGTGCTGATAGCCGAGGCGCATGTAGGCCTGGGCGTACTTGCTGATCGCCTCGCCGGCCGGGATGTCGTAGATCATGTAGACTTCGGCGGCGTGACCGCGGACCGCCAGCTTGCTGGCGTACATGTCGTCGTGACCCGGGGTGAAGGCGATCCAGTCCTCGGAGCCGTAGTTGTACTCGAGGCCGAGCTTCAGCCTGTAATCCGGCAGGTCGTAGCGGATGCCGGCGTAGACCGAGAAGCCGTCCTTGTCGTCCAGGTCTTCCCACCAGCTGGTGAGCAGGCTGGTGCCCAGCTCGTCGTAGCCCGATGGATCGGTGCGGCTCCAGCCCAGGGACAGGAAGTAATTGAGGTTGTCCACCTTGTCCATGTAGGCGCCGGTGGTGTGGAAGATGTTGCCCAGGTTGGCCCGGTCGAGGATGTTGTTCTGGCTGGAAACCAGGGGGTTGTAATCCTGGCGCCCGGCGAGGTAATTGGCGAACTCGATCGGGTTCGGGAAGGTGATGTTGTCCGGCACGTTGAACATGTTGAAAGCGCCGAAGGACTGCACGGTGAGGAAGCGGTCGCCCTCGTTGTAGACATCCCAGGAGATGCCGGCGAAATCGACGTCGTTCAGGCCGCTGGTGTCGCGCTCGGGGCCGGATTCGAAGCCGCGGCCGTAGCAGAAGCGGATGCGGCCGGGGAAGGGATCGAAATAGGCGTAGCCCAGGGTGAGGCCGTCGAAGGGGTAGTCCATGTAGGCGGTGGGGGTGGCCATCCGCTCATCCTCGCCCTGGCGCAGCTGGCCCGGGGGGCCGCCGGAGGTGGGGCGCCGACCGACGGAAAACCAGATGGGCTTGCCGCCGATGTTGTTCCAGTTGGCGTAGGCCCGGTCCACCACCAGGGTGGAGTCCTCGGGCTGACGGGTGCGGGAGCCGTCGAAGGAGAGCGAGCTCAGCATGAAGGGGCCGCCACCGATGGAGTCCACCGGGTTGTTCTGCATGCCCCATGCCTTGTACATGGCGAGCCGGCCCTTGAAATCGATGTTCTCGGTGGCTTTGGCCCGCATGTTGAGGCGGAAGCGGTTGGTGAGCATGGTGTCGTTTTCGTAATCCGCTGCCGGAGTGACCGAACCGAAGGCGGACATCAGGCCGGCCCGCTGGTCGGCTGGCATGCCCTGCATGGCGGCAAGCAGGGTGTCCTGGTCCATCATAGCGCCGGCCACGGTGTTGAGGTCCAGGGCATTGAAGGCCGCGTCGTTCATGCCCATCATGTTCTGGTAGACACCCAGCGCGTTGGTGAAGGTTTCCACCTGTTTGGGGGTGAAGGCGCCCAGGGAGAAGGTGTTCTTGAATTCCTGCACCGTGTTGGTGCCATCGAGGCCCAGCATGGTGAAATTGGTTCCCGGCAGCAACTGATCGACAAAGCCATCGGTGAACACCAGCTGGCCAAAGCCGTCGGCCACGGTGCTGGCCGACCAGTAGTCCGGCCCTTCGGCGCTCAGGTAATCGAGCCGCGCCCGGTAATCGCCCCAGAGCTGGATGCGGGCGGCGGTGTCCCAGGCCTCGGCCCGCTCTTCCACCGAGGCGGCCACCTCGTCGGAGTTTTCCTGGAGCTCGGCCATCTGGCTCTGCAGCTCCTGGAGCTGGCGGGTCAGTTCATCCACCTTGCGCGCCAGCTCCTCGGCGCTCGGCGCCGCCGCGGCGGCAACCGGCATGGCGAGCATGCCGGTCAACACCAGGGCGGAAATTTTTTTGATCATTGTCTGTTCCTCCTTTCTCGCTGCGTTGTCTAAAGACACTTTCGGTGACGGCCGAAAGGCGGCCGTACCATGCCATGCCGCGGTCTCGCACCGCGGCGGATACACTGTTTCAGTCGGCGGCCACGGCCCGCCAGCCGCACTCCCAGCTTTCTTCTAGGCAGGAGCCAAGCGGCATGTCGAGCACTCCGTCGAGGTAGAGATGGATGAGCCGCATCGCCCCACCGAACAGAGTGGTGGTGGCGATCATCGGGTGCATGGTGCGGATTTCGCCGCGCTCCATGCCCCGCACCACCATCCTGACGATTTTAGCAAAAGGTTCTGCCGAGCAGATCGGCACTTGGGCCGGCATGAATTCCTGGTGGCGGGCGTAAAGGATATAGTGCATGGCCTCGGGAGCAGTCTCCGTCATCTCGAAGAAAAAGGCCATCACCGCCCGGCCCCGGCTGTGCGTTGCGTCATGGGCTGCGAAGATGGAGTCGAGGGTGCTGCTCATCATGGCCACCAGTTCCTGGTAGAGGGCCCCGGCGATGGCTTCCTTGTTCTGGAAATAATGATAGATGGTACCGATGGAGACATCGGCCTCCCGGCGGATGTCCTGGAGCGAAGTGTTGAAGTAGCCCACGGAGCCGAAGAGCCTGAGGGCTGTGTCGAGGATCCGCTGGCGACGGTCCTCGCAAAAGTCGAGGGGTGTGCTCGTGCTTGCCGCTGTCTGCATGCCTGCTTTGTGGGTAGAATGAACGTTCGATCTACGTTCTTTACCGTACGGATTATGGAATGTCAAAGGAGAATGTGGAAAATCACAGGATAATATGGCGGCCCAGGATCCAGGGGGCAGCGAACGGACGGCAAGGCGGCGGACTTTGCTCCGCGGCTTCTTGTCAGACCATGATGGTGTGGGGCAGTTTGCTGCGGCTGACTACGGTGTCGCGGCGCCAGAGCACATCGTCGGTGGCCGGGTATTCGGTCACGTAGTGCAACCCCCTGGATTCCTTGCGTTGTGCGGCGCAGTGGACGATGAGCTCGGCCAGCAGGCCGATGTTGCGAAGCTCCACCAGGTCGCCGGTGAGCAGGTAGTCCCGGTAGTGCTGGTTGACCTCCGAGAGAATGGGGTAGAGCCGTTTCTGCACCAGATTGAGCCGGTGCTCGGAGCGCACGATACCCACGTAGTTCCACATGAGCCGGCGGATCTGGTCCCAGTTGTGGCTGATGAGCACACATTCCTCGATGCGGCGGGCCCGGCCGCTCTGCCAGTGGGGGGCGTGATCCCGGCGTGGCGCCGGCCAGCGTGGGAATTCCCGGCCGCACTGCGCCGCGGCCTGATGGGCGAATACCACCGCCTCCAGCAGCGAGTTGGAGGCCAGCCGGTTGCCGCCGTGCAGGCCGGTGCAGGCGGTTTCGCCAAGGGCGTAGAGGTTTTTGATGGTGGATTGCCCCATGCGGTCGGTGACCACGCCGCCGCACATGTAATGGGCCGCCGGCACCACCGGGATCGGTTCGGCGGTGATGTCGATACCCAGTGAAAGGCAGGTGCGGTGGATGTTGGGAAAACGGTTCCTGACGAAATCTGCGGGTTTGTGGCTGATGTCGAGATAGACGCAGTCGTCGCCGCTGGCCTTCATCTCGGCGTCGATGGCCCGGGCCACGGTGTCGCGGGTGGCAAGGTCGGCCCGCTGGTCGTATTTCTCCATGAAGGCGGTGCCGTTTTCCCGCACCAGCACACCTCCTTCTCCCCGCACTGCCTCCGAAATCAGAAAATTCTTCACCTTGGGGTGATAGAGGCAGGTGGGGTGGAACTGCACGAACTCGAGATTGGCCACCGCCGCTCCGGCCCGGAAGGCCATGGCGACCCCGTCGCCGGTGGCGATGTCCGGGTTGGTGGTGTAGAGGTAGACTTTGCCGGTGCCGCCGGTGCAGAGCACGGTGGCGCGGGCCAGCCAGGTATGCACCGAATGGTCGAGACGGTCGAGCACGAAGGCCCCCAGGCACCGGTCGGTAAACGACTCTTCCGGCGAGAGGTGGAGGGGCTCACCGGCCTTGGAGGCGATGAGCAGATCGACGGTGAGGTGGTTTTCCAGCACCGTGATGTTGGGGTGCTCCGCAACCCGGTTGAGTAGCGCCGTCTCGATCTCCTGGCCAGTGAGGTCATAGGCATGGGCGATGCGCCTGGCCGAATGGCCGCCCTCGCGGCCGAGGTCGAGGCGCATCGGATCTCTTTCGCTGGTGCTGAACGAAACGCCGATGTCGAGAAGCTCGCGGATGCGGGCCGGGCCGTTTTCCACCACCATCCGTACCACGTCCTCGTGGCAGAGCCCGGCTCCTGAGCGCAGGGTGTCGCGGATATGCAGGTCGAAGGAGTCCTCCTCCGAGAGCACCGCGGCGATCCCGCCCTGGGCGAGGTTGGTGGCGGTGTCCTTTTTCGCTTTTTTGGTGACGATGGTCACGGTGCCGAGATTGGCCACTTTGAGGGCGAAGGACAGTCCGGAAATGCCACTTCCGATGACGAGAAAATCAGTCTCATGGATCATGGTCGCTTACCAGAGGGATGGGGTGGCCTGTAGGTCTTCAGGACTGGCCACCTGCTTGTTCTTTCCCACTTCCTACTCGGAGTCCTTATCGAATGCAATGAAATACGGCGCGCTCTCCGCAAGCCGCAACGGCTCCTTGGCAATTGCTTGGAGCAAAGCGCTGCCAACCGTTGAGAAGAGGATGAAGTGTTTCTCGTTTCTTTTGTAAAAAATATTGTTTTTTCTGCGTTTTGAGAATGGGCTGGGATGTTTTCGGGGTGTTTTTTCTTTTCGGTTTTCGCCGAATGTTTCACGTGAAACATCCCCTGGCCTTTCCTGGCTTTCGCGGCCTCGGAAGAAAGGAACAGGCTGGCTGAAAGGTGAAAAGACAGAGACGCAACCGCTCTCCCTCTTGCTTTTTCGTTTCGGCCCATTCATAATGCGGCCCGGGATCGGTATTGGGCCGGAGTCCGTGGAAGACCCGCCGAATTTTCCGAAAGCGCAGGGTTTGTTACTATTTTTCAACGGTTTCTGCTGTTTTCCTCTGCATGGGGTTCTTGGTTATGGAGAAG
>JBFHWX010000228.1:0-5034 GCA_041599275.1 Desulfobulbales bacterium | reverse complement strand
GTCCGATCTCCTTACGAACATGGGTGCGCAGGGCGGCGCGCAGCTCGTCGCTGGGCGCGATTCCTGCCTTGAGGGAGACATAAGAATAGATGGTCTGTCCCTTGATCTCATGGGGTGCACCGACCACAGCGGCCTCGGCCACATCAGGGTGCGCCACCAGGGCGGACTCGATCTCGGCGGTGCCGAGGCGGTGGCCGGAGACGTTGATCACGTCGTCAAGGCGGCCCATGATCCAGAAGTAGCCGTTCTCGTCGACCCGGGCGCCGTCCTCGGGATCGTAGATGCCGGCAAAACGCTGGAAGTAGGTCTTCTTGAAGCGGGCCGGGTCTCCGAACACGCCACGCAGCATGCCGGGCCATGGCTTTCTTACCACCAGATGGCCACCCTCGTTCACCGAGGCCTCGGTGCCGTCTTCGCGGTAAATGGCGACATCGACGCCGGGCAACGGCATGGTGGCGGATCCTGGCTTGAGCGGTGTGGCATAGGGCAGGGCGGAGATCAGGATGCCGCCGGTTTCCGTCTGCCACCAGGTGTCGACGATGGGCAGCTTGCCAGCGCCGATATGGTCGTGGTACCAGATCCAGGCCTCGGGGTTGATCGGCTCGCCCACCGAGCCGAGGAGCCGGAGGGAGGAAATGTCGTGCTTCTGGGTCCACTGCACGCCCTCGCGCATGAGGGCGCGGATGACGGTGGGAGCGGTGTAGAAGATGTCGACCTTGAATTTTTCGACGATCTTCCAGAAACGGTCGGGGCCGGGATAGCTCGGCACGCCTTCGAACATCACCGAGGTGGCGCCGATGGACAGCGGCCCATAGAGGATGTACGAATGGCCGGTGATCCAGCCGATATCGGCGGTACACCAGAAAATGTCATCGTCTTTGATGTCGAACACCCACTGGGTGGTGTGGGCGGCGTAGGTCAGGTAGCCGCCGGTGGTGTGCACCACGCCCTTGGGCTTGCCGGTGGAACCGGAAGTATAGAGGATGAACAGGGTGTCCTCGGCATCCATGCTCTCGGCCGGGCAGAGGTCGGTGATGTCGGCGGCAGCGGTTTCCTGGTGCCACCAGGAGTCGCGCCCGTCCTGCATGGCCACTTCATTGCCGGCCCGTTTCACCACCAGGCAGCTTTCCACCGAGGCGCAGTCAGCCAGGGCCTCGTCGGCGGCAGGCTTCAAGGGGATGGTCTTGCCGGCCCGCAGCACGGCGTCGGCGGTAATCAGCACCTTGGCCTCGCAGTCCTGGATGCGGCTCTTCAGGCTCTGGGCCGAGAAGCCGGCAAAGACCACCGAATGGATGGCGCCGATCCGGGCGCAGGCCAGAAGCGAGATGGCGAGTTCGGGGATCATCGGCAGGTAGACGGAGACCCGGTCGCCTTTCTTGACCCCCTTTTTCTTGAGGACATTGGCGAAGCGGCAGACTTCCCGGTGCAGCATCTGGTAGGTATAGACCTTGACGTCGTCCTCGGGCTCGCCTTGCCAGATAATCGCCGCCTTGTTGCGGCGGCCGTTGGTGAGGTGGCGGTCAAGGCAGTTGGCCGAGACGTTCAGCTTGCCGTTGAGGAACCATTTGATATCGGGTTTGTGGAAGTCGGCCTCGAGCACCTTGTCCCATTTCTGGTCCCAGGAGATGAGCTCGGCAGCCCGGTCGCCCCAGAACCCTTCCGGGTCTTCCATGGAACGCTTGTAATGGGCCTCGTACTCCTCCATGCTCTTGACATAGGCCTGCTCCCTCCCCTCGGCGGGGGGCTGAAAGAGCCGGTCCTCTTTCTGCAGACTGGTAATGGTTTTTTCTTCGCTGGTGCTCATAGATCCTCCACGAAAGTGTTGAAATCAGCAACCGTTTCAAGGTCCAATCCTCAGATGTAACAAGGGAGTGGGGCTCACTGCAAGTCAAAAACGGTGGCTGTGGGTTGGCAGGGGCAGGGACCGTGCCGCTGGTTTGGTTTCGTTGAAAAAAACGGCGGAAACGCGCCGACTGCTCGCGTTTCCGCCGTTTCGGAGAGGCTTGCTTAGTGGTCGCTGGCTTCGCCGGCGCCCCGCGGGTAGCGGATGCTTTCGACGAGCTCCTGCACGTCGGCGGGGGGCGGCGCGGTCATGTGGGAGACCGCCAGGGTGATCAGGAAGTTGAGGGCCATGCCCACGGTGCCGATGCCTTCGGCGGAGATCCCCAGGAACCAGGGTTTGACGCCGAGGAACTTGATCTGGATGATATAGAAGGCGGTGAAGGCGATGCCGGCGACCATGCCGCAGATGGCACCTTCACGGTTGGCCCGTTTGTAGAAGATGCCGAGCACGATGATCGGAAAGAAGGAGGAGGCCGCCAGACCGAAGGCAAAGGCCACCACCTGGGCCACGAAGCCCGGCGGGTTGATGCCGAAGTAGCCGGCGATGCAGACCGCCACACCGATCATCACGCGGCCCACCAGCAGGCGCTGGGCCTCGGTGGCCTGCCGGTTGATGAGCCGGTAGTAGAGGTCGTGGGAGATGGATGAGGAAATGACGAGCAACAGGCCGGAGGCGGTGGAAAGGGCCGCGGCCAGACCACCGGCGGCCACCAGGGCGATGACCCAGGGCGGCAGATTGGCGATTTCCGGGTTGGCCAGCACCATGATGTCGCGGTCGATGAAGAGCTCGGTGGGCTTGTCGGTCAGATCGTTTTTCAGCAGTCGCTGGCCGAGGGCGCCGGTTTCGCCGGTGAATTCGGGTTTGCTGCCCTTGAAGGCGTCGCCGGCACCGTACTGGATGACGCCGTCGTTGTTCTTGTCAACCCAGGCGATCAGCCCGGTCTTTTCCCAGTTCTTGAACCAGGAGGGGGCAACGTTGTACTCCTTGTTGTGCAGGGAGTTGATCATGTTGTAGCGGGCAAAGGAGGCCACCGCCGGGGCGGTGGTGTACAGAATGGCGATGAAGAGCAGGGCGTAGCCGGCGGAGAGACGGGCGCCACGCACCGAGGGCACGGTATAGAAGCGGATGATGACGTGGGGGAGCCCCGCGGTGCCTACCATGAGGGCAAGGGTGATGCAGAAAACGTCGAGCATGGACTTGGAGCCGGGTCCGAAGGCGCGGGTGTACTCGGAAAAACCAAGGTCGACATTCAGTTTGTCGATGGCCTCCAGCAGGAACTGGCCGGTGTTCTGGCCTTCAATAATGGTGCTGCCGAAACCGAGCTGCGGGATCGGGTTGCCGGTGATCTGCAGCGAGATGGCGATGGCCGGGATCAGGTAGGCGACGATCAGTACGCAGTACTGGGCCACCTGGGTGTAGGTGATGCCCTTCATGCCGCCGAGACCCGCGTAGAAAAAGACGATGGCCATGCCGATCAGCACGCCGGTGTTGACGTCGACTTCCAGGAAGCGGGAAAAGACGATGCCGACGCCGCGCATCTGGCCGGCGACGTAAGTGAAGGAGACGAAGATAGCGCAGACCAGCGCCACGAAACGGGCGGTGTTGGAGTAATAGCGGTCACCCACGAAGTCGGGCACCGTGAATTTGCCGAACTTGCGGAGGTAGGGGGCAAGCAGCAGGGCGAGCAGCACGTAACCGCCGGTCCAGCCCATGAGGTAGACGGCGCCGCCGTAGCCCATGAACGAAATGAGACCGGCCATGGAGATGAAGGAGGCGGCGCTCATCCAGTCGGCGGCGGTGGCCATGCCGTTGGCCAGCGGCGAGACGCCGCCGCCGGCAACGTAGAAGCCCTTGGTGGTCTGCACCCGGGTGACCCAGGCGATCCCCAGGTAGAGGGCAAAGGTAAGACCCACCATGATGTAGGTCCAGGCGAGAATAGACATATATTTCTCCTTGCGTAGGTGGCAGTTGGAAGATTTGTCGGTTTAAGCGAAACCGTTATTCGTGCACGTCGTGCTCGGCGTCGATCTTCTGCATTTTCACGTAGTAGATGAAGATGAGGGCCACGAACACGTAGATGCTTCCCTGTTGGGCGAACCAGAAACCGAGCGGGAAACCGCCGATCTTTATGGCGTTGAGGGCCTCCACGAACAGAATGCTGCAGCCGTAGGAGACCACCGCCCAGATGCTGAGCAGCACCGCCATCAGTTTCAGGTTCTTCTGCCAGTACGCCTGTAAATTCGAACTCATCAAAACCTCCTCCATTTTTTCGAGTGTTGGTTCCCAGGGTCCCTCGGAAGGGTATGGCGCGTCCTTCCCCCTGGCTTCGTTCTTGCCGCCGGTTGTTCCCATAGTGCCGGCGACGTCTGTCACTTCACCCTGCAACTCATTGTGTTGCCAGATTTTTTGCTGTGATTTTGACTGCTAATGTCCATGTGCCACAATGTGGTACTAGTCGTGAAGTGTAACGAATATACCTGCCCGAATTAAGGAAAGAAATAAGTGAATCTCTGAACTTCCTGTAAGATATTTTCTTATGCGACTGAACGGCGTTCAGCTTTGCTGGCCAGCTTGGCGATTTTCCGTCCAATAGGAAGAGTGCGGCGCGGCTGAAGCGGAGCTCAGAAAATTTCGCGGGCCAGGCGGCCAGCGCTGAACAGCTCCTTCAATGTGGTGTAGCCGTGGCGCCGTATTTTCTTTACCAGGAAGAGAAAGAGATAGGCGGCCTGGAGGGCGTCCTGCAGGGCGTCGTGGGCCGGAAACAGTGGCAGTCCGTAGCGTTTGGCCAGATCGCTGAGGGTGTAGCTCACTCCCAGGTCGTAACGGTCGTGGTACTGTTCCCAGCCCATGACCTGGTAGGCCTTGGCAAGCCGCAGGGTGTCGAGGCAGGGCGAGCGCAACGGTGCCCCGAAAGAGGTCCGGAAGGCGCGGTTGAGGAAACCGGCGTCGAGGTCGATATGGTGGCCGACCAGTAAGGCGGTGCCGCAAAAGTTGAGAAAGCCACGCAGCACCGGCAGAGGCGCCGGGGCGTTCAGCAGGAGTTGCGGGGTGATACGGTGCACCAGGGTGCTGGTGCGGGGCAGCGAGGAAGAGGGCCGGATATAGGAATGGAAGGTTTCGCCGGCGATGATTTGCAACCCCCGCACTTTCACGGCGCCGATGGAGATGATTTCGTCCTTCCGGCGGTCGAG
>JBFHWX010000227.1:0-5082 GCA_041599275.1 Desulfobulbales bacterium | reverse complement strand
CGCCCTCTCCTGCCTGGCTGCAGCCCACCGAGGGAAAGAGCAGGAGCGCCCCCAGCAGCAGGGGGAGCAGTCGGGGCAGGGTTGGAAAACGCATTGGTGCTTGCCGATGTCGTATTGCCATGGCCGTCTCCTATTGTTTCGTTTTCCGCCGCCGCCGGCCGCGGAAGGCCTTGATCACCAAATGATCGAGCACCGTGTCCTCGGGCAGGGTCGCCAGGTAACCGATGAGCTGCGCCACCCGTTCCGGCGGCAGGGAGTCCTCGGGCGGCTGGATGGGACCGTTCTGCTGCCAGATGGGGGTATCCACCGCATCGGGCAGCAGAACGTGCACCCGGATATTGTGGCCGCGTACTTCCTCGGCCAGAGCTTCGGAGAGGCCGATGATGCCGAATTTCGAGGCGCAGTAGGCGGAGTCGAAGGCCCGGCCGCGGATGCCGCTGGTGGAGGAGATATTGATGATCTGGCCGCCGCCCTGTTTGATCATGGCCGGCAGCACCGCCCGGTTGCAGAGAAAGGTGCCCTTGAGGTTGATGTCGAGCACCGTGTCCCATTCCTCCACGGCGAGCTGGTGCAGCATCCGCGGGCCGTGGCCGGGAGGCCGCAGGATGCCCGCCGACTGCACCAGCAGATCGAGGCGGCCGCAGGTCTCCATGACCCGCGCCGCCATGCTTTCCACCGCCGCCGGATCCCGCACGTCGGCAACGATGGATTCGAAGTGCCGGTCCGGGTGGCGCTGCCGCAGCAACCGGGCGGTCTCCTCCAGCCGCTCTTGGCCCAGATCGACCACCGCCACGGTGGCCCCCCGCGCCGCCAGTTCCAGGCAGGCCGCCCTGCCGATGCCGCTGCCGCCGCCGGTGACCACGGCCACCTTGGCCTCGAGTTCCATGTTTAGCCTCTTTTCGGTTGCCATCGGTTCATCTTCTGTCTTCATTGCGCTTCCATAACTCGCTGCAGCGGGGCAAGGCGTTTGAGCGGTTCGACCACGACATCTTCGAATACCATGTCGCCGGGCAGGGCAAGGAGCTCGAGGATGCAGTCCGCCACCCGCTCCGGGCCGATGATGTCCGGCGGCGGCGCCAGCGGGCCGTTCTGGTCCCACATGCCGGTGTCGATGGCGCCCGGCAGCAGGGCGTGGACCCGGATGCCGTTGGGGCCGACCTCCGCCGCCAAGGCCTGGCTGAGGCCGATGACCCCGAACTTGGAGGCGCAGTAGGCAGCGTCGAAGGCCAATCCCTTGCGGCCCGAGGTGGAGGAAAGGTTGACGATATGGCCCGCGCCCCGGGCCAGCATGGCTGGCAGCACCGCCCGGTTGGCCAGGAACACACCCTTGAGGTTGGTGTCGATGATCTCGTCCCATTCCTCCTCCTGTGTCCGGGCCAGGGTGCGGAGCACGCCGGCGCCCACCCGCAAAATGCCGGCTGCGGTGACCAGGGCGTCGATGCGGCCGAAACGCTGTAAAGTCGCCCGGGCCATCTCTTCCATGTCCCCAGGGCTTCGGGTGTCCAAAGCGAGGCCCATGGCATCGCTTGCCGCCGGCGCCGCACCGGCGGTCAACTCCGCCAGGGCCCGCCCGACCCGCTCCTGGTCCCGGGAAACCAGCACCACCCGGCAGCCTGCCCCGTGGAGGGCCTGGGCGGTGGCAAAGCCGATACCCACCGTGCCGCCAGTGATGACGACCACCAGGCCGGTAAGGGAGCGGCGGCTCATGCCCGGCCTCCGGTTCCCTGCAGGGCAGAAAGCAGGGCGGGCCAGTTCATATCCTGCGGCTCGAGAGCGATGCCGAAACGGTTGAAGCCGTCGTCGTTCGCTTCCCGGCGGACGATGGTGCCGTCAAGCGGCGGCAACGGGCGCTCGGCACCGAAGGCCGGCAGGATCTCCACCCGGCAGCCGATGGTGAGCGGGCCGGCTGTCCTCACCAGCAGGCCGCCCCTCGACACGTTGAGCAGGGTGCCGGGCAGCAGGGGAGAAACTGCCGGAAAAATGTCGACCCCGAAATTGACCGGCAGGCGTTCGCCATCGCGGAGCTCTTCCACCTCGGCCAGGAAGTTTATCAGCGCCGAGAGGAAGGGTGCGGTGTGGGTGACCGGGAAAAAATGGCCCGCCTCGGCCAGCATGGCCACCCTGAGCTGGGGCAGAAGCCGGGCCAGGGCCAGGGTGGAGTGACGGGTGCGGGCCGAGTCGCCACACATGGCCATGACCGGCTGCCACAGCGCCGCCAGTTGCTGTGGCCCCGGCAGGCAGCTTCGGGCGAATTCGTCCCGCAGGGAAGTGGTGCGGAGCAGGTCGAGCCATCGCCGGGCGGAACGGTTGCCGCCGGTACGCGAATAAAACGGAATGAAGGGTTCGGTGCGTCCCAGTTGTTGTCGGGTGTCATCGCTACAGGGCGAGGCGAACTGTTCGAGCAGCCAGAGGCCCGCTTCCCGTTCGTCCCGGGGCAGAGGCAGGCCGATGGCATCGAGGCGGCCGCGGATGGCGGCACTCTCGCGGATGGCTCCGTCGCTTTCGGGGTCCTCCAGGCTCCGCAATCTGGTGTCGGCCAGGAAGATGCTCCGTACCCTTTCCGGGGCCGCAACCGCGCACTGCAGGGCCACCACCCCGCCGAAGCTGTGGCCGACGAGATCGGCTTTTTCGACCTGCAACCGGTCGAGCAGTTCCACCAGGTCGAGAGCGAAGTCGTCGGGGCCGTAGCCCGAAGGCGGCATGGAGCTGCGGCCGTGGCCCCGCAGGTCGGGCAGCACGACGTGAAAGCGGCGGGCCAGGGGCAGCAGCAGCCGTGGCCCCCAGAAGCCGTGGTTGGCCCCCAGGCCGTGGATGAGCACGATGGTGCGGCCTCTGCCCAGCACGGTGTAGTGGATGCTCGCGTTTTGTCGTGTGAAGAAAGGCATCAGCACTTCCTGGGTGTTATTCGAGATAGCCGAGCGCCCGCATCTGGTTGAGAATCGTCTCCTCTTCCTCCTGCGGCGTGCTGTAGGCGCACTGGGCCGCCGCGTAGGACGCCGGCGGCGCCGTGTCCGTGTCCTTCTGCACCGGCCGTTCGAGGAGGTGGCTGCTGCTGAACACCCCCGCCGGCACCTCGCCCTCCAGGTCGCCGGGCACCGGCATCCCCAGGCAGTGGAGCAGGATCGGCGCCACGTCGCAGATGGAAAAACAGCCGGCCTTCGCTCCGCAGGCAAGGCCGGGCCCGCGGGCGATGAACACCCCCAGCGGGTAATGGGTGCCCTCGATATGGGGCCTGGTGGCCACCACCGGACTCCGGTCGAGGATAGAGATGAAGCCGGAGTCCCGCATGACCAGGGTGAGATCCGGGGCCTGGCCGTTGCAGGTGCCGGGATAGGCCTCTTCCCGGGTGAGGACCTGGCTCACCACGGTCTGGCCGGTGTCAGGATTTTTGACCTGCAGGAGTTTTTGGCGCAGGCCCTCGCGGAAACCTTCGTACTCCGCAGCCGCTATCCCGGGCCGGTCGGGGCCATCCGCCACCCTGATGTAGATGCCGTTGGAGGTCGTGCTGCGGGCGTAGGCCGTGGTCCGTTCCCAGTCGAGGAGCACGAAGTGGCGTTCCACCAGTCGGTCGACGCTGGCCCGGGTCTTTTCGTCGGCACTGTCCACCTTCTTCCAGAACAGGTGCCCTTGCTCGGCGAGCCTGGTGTTGACCCGGAAGACTTCATGGCTCGGACCGAAACCGTGGTCAGAGGCGAGCACCACCCTGGCTTTCTCACCCGCCTGGCGGCAGAGTTTTTCCAGATAGCCGTCGAGCTCGCGGAAATAGCCGAGGATGAGTTCCCGGTGTCTTTGGTCCGTAGGTGAGAGGTCGACCGCATAGCGCGGGTCGAGAAGCCGCCAGCCGATGTGCAGCATCTTGTCCATGCCGTCGAAGAGGATGGCCGCCAGGTCAAACGGCTCCCTGTCGAGCAGATGGCTGGTGATGTCGAACCAGTGGCGCTCCCGGTGACGGTGGAAGGCGACCCACTCTTCGACGTCCTCTTCGGGAACGCCGGTGGCGGCCTTTTTTTCAAGACCGAAGTCCCAGGCGAAGCGGCGCGGGTCGAATTCGGGCAGACCTTTCAGCTCCTCGTACAACCCGTCGGGATGGATGTTGCGGCGCAGGTGTTTCCAGGACACCAGGCCAGGCACCACCACGCCGTTCACCGGCGGTGGCGGCGCCATGATCGGGAAGTTCAGCGTGCAGACCCGGCCGCCGGCCCGGCTCACCATGGACCAGATGGTTTCGCACTGGATGTCCCTGAAGTTGTAGAGGGTGAAGTAGTGGTCGGTGGCCCGCTGTTCGGCCCAGATGAAATCGATGATCCCGTGGTTGCCCGGCGTGCGGCCGGTCATCAGGGTGGTCCAGGCAGGCGGCGTCAGGGGCACCACGGTGGAGCGCAGGTCGGCCCGCACCCCTTGCCGGACGAACTCCTGGAGAAAGGGCATTTCGCCTTGCGCCATGAGGAGATCGAGAATGGTGAAAGTGGCACCGTCGAGACCGATCAGCAGAACCGGGGCCATACCGTTGGCGCCCATCAGGCCGTCCCGCCGAGATGCTGGGCCAGCAGTTCCGCCGCGTCCCCTACCCGGATTTCGTCCACGTAGCGGCCGTCGGTCATCAGGATCTTCTCCCAGGGCAGGCCCCGGCGCTGGAACCGCTCCTCGATGGCGACGATGAACTGGACGATGTCGATGGATTCGAAGTGCAGGTCGCCCACCAGCTTCGTGTCGCCGGCGATGCCGCCGGAGAATTCGAGATCCCAATCCTGGGTCATGTCGTTCAGGATGGCGATGACATCCGTGAGTATGCTTTCCCGTGTCAAGTCGTGTTGGCTCATTCTTACCTCTTACTTGTTTGCGACGATTGAATAACTGCAGACGATACCGTCCTGTTGCCAGATGCGGGCGGTGATCTCGCCGCGGCCGCCGGCCGCAGCGAGCCGCACCACACCGTTCTCTTGTTCCAGCGCCGTGATCGGCAGGTTCTGCGGGCCGTTCTCGAGACCGCTGCCCAGGGCCTTGGCGGCCGCCTCTTTGGCGCACCAGAGGCGGAGCCCCCAGGCCGGGGAAGCGGTTGCGCCGTTTTTCTCAAAAAGCCTT
>JBFHWX010000226.1:0-5103 GCA_041599275.1 Desulfobulbales bacterium | reverse complement strand
GGGGGTAGAAGAAGAGCAGGACGTATCTGCCCTTGTAGGAGGAAAGGGAAAGTTCCTCGAAGGAGTTGTCGGGCATAACGGCCTGGGCCGTGAAGTCCGGGGCGGGGCGGGTTACCAGGACGCTCATGGTGGATGTCTCCGTGGAAAATAAAAAAAATTAAGGTCGTTTGTTGCAAAACCCGTTAGGGGAGTTCATTCGCAGTTGTTCCGCTGCTTTCGGCATTTGCGGCAAAGCCCGAAGAACTCGATGTGATAGGTCAGCACCCGGAAGGCATCGTTGCCGCTTGCGGCCTGCTCGGCCTCGGCGGGCAGGATGCAGTGCACATCGTCGATCCTGCCGCAGCCGACGCAACGCACATGGTGGTGCTGGCTTGCATTGCCGTCGAACCTGCTCTGCTTGCCGCCCACTTCGAGCTTGCGGATGCTGCCGTTGGCCGCCATCAGCTCCAGGTTGCGGTAAACCGTGGCCAGGCTGATGCGGGGCAACCGCTTGCGTACCCGGTCGTAGAGTTCGTCGGCGGTGGGGTGACAGGCCGTTTCCCGGAGTTCTTCGAAAATGACCTGACGCTGTTTGGTTGCCTTGAGCTGTTTCATATCGGTGCCTCTTTTTGGGAATAGGTATCATTTTCATGGCGGCTTGTCAAGAAATATTCCCAGTCCTCTGTCTCTTCTCTGCCCTGCCGTGGCGGGCATATGGATCTTGCCAGTTTTTCAGCAGTTTTGTATGGTTCCCCAAGGTGCTCCCATCGGCCGCGCCCTTTCCCGCCGCAGGGGCTTTTTTTTCTCTCGCTTCCGGATAGAACAATGCGCTCAGTGCTCCTTGTTTTCTTGTTTGTTTTCATTGCGCTTCCCGCCCAGCTCCTGGCCGAGACCAGGTATGTCACCGACGAACTGGTGGTTCACCTGCGCCGGGGGGAGAGCCTGGAGTACAAGATTTTAAAAATGCTCAAAACCGGCAACGCCGTCGAGGTCCTCGAGAATCGCGGCGAGTACATGCGGGTGCGGGCCGAGGACGGTGCCGAGGGCTTCGTGCTCAGCCAGTATCTGACCACCGCTCCGCCCAAGGAGCAGGTCATCGCCGCTCTTCGGGAAGAGTTGCAGCGGCTGAAGGAGAGCTGCGGGGATTCGGAGAAGGTGCGGGCGAGTATTGCGGGCGACCTGCAGAACGCCGGCCAGGAGGTGGAGGGCATGCGTGAGCGTCTTCAAACCGCGGAAGGGGAGCTCCTTGCCTGCCAGGAGAAGTACACGATGCTGGTGGAGCAGTCCCGGGACGTGCTCGACGTGGTGAGTGAGCGGGACCAATTGCTCCGAGAGAAGCAGGAGCTCGCTTCCCAGCTCGAGACCGCCCGGCAACGGGGCGCCGAGGGGTTCCAGTCCGCCATGATCCGCTGGTTCCTTGCCGGTGCCGGCGTGCTGCTGGTGGGCTGGCTCATCGGTTCGGTGCAGCGCAAGCAGCGGCTGCGGTTTTGATCAGGATCCGTCCCGCCGCGTTGCCACCTCGGCCTTCAGGAGCACGGCCCGCTCGGAGCGCCGGCGCGGTGAAGGCTGGGCGGGCGGCGAGAGGGAAGAGGAGAGCCGTTTGAGGAGGACGGTTTATGGCGAAGTGGCACACCTGCGCAGCGGTTTCATGCGGCCTGGGCTGAAGATGCTTTTTGGGGTGTTGTTGGCGGTTCTGGCCGGGCTGGCTGCCTATCATTTGTATAAACCGCTGCCCGCCGGTCTTTCCTATGCCGGCCCGCCTCGCCCGGCCACCGGCGTCGAGCTGCTGGTGGATTACACCTTTGTCGATGAAAACGGCGAGCGGCGCAGCGAGCAGCGGATCTTCGACGAGATTTTCGCTCTGATCGCTCAGGCCGAGCACTTCGTTCTCCTGGACATGTTCCTCTACAACGGTTTTCTCGGCGCCACCGGCCCCGGTGGCCGGCCGCTGTCCAGGGAGCTGACCGATCTTCTGCTGCGCCGCAGGGCGGAGAACCCGAAGCTGGCGGTGTACGTCATCACCGACCCGATCAACACCGTTTACGGTGGCAGGGTGTCCCATGACTTCGAACGGCTGCGGGCGGCGGGGGTGGTGGTCACCGAAACCAGGCTCGGGCCGCTGCGGGACAGCAACCCCCTCTATTCCGCATTCTGGCGTCTGTTCCTGCAGCCGTTCGGCAACAGCGAGAACGGCGACCTGCTGCCCAATCCCTTCGGGGAGGGCCGTGTCTCCCTGCGCAGCTATCTGCGGCTTTTCAACTTCAAGGCCAACCACCGCAAGGTGCTGGTGGCCGACCACGGCGGTGAGCTGGTGGGGGTCGTCACCTCGGCCAATCCCCACGACGGCTCCAGTGCCCACTCCAATGTGGCGGTGCGTTTCCAGGGGCCGGCGGCGGCGGATCTGCTGGAGAGCGAAGCGGCGGTGCTGGCCTTTTCGGGCGGGCCACCCCTGGTGCTGCCGGCTCCGCTGCCGGCAAACCCGGGGCCGGGCTCTTCCGGGCTCACGGTGCAGGTGGTGACCGAGGGCAAGATCCTCGATTCGGTGCTCGAGACGGTAAACGGCGCGGCACCGGGAGACAGCCTGCAGCTTGCCATGTTTTATCTGTCCGAGCGGCGGGTGATCCGTGCTCTGCTCGCCGCCCGGCGCCGTGGCGTCGAGGTGCGGGTCATCCTCGATCCCAACAAGGACGCCTTTGGCCGCCGCAAGGACGGGGTGCCCAACCGGCCGGTGGCCGCCGAGCTGCACCGGGCCGGCATCCCGGTGCGCTGGTACGACACCCACGGCGAGCAGTGCCACGTGAAGCTCGTCCTGCACACCAGCCGGGACTCCAAGGCCAGTCTCATCCAGGGCTCGGCCAATCTCACCCGCCGCAACCTGCGGGATCTGAATCTCGAGACCAGCCTGGTGGTGCGGGGGCCGGCCACGGCGCCGGTTTTTGCCGATGCCGGCCGTTATTTTTCCCTGGCCTGGGAGAACCCGCCCCAGCGCCAACTTACCGTCGAGTATGAAAAATATGCCGATGAAAGAACGGTCAAATATCTGCAGTACCGGGTCATGGAGGCCACCGGCCTCTCGACCTTCTGAGGCCTGAGCCAGCGGCTGCGGCCGTTGTGATACCAAAGAGGAAAAGAATCCCGATGCCGAGCGAGCAGTTTCCCTTTTCTAAAAAAATTCTCGGGTCGAGCTACGAAGAATTGCTCGACGCCACCATCATGATCGTCGACGACGAGCCGTCCACCATCGGCGTCGTCCAGGCCTTTCTCGAGGAGGCCGGCTACTGCCGTTTCGTGACGGTGTCCGATTCTCCCACGGCCATGGAGGTGATGGAGCGGGAGCGGCCCGACATCCTGCTCCTCGATCTGATGATGCCCGAGGTGAGCGGTTTCGACATTCTGGCCGCGGTGCGGGCCCATCCGAAATTCGAGCGGCTGCCGGTGATCATCCTCACCGCCTATTCCGATTCGGTGAACAAACTGCGGGCCCTCGATCTCGGGGCCACCGACTTTCTTGCCAAGCCGGTGGACCCCAGCGAACTCGGCCTGCGGGTCCGCAACACCCTGGCGGCCAAGGCGTATCTCGATCATCTCACCTTTTATGACCGGCTCACCGGCCTGCCCAACCGCTACCGGTTCTTCGAGCAGTTCGACCTCGATCTGCAGGCGGCCCGGCGTTTCGGCGACCGGCTGGCTCTGCTCAACATCGAGCTCGACACCTTCGACCGGATCCGCGACACGGTGGGGGTGGCGGCCGCCGACGAGGTCCTCCGTCAGGTGTCCGCCCGCATCGTGCGGGCGGTGCGGGGCTGCGACGTGCTGGCCCGCACTCCTTCCGGCTTCAGTGAGGAATCGGGGCTCTACCGCATCGAGGGCGGCGTTTTTTCGCTTATCCTCTACCGGATCGAGAGTGCCGAAGCAGCGGCCCTGGTGGCCGACCGGCTGGTGCAGGCGATCCGCGAGCCCCTGCAGGTCGAGGGCAGTGACCACTTTGTCAAGGCCAGCATCGGTATCGCCGTCTACCCCGACGAGGCCACCAGCGGCGAAGAGCTTCTGCGACTCGCTTCCAGCGCCAAGGATTACATCCGGCGCGAGGGCGGCGACTGCTTTCTTTTTTCGTCGCCGGCCATTAACACCGCTTACCAGCGGCGCCGGCAGATCGAGGCCCAGTTGCGCCGAGCCCTTGCCGATGATGAATTCTCCCTCTGCTACCAGCCCAAGGTGGACCTCAATTCCGGCGAGATTGTCGGGGTGGAGGCCCTGCTCCGTTGGCAGCGCGGGGAGCAGGGAACGGTTGAGCCCGAGGAGTTCATCCCGGTGGCCGAGGAAACCGGCCTCATCGTGCCCCTGGGCGAGTGGATCCTGCGCCACGCCCTGGCCCAACTGGGCGCCTGGCAGGCGGCCGGCTGGAAAAAGCTGGGGCTCAGCCTCAACCTGTCGGCCCGCCAGTTTTTGGAGCAGGATTTCGCGGTCCTCGTCCAGCGGGCGGTGGATCGTTCCGGGGTGGCGCCCGAACTCCTTACCCTGGAGATCACCGAGAACCTGCTGCTTCAGCGGGTCGACGACAAGATCAAGGTGCTCGAGCGCTTCAAGGAAATGGGGCTCCGGCTGGCCATCGACGACTTCGGCACCGGCTACGCCTCCATGACCGGACTCGGCCGTCTGCCTCTCGACGAGCTGAAGATCGACCGCTCCTTCATCCAGAAGCTGCCCGAACCGACCAGTGGCGTGATCGTCTCGTCGATCATCTTCCTCGCCCAGCGTCTCGGTCTGCGGACCGTGGCCGAGGGGGTGGAGACCAGAGAGCAGCTCGAGTTCCTGGAGGACCGGCTGTGCAACACCTACCAGGGCTATCTGCACAGCCGGCCGCTGGCCAGCTCCGAGGTGGAGGCCATGCTGGCCGGGCCGAAAAAAGGCCGGGCCGGCTGAGAACCGGTTCGGGCCGGGGCCGTCAACCACAGCCAGGGAGGGGGTATGACCCGGGGGACAACCAGCACGCCGCGGCTCCTCGGCCGCTCCCAAAGACTGGTCCTCGGTCTTCTCTGCGGCCTCATCGCGGCCGCCGTGGTTCTCTTTGCCTGGACCATCCCCTTCCGCTATCCCTCGCCCTCGCTGCTCTATAAGTTCGGC
>JBFHWX010000225.1:0-5112 GCA_041599275.1 Desulfobulbales bacterium | reverse complement strand
GGGGTACAGAATGTTCCCCGCACACGCGGGGATGAACCGGGACAACACCGTACAAATTACTCCCCCGCCAAATGTTCCCCGCACACGCGGGGATGAACCGCCTGGCAGTATTTGCCCTCCGGAGTGGCCGCCATGTTCCCCGCACACGCGGGGATGAACCGTTATTATTCGTCAATTTTCCGTTCGGCGGCTTGGGAGTATAGCCAAACAGAGAAATATGCAGAATATGCATTGTGGTGTACCCACCACAAAATTGACCGTCCTGCTCCGTAGATGATCTTTGATGATCGCCATTAAGGCGCCACTTCATGATCGCCTTAATGGCGCCAGTCAGAGCGGTGAGAGGAGCGGGGGAGGGGGGAGGTTCGAAAATGAGGGGAGATTCAAATCCTTCATCTTGACATCTGCATTCAGCGTGGGGGAGTGATTGGGGCATTGGCCCGAGAGGGCGTTGTTGGGGGGCCCTTTTTCTTTATCGATAAACCTCCCGGCCATGGGCGACCCGCACCACGAGAACCAGAACCTTTCCTTCGTTGATTTCGTAGACGACACGATATGAACCGACGCGGATGTGTCGGAGGCCTGACAGATCCCCCTTGAGCAGCTTGACGGCATGTGGGTTGTCGGCAAGCCCGTCGATGGCCTCTACCACGCGCACTCGCTCGGGCCTGGGCAAGGGCCTCCAAGTTCATTCAGGGCGCTGCGTTTAATCTGCAGCGAGTAGGGCACGGCGGGCCTCCCGCCAGTTTACGGTTTCATCGGCGGGATCCCGCAGTCTTTCGAGGGCCACGCTCAGATCGTCGAAATCCTCGAGATAGCACTGGATGATCACCTGGCCCTTGCTCGACGGTACGGTGGTTGGCATGGAAAACCTCTTCGGTAGGATTGTTGTAAGAACATTTTATTGGCGTTGCCTGGGAAGTCAGTGACCTCCTGGCTTGGAAAAGTTCGCTGGCGACAAGCGGGCATCGGCGTGATAGGATGTGGGTGGATTTTTTTCATCGTTTTCATTTCCAAAACATCCGGAGCTTCCCATGGATACCATGACCTTCCGCGACAATCCGGGCAAACAGGTGGCCCTGGCCATTGCCTGTTCGGCGGTCGGCCTTGTCCTCATCGTCTCTCTGCGTGGGGCGGCCGGCCAGGTGGGCACCAACGAGTTTGCCGGTTTTCTGCTTGGCGTGCTGCTGCTCGCCATCGGCCTGGTGCCGCTGGTTCTGCGCGGCCGGCAGACCATCGTGATCGAGCCCAGGACCCGGCAGATCGTGGTCGATGACACGAATCTGCTGGGCAGCCGCAGGCGGACGATTCCCTTTGCCGAGATCAGCGATATCCGCATCGGCTACCTGGGCCGGAAATCGACCCATGTGACCTTCTATTATCTTCTGCTCATGCTGAAAAGTGGCGAGGAGTATCCCCTGTTCGGCCCCGGCCGTTTCTACGAAGGCTCCACCGTGCGGGCCACCATGGAAAAACACCGCGAGCGGCTGCTCGAGCTCATCAACCATCCTGGCAGGTCAGGCCAGGCCGGGCTTCCGCCGTTTTCCAGTGTGTGAAGAAACACCTGGTGTTTTTGGGAATTAATCTTATTGTTTTGACCGAACCCGAAAACAAGAGGAGTTTCCCATGCCCGAGAATCCGCTCAAGGATTACTATATTGCCCAGGAACCTTACTACCTGCCCCAGGGCGACGAGGTCGCCATCGGTCTTGCCGCCTACGAGCACCGCATCCCGCTTCTGCTCAAAGGCCCCACCGGCTGCGGCAAGACCCGCTTCATGCAGTTTCTCGCCTGGCGGCTGGGCCGTCCGCTGGTCACCGTTTCCTGCCACGACGATCTGTCCACCGGTGACCTGGTCGGCCGCTATCTGATCCGCGGCGGCGAGGCGGTGTGGATGGACGGGCCGCTCACCATGGCGGTGCGGCATGGCGCCATCTGCTATCTCGACGAGATCGTCGAGGCCCGCAAGGATACCACCGTGGTCATCCATCCCCTGGCTGACGACCGGCGGGAGCTGCCCATCGAGAAACGCGGCGAGCTGCTGCGGGCGCCCTACGAATTTATGTTGTCGGTGAGCTACAATCCGGGCTACCAATCGGTGCTTAAAGATTTGAAGCAATCGACCCGGCAGCGTTTCGTGTCGGTGGAGTTCCACTACCCGGATGCCGAGCTCGAAACCGCGGTGGTCTGCCACGAGGCCGGAGTGGACCGCTCCACCGGCGAGCGCCTGGTGCGGCTCGCCGCCATGACCCGGGGGTTGAAGGACGAGGGTTTGGCCGAGGGAGCCAGCACCCGGTTGCTGATCCATGCCGGCAAGCTCATGGCAAGCGGCATGGCGCCGCGCCGGGCCTGCCGGGCGGCGATCACCGAAACCCTCAGCGACGAAGCCGAACTGCTGGCCGCCATCGATGAGATGGCTGGCTCTCTCTTTTAGGGGGCCCCAATGCAGGACACCGCTCTGGTTCACCGCTTTCTCTCTCTGGTCGAGCCGCCCCTGCCAAACGATTGGGAAGTGGAGGAACATCTGGCCGCCATGCAGGAGGCGCCAGCCTCGGTGCAAGACGAGGTCCTCCGGCACGTGCCGGCCATCTGGCCGGTGAGCCATTCCCTCTGCTACTCGTACCTCGCCCTGGCCGGCCCCGCCTTCTCCTGCCTGGAGGCGAGCCAGGTCGAGGGCTGGATCGCCTCGCTTCTCGACACCTACGAGCAGCACGGCCTGCGCCAGGCCCAGCAGTTCATGCTCGACGTGGAGGAGAACTTCCTCTGCCGGCTGCGCGGTGAGCAGGGCCTGACCCTGGCCGAGATAAAGGGGCGGCTCGAGCCCTACGCCACCGGGCTTGCCGGCCGCCACCTGGAGCTGGCCGCCGCAACAATGGCCGGAACCGATTCCGAGACCGTCTTCCTGCCCGGCGAGATCGCACTTTTCCGCAACCAAGCCGACGATTTCCTGCTCTACAAATTCCTGGTGACTTTTCAGGTGGAGCTTCTTGCGGCCTTTACCTACCGGCTGGACCCCGCAGACCTGGGGCTTGCCGCGCCGGAGAGCGGGTTGAGAGGCTTTTTCAATTCCTTTGCCGCCCCCCGGCTGGCCGAGGATTTGTTCACTCTGTCGGAAGCGGCCCGCGTCCTTGGCCGGATGGTTAAAAAATATCCCGGCCTCATGCGGGATGCGGCGCCGCTCCTGGCCGAGCTCGGTGGGCGGCGAAGGCTGGCCGGCGGGAAAGGGGCGGGGGTGCTCGAAGAGCTTGCCCTGCGGTTGCACGAGCCCGGTCCGGCTTTTTTTTATCACGACGACCGGGGCCTGCTGGCCGAGGCCGCCGCGCTTCTGGCCCAGCCGGTTGAGACGGTAACCGGTTCGGCCCGGCGGGTGGTGCTGCTCTACCGGCTTTTCGAGAAAGAGAAGGAGGCTTGGGAAAATCTGACGCCGTTACTTTTCTTCGGCCGTCTGCGGCCCGAGGCGGAGCACGGAGTGCGGCTGCAGCGACGGAAGGAGCTCAAGGAGCGGTTCGTTCAGGCCCTGGCCGCCCGTCTGGTGGAGGAACGACAAAAGCAACAGCGGGAAAAAGAAAAAGAGGGCCTGGCGGACAGCGAAAAGAAGGAAAGCCGCCGGGCCGCCAGTGAAGAAGCCACCGCGCTGCTGGTGGCCGGCAGCGACCCGGGTGAAAAGGCCGAGAGCCAGCATCATGCCGAGGTGGCCGCCCTTCTTGCCCTCGACCTGGAGGCGGACCAGGAGCCGGACAATCTGCGGGCCTTGGCCCGGGAGATCACCGACGACCTTGGCAGTCTTCCCGCCGAATACGTTTCCGCCGCCCACGGACTGGCTGGCTCCGGCCTGGTGGGGCTTTTCGGTTCAGCTGGCGAAGGGCAGGGCGAAAATCTTGCCGCTGCCCTGGCCTACCCGGAATGGGATTACCGGCGGCAGGGGTTTCGCAGGGACTGGGTGGCGCTCTTTGAAAAAAAGGTGGTGCCGGTGCGCTCCACCTTTGTCGAGACCACCCTGCACACCTACCGGGGATTGCTTAGAAAACTCAAGAAACAGTTCGAGCTGATGCGGCGGGCCGAGCGTTTCGTACGCCGTCAGCGGGACGGTGACGACATCGATCTCGATGCGGCGGTGGAATCGGAGCTCGACCGGCGGGCGGGGCTGGCGCCCTCGGAGCGAGTCTTTGTCCGGCTGCAGCGCGACGAGCGCGACATCGCGGTGCTCTTCCTGGTGGACATGAGTTCTTCCACCGAAGGCTGGGTGGGGCAGGCGATAAAGGAATCGCTCATCCTGATGGCCGAGGCCCTCGAGGTGCTGGGCGACCGCTACGCCATCTGCGGCTTTTCCGGCATGCGCCGCAGCCGGGCCGAGTTCTTTCACATCAAAAGTTTCTCGGAGCGCTACGACCAGGAGGCGCGGGACAGGATCGCCGGCATCGGGCCGCGGGAGTACACCCGCATGGGGCCCGCCATCCGCCATGCCGCAACCCTGCTCGCCGGTGCCGAGGCCCGGGTGCGGCTGCTCATTACCCTCACCGACGGCAAGCCCGAGGATTACGACGACTACAAGGGCGAGTACGCCGTGGAAGACACCAGGCACGCCCTGGTGGAGGCGCGCAGCATGGGCGTTACCCCGTTTTCGATCACCATCGACCGCCAGGCCCACGATTATATGGGCCACCTCTTCGGCGAGACGAGCTTCATCTTTATCGACGAAGTGCGCCGGCTCCCCGCCCGGCTGCCGGCCATTTACAGGACGCTGACGAGTTAGACGTGAGATGTGAGATGTGAGATGTGAGATGTGAGATGTGTTTCAGAGGATCTTTTGTCTCAGCTCTTCTCCCTTCTCACTCCTCCCTTCTTTCTCCTTTCCTTTCTCTCCATCTGTGGTAGGTTTGTAGCTTTTCAAGACTACACTCCGGCCATCCTGCCCATGAGCGACTTCTATCCCTATCCCTTCCAGCCGAAAAATTTCGCCACCGACGGCCACAACCTCTCGTACCTCGACGAGGGCAGCGGGCCGGTGGTGGTCATGCTGCATGGCAACCCCACCTGGTCCTTCCTGTACCGCGACCTGGTGCTGAAGCTCCGGGACCGTTACCGGCTCATCGTGCCCGACCACATGGGTTGC
>JBFHWX010000224.1:0-5173 GCA_041599275.1 Desulfobulbales bacterium | reverse complement strand
GGAATCGGTGTCGCTCCCGGGGGCTGCGTTTCTGCCGGAGGTGAAGGTGAAGAAATAGACGATGTCGGACGGATCAACCTGGAAACGTTTCATCTGGGGCTCCTTTCTCGTATGGGCTCAGCCGGAAACTCCCCTGAACGGAGAGCGGCGTGGCAAGTATGTTGGGAGCAGAAGCATTTTATGTGCCAGAGGACCGTGATCAGTTTGTGCCCTTTTGATTTCTTTGATGATTTTCCGAGCAACGGACGAAAGCCACAGAGAACAGTGGCTTTCTGTGAAAAGACGAATTGTAAACGTCGTTTGCGTAGTCGTCGGGATGCAAGCGTGATAATCTTTGCAATGGCTATAAATACAAATATTTGCACAGTTGGTTACGGATTTTCTCGGTGTGTAAACGAAAGTTTCATCCTTTTGCCTGGAATTTCGAAAAGAGAATCGCGCTCCGTGCGGTCTCATTTTTTATGGCAGGTTTTCGGGGCGTTGCTTGATGAGTGGAGGCTCCGAAAAAACTGTGCACGATCCCCGTTCCTGTCCTGATTCTTGCATTGCTGGGTTAGTAGAAGAACGAAACCTGAGAGAAGATGTAAAAAGAGGCAATTGAGGTCGGCGATGATTGGCAGGAACGGAGAAGGCGGAGCAAAGGGCAGGGGAAAGGTGGCAGAGCCCCGGGGCATCGATGAATTCTTCGGTCATGAAAAAGTGGAGCCGGAAGAAAGCTATGCCACCGGTCTTCTCGAGCAGCAAAACGCCGTGTTGCGTCGCGAACTGCGGGGAAGCAGAAAGAGCAGAGACATGTACCGCCTCATGCTGGAGTGCGTGGAGGAGCCCATCGTCATCGCCGACGGTTCCTCCGGGGTGATCATTGCCGCCACGGTGCGGGCCGAGAAATTATTCGGCATGCCGCTTTCCCGGCTTGTCGGGCGGCATCAGTCCGAGATCCACCCAGCCGTGGAACTGGCCCGCTACCGCACCATGTTTCAGGCTGCTCTGCGATCGGCAAGACCGGTGGAGGAGCGCATGAGCATTGTGCGGGCAGATGCCGTGCTGGTGCCGGTGGCGGTTCATGCCAGCGCCGTGCTCTGGGATGGACGCCAGGTGGTGCGGCAGCGGTTCAGCGATCTTTCCGAACGAAAGGAGCTCGAGGCGAGAATTCACCAACTCGAGGTCTTTCAGAAGAAGATGCTGGCCGGTGCCACCGACATGGTCTTTCTGCTCGACGGCCATGGCCTCATCACCACGGTGGGTGCGGTGGCCCTCCGAGTCCTGCGGCGTGGCGAGCGGGAAGTGCTGGGAAGTGATTTCCTGAGTTATGTCCATCCGTCCGACCGGCGTGGCATGGAGGAGGAGCTTGCGGCGCTACGGAGGACGGGCGAGCTTCTTCGCCACGACCGGACGGTGCGGCTGGCCGACCGGCATGGTGGATTCCATTCTGCCTCATTGCACGGTTTCTCCCTGGAACGCGGCACCGATAGCGGCGCCCTCTGCCTGGCCCTGAGGAGAAGGGCAGACGAGTCGCCCCAGGCACCGGGCTCCAGGCAACGAGCCGCCGGCAAACAACGGCTCGACTCCCTTGGCGGCATCCTCACCATCTGCGCTTCCTGCAAAAAGATTCGCACTGAAGCGGGTGGCTGGAGTTCTCCCGAGGAGTATCTGAGGAGCCGCACCGGCACCGAATTCAGCCACGGCATCTGTCCCGGCTGCGCCCGCAGCCTGTACCCTGATGTGAAACTCGACTGAACCGGCTTCCCCCGCGCCATATTCTTTCTTCCGGAAAGACCTTTGTGCCGGTTCGACGATGGCCATGGACTATTGAACCCGGGTCGCGTATAATGACCGCGCCCCGGGTTTTCTTTTGCCTGCCTGTCGTCTGCCATTCATGTTACGCTGCCATGATTTAGCCATGTTTTTGGCTGAAGCTGCCAGGGAGCGGTCATGGTTGCCCGTGGCACTTGCCCTTGCGGCTTTTCACGCTTCGTTCGCCTGCTCTTGCGCGGTTCAGTCTCCGCCCTGATCGATTCTATCACTCGTTTCCCCGTTTGTGTTTTCCCATGGGTATTGCCGCAGATATCGTCCTCATCGTTCTTGCCGCCCTTGCCGGCGGGCTCATCGCCCAGCGCCTCAAACTGCCCCTGATCATGGGCTATATCCTGGCCGGTGTGGCGGTGAGCCCTCATACCGGCGGGGCGACGGTTTCCAATATCCACGACATCGAGCTGCTGGCCGAGATCGGCGTGGCGCTCCTGCTCTTCGCCCTGGGCCTCGAGTTTTCCTTCAAGAAGCTGCAGCAGGTAAGAAACATCGCCGTCCTCGGCACGCCCCTGCAGATGTTCCTCACCATGGTGGTGGGGGTGCTCATCGGCCAGCTGCTTGACTGGAACATGACCGATTCGATCTGGTTCGGGGCGCTTATCTCCCTCTCCAGCACCATGGTGCTGCTGAAGACCCTCATGGCCCGGTCGCTGCTCGGCACCTTGTCGAGCCGGGTGATGATCGGCATGCTGATCGTCCAGGATCTGGCGGTGGTGCCGCTCATGATCCTGCTGCCGCTGCTCAAGGACCCCACCGCCGGTCTGCCGCTCATGGGCATGGCGGCGCTCAAGTCCGCAGGCTTTCTGGGTCTCATGGTGGTGGTCGGCACCCGGTTCCTGCCCTGGCTGCTGCGGCGGATCGCCCGCTGGAACTCCCGGGAGCTCTTTCTGCTCTCCATCGTCGCCATCGGCCTCGGCATCGGCTACGCCACCTACCTCTTCGGTCTGTCCTTTGCCTTTGGCGCCTTCGTGGCCGGCATGGTATTGAGCGAGTCCGACTACGGCCACCAGGCCCTGAGCGACATCATCCCGCTGCGCGATCTCTTCGGGCTGCTTTTCTTCGCCTCGGTGGGCATGCTCCTCGATCCCGTTTTTCTCCTTTCCCACATCTGGACCATCCTGCTCCTCGTCTTTCTGGTGGCGGCGGCCAAAGCGGTGATCTTCGCCGCTTTGTCGATGCTCTTCGGGTACGGTAATATCGTGCCCCTGGCCGTGGGCCTCGGGCTGTTCCAAATCGGCGAGTTCTCCTTCGTCCTTGCCCGGGTGGGTATCTCGAGCGGTTCCATAAGCGAGGAGCTCTATTCCCTGGTGCTGACCACCGCCATCATCACCATGCTTCTCACCCCCCTGCTCTCCGGCCTGGCAGCGCCGCTCTACCGGCTGCGCAAGCGTTTCTTCCAGCGCGAGACCCTGCAGACCATAAACATCGTGAGCGGCGAACTGCAGGGCCATGTGGTGATCGCCGGCGGTGGCCGCACCGGCCAGCACGTGGCCCAGGTTTTGAAGCGGCTCGGCCTTTCCTTTGTGCTGGTGGAGCTTGACTATTACCAGCTCGAGAAATTGAAAAATGACGGACTGCCGGTGATCTACGGAGATTGCGGCCAGGAGGCGGTGCTGGAGGCGGCCGGGCTCGGCCGGGCCCGGCTGCTGCTCATCACCCTGCCGCAGATCGTGGTTTCCCAGTCCATTGTCGGCATCGCCCGGCATCTCAATCCGGATCTGCACATCGTGGCCCGGGCCGAAGGGGTCGAGCAGATGCAGAGCCTCTACGATCTCGGGGTCTACGAGGTGGTGCAGGCCGAATTCGAGGCCGGTCTCGAGATCACCCGCCAGGCCCTGTTGCACCTCGATCTGCCGGCCCAGGAGATCCAGCGCTATACCGACGCGGTACGCCATGAGCTCTATGCCCCCCTCTACCAGAACCAGTACGATTACAAGACTCTGGCCCAGCTCCACCGGGCCTCCGAGCTCCTCGCCCTGACCTGGGTGGAGGCTGGGGAAGGCCTGGCCGGTCATTCCATCGGCGAGCTCTTCATCCGCAGCCGTACCGGCGCCTCGGTGGTCGGAGTGCAGCGGGGCGACACCTTTTTTCCCAACCCCGAAGTCGGCTTCCGCTTCGAAGCCGGCGACCGGGTGGCGGTGATCGGCACCGAAGAGGCCAGGAAGTCCTTTCAGAAACTTGCCATTACCGACATCCCGCGGCCCACGGCGGCTGGACCGTTGGAGAACGAGCCATGAGCCCGGGCAGGTGAATCCGTGCGAGAGGAAAGCAGCAGGGAGGCGGGCAGTGCGCACCGCCAGAACGGCCGCGGCCATTCCCGCCTTTCCCGTTTCTGGCACCGCTTCCGGCATTCGACCGTGGCGGCCCACTCGAGCGGCAACCGGGTCGAGCTGCTGGAGAGCGGCAGCGAATTCTTCGAGGCCCAACTCGCCGCCATCGACGCGGCCCATGTTTCGGTGCTCGCGGAGTTCTACATCATCCGCGACGACTCCACCGGCCAGCGCTTCGCCCATGCCCTGGCCACAGCCGCCAATCGTGGCGTGCGGGTTTTTCTGCTCTACGATTTCGTCGGCTGCTTCCGCACCGATGATGCCTATTTCCGCGCTCTGGAAAAAGCCGGGGTCCGTTGCCTGGCCTTCAACCCGCCGCCGGCCTGGCGCGGTATCGGCTGGTTCGACCGGCGCAACCACCGGAAACTGGTGGTGGTGGACGGGGTGACCGCCTTCGTGGGCTCCATGAACATCGGTGACGAGTACACCTGCGCCAGACCGGGAAAGCCCTGCTGGCGCGATCTGGGAGTGCGGCTGCAGGGTCCCGTGGTGGGGCAGTTGGCAGAGCTCTTTGCCGAAAACTGGCTGCAGGAGGGGGGCGGCGAGCTTCATCCGCAGCGGCGGCCGGTTCCGGCGGCCACCGCCGGCGGTGAAACCAGCGTGCTGGTGGTGAGCGGCGGGCCCAGCCACAACCGGTCCCGCATCGGTGCCGGTTTCCGCTTGGCCATCGCCGGAGCGCAGCGCTCGGTAACCATCATCACTCCCTATTTCGTGCCCGGGCCACGCCTGTTGCGCTCCCTGGTTCGGGCCGCCCGCCGCGGCCAGCGGGTGCGCCTGGTGTTGCCGGGACTGAGCGACGTGCCCCTGGTACGGGTTCTCGGCCGCTCCCTCTACGGCGCTCTGCTCGCCGCAGGGGTCGAGATTTTCGAGCGCCAGGAGGCGGTGCTGCATGCCAAGCTGATGGTGCTCGATTGTACCTGGGCTCTGCTCGGTTCGGCGAATTTCGACCAGCGCAGCCTGCACCGTAACTTCGAACTCAATCTCGTCCTGCAGGGCGGCCCGGTGGGAGAGCGGTTCGAGGCGCTCGTCGAGGG